>NCAP01000089.1 GCA_002255495.1 Rhodospirillales bacterium 20-60-12 | reverse complement strand
AACAAGGCGCTGCTGGCGGTGCATGGCGTGGCGCTCTCGACCCTGGCGGAATCAAAGGGGCTCAGTTTGGCTTATGAGGCGGCGGTGGCGGGGGGTATTCCCGTTATCAAGGCGGTGCGCGAGGGGCTGGCGGGCAACCGGATTACGCGGGTGGCAGGCATATTGAACGGCACCTGCAATTATATTCTCAGCACCATGCAGCAAACCGGCGGCGAATTTGGCGATATTCTCGCCGATGCGCAGCGCCTGGGGTATGCCGAGGCCGACCCTGCCTTCGATATCGACGGCATTGATACCGCGCATAAATTGGCGATCCTGGCCGCTTTGGCGTTCGGCCGGCCGGTTGATTTTGGTGCTGTCCATGTCGAGGGGATCAGGCGGATCAGCGCGCTGGATATCAGTTTTGCGGCCGAGCTCGGTTATCGGATCAAGTTGCTTGGCATTGCCCGGGCCACTGCATCGGGCGTTGAGACGCGGGTGCATCCGGCGATGGTGCCGCTGGCCTCGCCGCTGGCCAGCACCAATGGGGTGTTCAACGCCGTGGCGATCGAGAGCGACCATGCCGGGGCTTTGTTTCTGCAAGGGCGCGGGGCGGGAGCCGGCCCGACGGCCTCGGCCATTGTTGCGGATTTGATCGATATTGCCCGTGGCCGGCAGACGCCGGTTTGGGGGGTTACAGCCAGCGCGCTGGCGACGGCGCAGGCGGTTCCCATGGCCGCGCATAAGGGTGCTTATTTTCTGCGGTTGATGGTGGTGGACCGGCCCGGCGTGATTGCCGATGTCACGGCGGCGTTGCGGGATCAGGGTGTGTCGCTCGAATCGATGTTGCAGCATGGCCGCAGCCCCGGGGACGCCGTGCCGATTGTGCTGGTGACGCACCAGACAGAGGAGGCGAGCCTGGCACGGGCCGTGGCCCGCATTACCGCGCTGGAGGCGGTGCTGGAACCACCTGCGTTGATCCGGATTGAGGCTCATTAGAGTGTTTTTCATCAGACGAAAAACACTCTGACTTCATTTTAACGAGCCAATTCAGATGAATTTTGCTCTAGAGCGTGATTTTTTTACAGCGACTTGCTTTCGTGAATAACCGGTTCTCTTTGAAACCAAAGAGACATCAACTTCATCGATCAACTCACAGCTTTAAGTGAGATGGCTCTCATGACAGGGGTATCAAACATGACCGATCGCAATCTGGCTTTGGAATTGGTGCGGGTGACCGAGGCCGCGGGGCTGGCGGCGGCGCGCTGGATTGGCCGGGGCGACAAAATAGCGGCCGATGGTGCGGCCGTGGAAGCGATGCGGATTGCCTTTGACTCGGTGGCGATCGACGGCACGGTGGTGATCGGCGAGGGCGAGATGGACGAGGCACCGATGCTGTTCATCGGCGAGAAGGTCGGCATGGGTGGCCCGGCGATGGATATTGCGGTCGATCCGCTGGAAGGCACCTCGATTGCGGCGAAAGGCGCGCCCAATGCGATTGCCGTGCTGGCTTTGGCCGAACATGGAAAATTCCTTCATGCGCCGGATATTTATATGGACAAAATTGCCGTCGGGCCGGGACTGCCCGATCATTTGGTGAGTCTGGATGCCTCGGTCGGCGAGAATTTGCGCAATCTGGCGCGCGCCAAAAAATGCGATATTTCGGATTTGATGGTGTGCACGCTGGAGCGCGAGCGCCATGCGGAAATGATCGCCAAATGCCGCGAGGCGGGCGCGCGGATCATGCTGATCGGTGATGGCGATGTCTCGGGGCTGATCGCCGTCTCGCAGCCGGAAACCGGCGTGGATATTTATATCGGTTCGGGCGGCGCGCCGGAGGGTGTGTTGTCGGCGGCGGCGTTGCGCTGCATAGGCGGGCAGATGCAGGGGCGGTTATTGTTCGAGGATGACGGCCAGATCGAGCGCGCCCGGGGCATGGGCATTACCGATCCGAACCGGATTTATTCGCTCATCGAGATGGCCGGCGGCGATGTGATGTTCGCCGCGACCGGCGTGACGGATGGACCGATGCTGCGCGGCGTGCGGCGCACGCAGCTTGGTGCGACGACCCATTCGATTGTGATGCGCAGCAAATCCGGCACGGTGCGCACGATCGAGGCGCAGCATAATTTCTCGATCAAGCCGGTGGCGCGGGGATGAGTTTGGCGGCTTTTGCCGCGCCTGATGCGCTCAGCCTGTCGGGCCGGCGCTGGGAGCATCTGGCGGGCGAGGAGCGGATTGGCCTGGCGATTGCACAAAGGCTGGGTGTGCCCGATATCATTGGCCGGCTGCTCGCCGGGCGCGGCATCGGCATTGAGCAGGCTGAGGCTTTTCTGACACCGACCTTGCGGGCCTGGCTGCCTGATCCGTCATGTTTCACCGACATGGATCGTGCGGCAGGGCGGCTTGCCGATGCGGTGCAGGCCGGCGAGACGGTGGCGGTGTTCGGCGATTATGATGTGGATGGCGCGTGCAGCGGCGCCTTGCTGGCCGATGTGCTGCGCCGCCTGGGCTGTGCTGTAATTTCTTATGTGCCGGACCGGTTGAGCGAGGGCTACGGGCCCAACCCGGCCGCACTGGCCGGCCTTGAAGCGCGCGGGGCGCGGCTGATTGTCTGTGTCGATTGCGGCATTTCCGCCCATGCCGCCTTCGGCGCGCTGAACGGGCAGACGGAAGCCATTGTGCTGGACCATCACAAAGCCGAGGGGCCGCCGCCGGCGATTTTCGCCACCGTCAATCCGAACCGGCTCGATGATCAATCGGGGCTGCATCATATTTGCGCGGCGGCGGTAACCTTTATTACGCTGGTCGGCATGCTGCGCAGCTTGCGCCAGCGCGGCTATTTCGCGCAGCGCGCGGAGCCGGATTTACGGGGTTATCTGGATTTGGTGGCGCTGGCGACGGTGTGCGACGTGATGCCGCTGACCGGCCTGAACCGGGCTTTTGTTACCCAAGGCCTGGCGGTGATGGGCCGGCGCGCGCGCCCTGGGATTGCCGCCTTGCTTGAGGTCGCGCAGGCGAAGGATGCGCCGAGTGCGATGACCTGCGGATTTGCCCTCGGCCCGCGCATCAATGCCGCCGGACGGATCCATGAATGCGATATGGGTTTGAAACTTCTGCTGGAGCCGGACCGGCTGGAGGCGCAGCGCATTGCGGCACAGCTCGATGATATTAATCGCCAGCGCCAGGCGGTTGAGGCGGGGATACTCGATGAAGCCATGGCGAGTGCTGCGGCACAGATTGCCGAGGGGCTGCCGGTCGTGGTGGTCGCGGGGGCGGGCTGGCACCCTGGCGTGGTGGGCATTGTGGCTGGGCGGATTAAGGAAAAATTCAACCGGCCGGCCTGTGTCGCGGGGCTGGCGGGCGGCGTTGCCAAAGGCTCGGGCCGGTCCATTGCCGGGCTTGATCTGGGGGCTGCGGTGATTGCGGCGCGGCAATCGGGGCTGCTGACCACCGGCGGCGGCCATGCCATGGCGGCGGGTTTTGCCCTGCCGGCGGACAAAGTGGGTGCGTTTCATGAATTTTTATGCGCGCGGCTGAACGAGGCGGCTTTGATGCCGGCGCAAGCGACCCTGCAATGGGAAGCAGCCCTGACCGTGCCGGCGGCAAATGTCGCGCTGGCGGAAATGGTCAGCAAGCTTGGGCCGTTCGGCGCTGGCAATCCCGAGCCGATGTTCGTGGTGTTGCGCGCCCGGGTGACCAAGGCGGACCGGATCGGCAAGGAGGGCAACACGATCCGCGCTTTCCTCACCGATGAATCGGGCGGGCGGCTGAAGGCCTTGTTGTTTCGTGGCAAAGAGGGCGCTTTGGCCGACGCATTGCTGCGGGTCGGCGGCGCGCCGCTGAATATTGCCGGGCATTTGCGGGCGGAAAGCTGGAACGGCAGTGTAAGCGCCGGATTTTTCGTCGTGGATGCCGCGCCGGCATAAGCAGGCCCGCTTGACCTGAACCCATTGCCTCGGCTACCCAGCATCCCACTTGGTCCCGTTCGTCTAGAGGCCTAGGACACTGCCCTTTCACGGCGGCGACAGGGGTTCGAATCCCCTACGGGATACCAATGTCCTCCATATTTGATGTGGAGGGAACAAATGCAGCGCGGTGCTCGACTGAAAGCGTCATTGCTGCCTGGAGATACGCTCCGGATTGATTTGATCAATTTAGGCGCCCGATGACGGCACGGACGGTATGACGTGCAGCGGCGGCATGCCGAGATTCGGCATATAGTGGTGCAGGATCAGCAGCACGATCAACACGACCAGCAAGGCACCGATCAGGCCGCCCAAAACCCGGACGGCAAAAATGATCATGCAAAGGGCCAAGAGCAGCAGGATCACGCCCTGAGCCGACGCGCCGATGCCCAGAGTCGTCATGATGGCGGCTAAAAAACCGTCGATCAGGCCGATCACCTCCATCACGATGCGGGCGATATCCATAAGCAGTAAAACCAATATATCGATTGCGTGCTGCATGGGAGACCTTCAGCGCGGTTGAACCGCGCGCAATGCGTGAAACAATTTACACGACTATAAGCAAGGCGGCCGGCAATTGCGCAAATAAAGTTTCAATTCGTAAAATTCGCCCGTCTGGGGCGCCCGAGTGGCCAATCGAGTGGCCAATCGGGTGGCCAGGATCGAACAAACTCCGCCAGGTTCGGCCGGCCAGATGATCGGGGAAGATGATATGCGTGCCGGCCCATGCAGCCCGGGGCACAAGCGGCAGGCCGGCCGTGCCGAGCAAGCCGCAGGCGAGGCGGGTGACGGCGGTGATGATCATTTGATCGTCAAATATCCGCGCGAAGGCGAGGACGTGGCCGGCCAGCGGGCCTTGCGTGTCGAGCTTCACGTAGCTGCCGGAGGCGAATGAAGCGGCATGAAGGCGGCGCAGTGCCAGCAACTCCGCGGTGATGGCCTGCTTGATGCGGCCGCTGCGCCAGTCGGCCAAAAGCGCGGATAGCGGCGCATGATGCGCCAGATCATCGGCGCGGCGCGGATAATCGACGGCGCTGCGATTATCGGGATCGACCAGGCTTTCATCCCAATATTCGGTGCCTTGATATTGATCGGGCATGCCCGGCACGGTCAGGCGCAAAACCGTCTGGGCGAGCCCGTTCAGCGCACCGGCCGGGGCGATGCGTGCGGCGAAAGCGGCGAGTTCGGCACAGAGAGGGGCGGCGCGCTGAGGGTCGAGCGTGGCGGCGAGAAAGTCAGCGCAGGCGGCCTCGTACGCCTCGTCAGGGGCGATCCAGCCAGTGTGCAATTTGGCTTCGCGCAGGGCTTTCACCTGCCATGCAGCGATGCGGCTGCGAAAGGCGGCGAGCCCGGCTTCGTCGTCCGCCGCCAAACCCAGCGGCCAGGCGCCGACCAGCATTTGATAGAGCATGATTTCATCGGCTGGATCGGGCGCCTGATCGGCACCAAGCGCGGGATCGACCGTGCGGTGCAAAGCGGCGTTCATGCGCATCCAGCGTTCCAGGCAAGCTTCCCATTCATCGGGGATTTCGCTGATCACCGCGAGGCGGGCCCGGACATCCTCGCCGCGTTTATGATCATGGGTGGCTGTGGCCAGCATGGCGTGCGGGGTATGGCGCTGCCGGGTTTGGCAGGCGGCGTGAAAGCCCGCCGGTGTGAGCGCGAAGACCCCCGGATTGGAGCCGACTTCGTTGCGCGACAAGAGGCGCCCATAGCGGTAAAAAGCGGTATCCTCGACCGATTTGGCGGCCACCGGCGAGGATAATTGCTGAAACCTGACCATGGCGCGCAGGCGCCCGCGCCGCGCCGGACCGGGAGGCAGCAAGTGCGGTGATTTGCCGCCCAACCAGTCACCGATCAGCGCGAGCAACGGGTGATCGGCCGCGCGCAAACTGCGCCTGGCACCGGCCATGGCGCGGGCCAATACGTGATCGTCAGGGCGGGTGCGGCCGGCGGAGCCTGCATAGAGACGATAGACCGGGAAATGGATCAGGATTTCCGTCAAAGCGCGGCGGATTGTGGTGAGCGTGAAATCGCGGGTGACCAGATCGCGCCGGGCGATGCGGTGCAGGGCGGCGGCCGCGGCGTTGAGTTCGCTGGCCAGAGCATCGCGCAGGGTCAGCCTGCGGGCTTCACGCTCCTCGACCTCGAAATCGGCGGCGCGGCCGGTGAGGCGGGACCATAATTGAGCCAGCTTCACAGCACCCTCGGGGTCGTGCAACAACCCGCCGACCTGATCCATGAAATCATAGCCGGTGGTGCCGTCGGTCAGCCAGTCAGCGGGTAAAAATTCACCCGCCGCGAGGATTTTTTCGACCAGGATATAGGGTTCGCCCGCAGGGGCATCCGCCGGCCGGCTGGCGCCGGCCGTGTGCAGGCTGCGGCGCAATTTGCGGCAATAAGCGCGCGGGTCAGCCAGGCCATCGACATGATCGATGCGCATGCCATCGATCAGACCCTCGCCATAAAGCCGCAGCAACAATTCATGCGTGGCATCGAACACGGCCGGTAGTTCGACCCGCAGACCGGCCAGCGACGTGACATCGAAAAAGCGCCGCCAGTTGATTTCATCCGCCGCCGCCCGCCACCAGGCGAGGCGGTAATGCTGGCGTTCGAGAAGGGCGTGCAATTGGGCGCGCCCGGTTTCTGTGGCGGGGTCGAACCGGGCCAGTGCCGCATCGATCAGCCCGGCATCGCGGCTCAGCAGATCCGCCTTGATGCGCGCGGCCTGGCGCCCGGCGTGGCGGGCGGCGTGCCAAGGCGGGAGCAATCCCGGCAATAGGCGCGGATAATCGGGCGGGGTGATCGGCAAGACATGTTCGCCATAATGGGCGGCGATGCTGCCGGTCGCGGCATCGAATTTCAGTTTGATCTCGCCCGCATCGAGACATTCGCCGTAAGGTGCGCCGAGGAAGGGAGCGAGAATTTTGCCGTTCAGGGCGGGATCGGGCGGGGTCCAGTCGATATCGAAGAAATTGGCGTAGCGACTGGCCTGCCCCCATTCCAGCAAATCCAGCCACCAGCCATTATCGGCGCCGCCGACGCCCATGTGATTCGGCACGATATCGACAATGATGCCCATGCCCTGCGCGCGCAGGGCTGCGACGAAGCGCCTGAACGCCGGCTCGCCGCCAAGCTCGGGGTTGATCGCCCGGTGATCGACAATGTCATAGCCGTGGGTTGAGCCGGGGCGGGCGGTGAGGATGGGCGAGGTGTAAGCGTGGCTGACGCCCAACGCCGCGAGATAGGGGACGATCCGGGCTGCATCATCGAAGGTGAAGCCGGCATGAAGCTGCAGCCGGTAAGTGGCGCGCGGGATGGTGCTGAGCGTCATGACCGCGACTGGGCGAGCCAGGCGAGGCGCGCCGCCGGTGCAGGTGCTGCCAACAAATCCTCGGCCGGGGCGGTCAGCCGGCGGCGCCAGTTTGGATGTTCATCGATCGTGCCGGGCAAATTGGGCTGTTCGGCCAGACCCAATAAATCTTCCAGCGGCAGCAGCAGCAGATCGCACTGGGCCTCAGTGATATGACGGATGGCGGCATCGGTCGCGCTGTCGCTCTCGGCGGGGGCGGGGGCCGGGGTGGATGCTGGAGCGGCGCCGCTTTCGCAGAATGCCTGCCAGAGCAGATCGCGGTCATGGGCGCGAAGCTGCTCGTCGTGCTCGGTGGCGGGATGGCCGGCGAGGGCGCGCAACGCCAGATCGTTCCCGCGCCACCAGCCGGCGATGGTCGGCAGATCGTGGGTGGAGCTCATCGCCACGGCGTTCTTGGTCCAATGATGTGGGCTGACAAAGGCGCCGGCATCGCCCTCGCGCTCGAACCAGAGAATGCGCAGGCCGGCGATTCCGGCATCATCGAGTGCGGCGCGGAAGCCATGGGGTAATGTGCCGAGATCCTCACCCAGAATGATGGCGCGGTGGCGCTGGGATTCCAGCCGGACCAGGCGCAGCAGATCGGTTTGCGGGTAGCGCAGATAAGCGCCATGGGCGGCGCCGGCGCCGATTGGGGTGACCCAGAGCCGGGCGAGACCCATGACATGATCCATCCGCACACCGCCGGCATGGCGCAAGGCTGCGCGCAGCATATCGATAAAGCCGGCGAAGCCTTGGGAGACCATGCCTTGCGGGGAAAAATTGGTCAGTCCCCAATCCTGCCCGCGCGGATTGAAGAAATCCGGCGGCGCGCCGATGGACAGGCCGGCCAGCATTTCGCCCGGCCGGCCCCAGCTGTCGCTCCCGCCATGATCGGTGCCGACCGCGAGATCGGTGATCAGGCCGATGGCCATGCCGGCGTTGCGCGCGGATTCCTGGGCGGCTTGCAGACCGGCTTCGGCGTGGAATTGCAAAAAAGCGTGAAAGCCGATTTCTGCCTCATGATCGGCCGCGAAGGCCGCGACGGCAGGCCCGGCGGGATCGTGCAACGCGGCCGGCCAATCGCGCCAGCCGATGGCGCCATAGGCCGCATGGATGGCCTCGAAAATGGCGTGGCGTTGCAAGGCGTCGCCGCGTGCGCGGCGATAGTCGGCGAACGCCGAACGGGCTTGATGATCCTGCAGCAGGGTTTCGTATTGCCGGCGCAATTGCGCCAGACGATGCAGGGTTGAGGCCGGCCAGTCGATCAAGGAGGCGGCCTCGGCCGGGGTTGGCGCAGCGGGGTTTGTGACGCCGTAGAGGCCGTTGAGAAGCACCCGGCTGGACGGGGAATAGGGGCTGAATTTACCGGGTTCGGCTGAGAAGGCCGCGTGCACGGGGCTGAGCGCCAAGGCCGCCGCACCTTCATGGCCGGCGTGATGGGCCAGATGCGCGAGGGCCGCGAAATCGCCGATGCCGCCATCGCCGGGGCGGTGCAGCGCATAGATCTGCGCGGCCAGGCCCCAGGCTTTCTGGGAACCGCTGCTGGCGGCCAGCGCATCTTCAATGGTCCAGCAGCGGGGCGGTGCGACGGCGATGGTGATGCTGCGATCGTCATTGATCAGGCGGTGATAGCCGGGGACATTGATCGGCGGCAGGCGCACCAGATTATGCGGCCATTGTTCGGCGATGCGATCCTCGATTGCGCCGTTTTCATACTGCAATCGATACAGACCGGGGCGGCCGGTGAATGTGATATCGCAGCCAGCGTCAGCGGTGATCAAATTGGGTTTGGTGAGAGCTGCATCATCGGCGCCCAGTGCCGCGATGATCGCCCGCAGCGTATCGAGGGCGACTTCGTGCCATTGACCGCCGACATCCTGCCAGGTCCGTTCAATGCCACGGGCGGCGGCGATGGCGCGCAAATCATCGTCATTCATCAGGCGGGGCTCCGCAATGTGGCGATGGCGGTGTGGCCGGCGAGCGTGCCGGCGGAGCAATGGGCATCGGCGGGACTGGCGAAAATAACATCATCATCCAGCACGGGACAAAGCAATGGGGTGGCGGCGAAATTCGCCGCGATGGTTAGAACCGCGCCATTGGCAAGGCGCCATTGCGCGTGGATGCCGGTGCGGCCGAGCGCTTGTGCGCCGATGGGCTGGCCACGCGGTATGAAGGGCGTGATGAACTTTGCCCGCGTTGCAAGCAGCTCCTGGTGCAAGGCAAGCCAGCCCGGCCGCGCGGCATCCGCGGGATCTGCCTTATCGATCATCGATGCCGCGAAGGTATCGGGGTGATTCGGATCGGGGATGCGAGCACGACGTTTGGGGTCGGTAAAGCCAGTGAACTTGGCGAACTCGCGGCGCCTGCCTTCACGTACCGCATCCGCGAGTTCACCGTGGTGATCGGTGAAATATAAAAACGGCTGGGATGAGCCGGTTTCCTGGCCCATGAACAGTAAGGGGATTTGCGGCGTGAGCAACAACACGAGGGTTGCCGCACGCAAGGCTTTCGGGTGGGCCAAGGCGGCCAGCCTTTCGCCCATGGCTCGATTACCGATCTGGTCGTGATTTTGCAGGCAAATCACAAAAGCCGTGGTCGGTAAGGGTGGTTCATTCTGATTGGTTGCCGGCCCACCGGGAAAGGCAAATCCCTCGGCCAGACATTTGGCGAGCAGAACCGCGGGGTCGGCGGCAAATTCCTCGTAATAGGATTCGTCCTCACCGGTGAGCAGCACATGGACGGCGTGATGAAAATCATCCGCCCATTGGGCGTCATATTGAATGCCCTGCTGAACGGGTCCGAGCAGGGATGCATCGTTATTTTCGTTCTCCAGGATGAGATGGACATGCCGATCCATCTCGACATTCCTGCGAATGTCCCGTGCCATTTCCCGCAGAAATTCTGAATCGTCGAGCGCGTGCACGGCATCGAAACGCAAGCCGTCGAAACGATATTCGATCAGCCAATAGAGCGCATTCTGGATAAAAAACTGTTTGACCTCGTTCTGCCTGACATCGATCGCATCGCCCCAGGGCGTGGTCCGGTCGTGGCGATAAAATTGCGGCGCCAATTGGGGCAGGTAATTACCATCGGGACCGAAATGATTATACACGACGTCCAGCAGGATCATCAGCCCGTAGCCGTGCGCCGCGTCGATCAGGGATTTGAGCTGTTCGGGCGTGCCATAGGATGTGTCGGGCGCGTAGGGCAGCACGCCGTCATAGCCCCAATTGCGCTGGCCGGGAAAATCGGCAATCGGCATCAATTCGATGGCGGTGACGCCAAGGGCTGCGAGGTATGGCAATTGGGCCTCGATCCCGGCAAAGCCACCGGCAAGACCGGGATGGATTTCGTAAATGACGGCTTCGTGCCAGGGCCGCCCGCGCCATTGAGGATGCCGCCATGAATAGGCGCGCGGGTCGATGAGCAGGCTTGCATCGTGCACATCGTGCATTTGGGCGCGCGAGGCGGGATCGGGAACCAAGGTGCCTGACGGTAGGCGAAACCTGTAGCCATCGCCTGCTTTGCATGACGTCGTGAGGCTGAACCAGCCATCCTTTTGTGGAAGCATCGGCAAAGCGGGTTGGCCGTTGATGACCAGATCGATCGCCGGGCAGCCTGGCGCCCAGAGGGAAAAACATGCCCGGCCGCGCGGCAGAATCGCAGCGCCGAATGTCGATTTAAACGAGAATTTCGCGGATTTGGGCATCAGGTCGGCTGATCGGCGGTGAACTGGGCGACCAATAGGACGGCCGCGCGTGAGCGCACCGTGACCGGGCCGTCTGCGATCATCGATTCAGTTTGCGCGGGATCCGCACTGTCGATCATCAAGCGCCATTGCGCCGGCGGATGCGGCAAGGTGAAAGCGCGATCTTCGGTGCTGGCGTTGAGCAGCAGCAACGTGGCTTCAGCTTTATCGCCATCGCCCCCGGCGCGGCGCAAGGCCAGCAATTGGGCATGAGCATCGTTCCAGGCGTCGCTTGATAATTCCTGGCCTGCTTCATCGAACCAGGAAATATCCGACAGATGATCGGCAACCTGGTGATTGCCATGCAGAAATCCGCCGCCGCCGAGAATTTTATAGCGGCGGCGCAGCGCGATGAGACGGCTTGTGAAATTGTACAAGAGCTGTGCTTGCGGGGTTTTTGCCAATGCCCAATCGACCCATGATATTTCATTGTCCTGGCAATAGGCATTGTTGTTGCCCTGCTGTGTGCGGGATATTTCGTCACCGCCCAGGATCATCGGCGTGCCATTGGCGAGCAGCACGCTCATCATGATGGTGCGTTTCAGCCGCTCGCGCAGATCGGTGATGGCGGCGTCCTCGGTCGGTCCTTCGGCACCCCAGTTGGCGGCGTAATTTTCACCGTGGCCATCCTGGCTGTTTTCGCCATTGGCTTCGTTATGGCGCTCGGCATAACTGACCAGATCATGCATGGTGAAGCCATCATGCGAGGCGACGAAATTGACCGACGACCAGCTTTTACGCTGGCGATAATCAAAGACATCGCCAGACCCGGTCAGGCGGGACGCGATCTCGCCGCGCAATCCGGCATCACCACGCCAGAACCGCCTGACGCCATCGCGGAATTTGTCATTCCATTCGGCAAAGCCCGGCGGGTGATTGCCCAATTGATAGCCGCCCGGGCCGATATCCCAAGGTTCGGAAATCAATTTGAGCCTGGATAAAACAGGGTCTTGCATGATCGCATCGAAGAAGCCGCCGTTCGGATCAAAGCCGGTGACCTCGCGGCCCAATGTGGTACCGAGATCAAACCGAAAGCCGTCGATATGGTATGACTCCGCCCAATAGCGCAGGCTGTCGAGCACCATTTGCAGCACCCGCGGATGAGACATGTTGATGGTATTGCCGGTGCCTGTATCATTGATCAGCCGCCGTGCATTGCCTTCGACGAGGCGGTAATAGCTCGCATTATCGAACCCGCGCCAGGATAGTGTCGGGCCCATTTCACTGCCCTCGCAGGTGTGGTTATAAACGACATCGAGGATGACCTCGATTCCGGCAGCGTGAAGCCTGCGGACCGCGACGCGCATTTCATTCAGCTCGCCGGTTGAGAGATAACGCGGCTCGGGTGCGAAAAAGGCCAAAGTTGAATAGCCCCAG
>NCAP01000088.1 GCA_002255495.1 Rhodospirillales bacterium 20-60-12 | reverse complement strand
GAAAGTCTCACCCAGCCACTGACGATTCTCTCAACCTTACCATCCGCCGGCGTGGGCGCATTGCTCGCCTTGCTGATCACCGGGTTGCCGCTCTCCATCATCGCCATCATCGGCATCTTCCTGCTCATGGGAATCGTCAAAAAAAATGGCATCATGCTGATCGATTTCGCCCTCGAAGCCGAACGCAAACGCGGCGTCTCGCCGCACGATGCCATTCGCGCCGCCTGCCTGGAACGATTTCGCCCGATCATGATGACCACGATTGCCGCCATTTTGGGCGCGTTGCCGCTCGCCTTTGCGGTCGGCACCGGCTACCAGCTTCGCCAGCCGCTCGGCGTTGCCGTCATTGGCGGATTGATTGTGTGTCAGGCCCTCACGCTATACACCACACCCAGCGTCTATCTCGCTCTGTCCGGGTTCGGCAAACGGCGCGCCCGCCGCATCCGTTCCATCCCCGTCTCATAAAGCAAGATCTAGCAGGCTGCTGAAAAACCCCTTGCTCTGCGCCCTTTGATCGGATTCATAGTCCGAACGTGTGGCGATTTGGGGTGGATGATCCGGTCTGGGTGCCGACGGTGTTTTCCAAGAACCGGGACCGTTTGCTGGCCGGCGATGTCGCGGCGGAATTCATGGCGGCGGTGCTGCAATTGCTGCGGATCGAGGCGCTGCTGTCGGACGAGCATTTCTCGGTTGATGGCACGCTGATCAAAGCCTGAGCGAGCATGAAGAGTTTTCGGCGCAAGGATGGCCAGCTTGCCTGATGGCGCCAAAAAGACCGTGGGCGCCGATAAGAATGACGACACGGCGGCCTTCGTCGCCTCGGCCCGCAAGTTGGGCGTGACCCCGCATGTCGCACAAAATATCAATGCGCATCGCGGCTCGAACATCGACGGCAGAACGACCCGCCATACGGGCTATCGGTCCAGCCAGGTCATCCGCAAACGCATCGAGGAGGCGAATGGCTGGATCAAAGAAGTCGCCGGCATGGCGCAGACCAAGCACCGCGGCCTGGGCCGCGTCGGCTGGATGTTTACCTTCAAGGCGGCGGCTTACAACTTGATCAGGCTACCGCAACTGCTGCCGACAGGATGAGTCTGTCCAGAATTCCTCCAAAGCCCAGGCACGTAAATTTCCAGACCCAAAAGGCCACGAAATCAACCCCAAAAGGGCGAAATCCCTGCAAAAAACGAAGAAAAACTCATCAGAAATAAGCTTTTTCAGCAGCCTGCTAGAGCGGGTGCGTGATAACGCATCATGCTCTATGTGCTCAGCCGGGTGGCGAGGCGAGGGTGAGGGTCGGGGCGGGTTTGCGAATGGCGCTGATCAGCGCGCGCACTTCTGCCCGTGCCGCGACATGGCTCATACCCATGGCAATGTCGATGCCGGCTTGCTTGATATCCATCAAGGTCAGGCCCTGCAAATAAAGTTCGCGGAAAATAACCCGCTCGCCAAAACCCTTCACCGTGCGAAACCCAATGCGTTTGGCCAGCATGTCCAATGTCGTCCCGACATCGCGCTTATTGCGCGCCTCAGAGGCGCCAAGCCGGTTGCGCATCACAATCCAGTCGAGTTTGCCGCGGTCGCGCGCGAAGCGCTTCTGCCGCGCGCCCCAGACCATTTCGCTGTAAATGCTCGGCTTGATAATATCGTGCTTGTCGGGGTCAACCTTCGCCAGCATGGCGAAATCGACGAAGCTATCATTGATCGGCGTGATCAACGTATCAGCGAGCGAATGACCGAGCCGGCTGAGAAACGTATCCGCCCCCGGGCAATCGATCACCACAATGTCCGCTCCCTCGGACACTTCGGCCAACGCCTGATTGAACCGCGCCGTCTCGTCGGCTTCGGCATCTGCCCGGTTATCCGCCTCGCTGCGCAGCACCCCGGCAAAAGCGGGCAAAGGCAGGGGAATATTTTTGCTCTCGGCGAAATGCTTGCGCGCCGCCAGATACCCCGCAAGCGTCGCCTGGCGTGCATCCAGATCGATCGCGCCGACCTTATAGCCCTCGCGCAAAAGCCCGACGATGATATGCATCGCGGCGGTAGACTTACCCGATCCACCCTTTTCGTTGCCGAGCACAATGATGCTGGCGTTCTGGATCGGCGTGATGCTGTTCATCTGGGCTCATTCCCGAATCGATTACCCCACCATTATACGCAATATCGGCGCAAATCGGAAAACGCCCTCTCTGGCGAGTATGAACGGGGCCATAGGGCAGATGAATTCGGCCAGCTGACTGACCCGGGAGCGACCCGCCCAAACGCTGGACCGTATTACAAAGCGAGAAAATCGGCCCGTTCATCGAGCAGGCGGCGGATGGCCTGCAACTCTGCCTCGGTGCCTTGTAACAAGGCGGCATCCTTCAAGTCGGCCGGCGTCAGGCCCGCCAGTTTCGCCTCCAGATTCATGATCAATTGCAGGGCATAGAGGTCAAAGCCCTGTAGTTTCGCAAGCGTCGCCCCCTCATCGCGGTGCCGGTCGAAAATCCTGTCCCGTCCGGGGGCGGGTGCCGCCCCGATCCGCCCGGCCAGGCTGCCGATTTTCTCGCAAACCCCGCGCCAGGCTTTGACATGCGGCATTATGTCCCGGCCCGGCAGCGGGTCGGCACGCGAGGGTGCTGGAATGCTGCCAGCCAGCTTGTGAGTTGCCTCAGCAATGAAGCCCGCCACCCGGCTGAGTATTTCTTGCGCTTTCGCGCGCACCAGCAAATCATCGGCCCGCTGGCGGTTGGTGGCTTTATACCAATTATACCCCCACCCGTTGAACGCCATGATCAATTGCTGCGTGATCAGTCCAGGGTCGCGGCCGATCGCACGCAAGGGCACAGTGATGTCAGGCAGGTCGGTCATGGCTACGCGCCGCTCTGTGGCACGCTGCCCGTGGGCGGCAGAGCCGGCGGGGCAGGGGGTGCTGCAAGGTCCACCGGCACGCCCAATGTCGGCATCGCGCCGATCGAAAAGGGCGCACCGATTGCCATGTTCGGCGCGGAAATCACGCCGCGCGAGGCCATCTCATAGGTCATCAAAGCGCGCACCGCCTCGGCCTCGCTCATCCCGAACGCGCGGAAGGAAATCAGCCGCTTCATCAGCGGATCATTGGGGTAGATCAGCACTTTCACCGTATCGAGGCGAATCCCATAGACTTTCAGGAATTCCGCCAGATGCGTCTCCACCAGCGCCGTGATTTCGTGAATATTCTCATTCACCTCTTCCAGCCTGGTCACCTGGACAATCTGATTGATCGCCTGCTCGATGATCGGGGTGGCATATTCGCTCACTTCCGTGGTGATAATCCGCCCCTTGTCGATCGGCATATGGGTGATCAGATCAAGCGCTGAATCCTGGTCCGGAATGTGGAAATAATAATCCACCTCATAGCTCAGCTCAGCCATTTCCTTGGAATAAGCGCGGCCCTTCGCGCCAACAATGTGCTTGGCCTTGCTGACAAAAAACACCTCGAACTGCCAAGGCTGCTGCTGGCTGAAAAAAGCCGACACCACACTGCCCAAAATCGGCTTGTCTGGCGTCACGATCGGGTATTGCCCCATCGTGTAGGCGCCCAGGATCGCGCCGCGGCTCTTGAGAATGGCGATTTCATTATTTTCCACGGTCAGCAGAGACCCGCTGACGATATTACTGTCCGGGTGCTTCCAGGCCAGGGTCTGTCGGCCCAGCGCCTCGGCCCCGTTATCGAGCATCGTCGATATGACACTGCGCAAAATCGCCATTTACATAAATCCCCCTCGTCTCATTCTGATGTTAGCACGACCATTCATCCCTTGAAAATCGCGTCATATGCATGTCATGGCTGACACGCTGGCTCAGCGCCGGCGCCCGGCTCGTCACCCCGCCCTTGCCAGCGGCACGGATCAAGGCCCAAACTAATTTCAGTGGACCTAACCCCGGGCGGCCAACACGCTTGGACCGATCTCACGGGCCGGACACTCAATGAGGCATGGGGCTGATCTTGGGATGATGGACTCGTCAACGCGAGCGGAGAACGGTGCAGAGCGGACGATCCTGACAACAGACGTTGTCGGCAGCACCGCCCTGTTGCATCGCTTCCCCCGTGATCTGATCGGCGCCATGGACCAGCACGACCAGATCCTCCAGGCCGCCATCCTGCGCCATCGGGGGACGCCGTTCAAAAATACCGGCGATGGCATATTCGCCATTTTCGACCGGCCGATGGACGCCATTGCCGCAGCCATCGATATCCAGCGCGATATGCGCGCCGCCCTTTGGGGCCCGACGGGGCGGCTTTTGATCCGCTGCGGCATTCACACTGGCGTCGTGCGTGCCCGCGGCAGCGATTTCTTCGGCCCCGCCTTGCCCACCGCGGCCCGGCTGCAAAGTGCCGCCAATGCCGATCAGACCCTGGTTTCCAGTGCAACCATCACCGCCATCGCCAGCGATCCTGCGCGCTCCAACTTCATGTTGACCGACCTCGGCGAGCATCATTTCAAAGGCATCGAGCCGGTTCGCGTCTTCCAGGTGGGGGCGGCCGATCTGCCCCATGTTTTTCCACCCATCGGCGGCAAACGCGAGACCGCCAGCGGCAATCTGCCGGCCAATCTGACATCCTTTCTCGGCCGCGCGCGCGAATTGCGCAGCCTGCTGGAACTGACCGCCGATGCCCGCATCATCACGCTGGTCGGTCCAGGCGGCATCGGCAAAACCCGCCTTGCCATCGAATTTGCCCGCTCCCTCGAAGCCTCGTTCCAGGACGGCGCCTGGATGGTCGATCTCGCTGCCCTCGAACGCGGCAGCGAGGTCTGGCCGGCCATTGCCGCCGCCCTGCTGATCGAGCCATTGCCCGGCATCGAACGGCGCGTGCAGGTGCTGGAACGGCTGCTTCATGCCCGGGCCATTCTGCTGATGGATAATTGCGAGCATGTGCTCGATCAGACCGCCGATGCGGTCATGGAAATCGGCTCAAGCTGTGGCACGGTTTTTTGCATCAACACCAGCAGGCGGACCCTCGCGGTCGAGGGTGAGGCGGTGTACGAGGTGCCCGCCCTGAACGATGCCGCCGATGATGATCCCGCCCGCGCCGTCGGCGTGCGCCTGTTCATCGAACGCGGCCGCTTCGCCGATCGGCATTTTCAGCCCACACAGGATGATCTCGCCGCGATCCAAAGCATCTGCGATCATCTGGAACATATCCCGCTTGCCATCGAAATCGCCGCGCGCAATCTCCGCAGACTGAGCCTCGATGAAATCGCAGCGGCCGTGATCAGGCCGCTCGATCTGCATGACATCCGCTCAAGCCGGCGTGCGGGCCGTCATCAAACATTATGGCATACACTGCAATGGTCCTACGACCTGCTCGATTCCAACAGTCAGCAAATTCTCCTCCGCCTGTCCGTCTTTTCGGGTTCTTTCCGCGAGGAACAGGCCCTGGCGGTGTGCGCAGCGGACGGTCTGGGTCAGGCGCAGGCCCTGCGCGGCATCGATGATCTTCTCGAATCCTCACTTCTGGCGCGCGATTCCGGCGGTGGCCGGCACTTGCGCATGCTCCAGACGGTGCAGGCATTCGGCCGCGAAAAACTCAACGAGGCCGGTCGCCTGGAAGCTGTCGAGCGCTGTCATGCCGAAGTCTTTGCCGCGCGCTGCCATAAACTCGCCGAGCTTCTGGCCAGTGACAAAGAAGCCAAAGCGACCAATGCCATCTATGATGATATGGTCAATCTGCGCTCGGCGTTCGAGCGCTCCATCACCCGAGATCTGACTCTCGCCGCCGACATCGTCGCACCGCTTTTTCTGTTCAATTACTCGCACCGCGGTGCCGAAACCGGTGACTGGTATCGGCGCATCATGGTCAGGCCGCACGCCGATCAACTCCGCCAGGCGCCTATCATTCTCGCCGGCGCCGCAGTGCATGCGCTGCATAATATCGGCGACCCGAAATTGGCCGCCAGCTACATCAAGCGCGGCTTGATGGCCGAGGCCGCAGGCGGCGAATCAAGCCGCGGCTGGCTCTGTGGTGTCGCCGGACAAATTGAATTATGGGCAGGTCGGGCCACGCAATGTATTGAGCATCATTTAACCGCGGCCGATCAGGCGCGTCAGCAGGGAAATTTCGCCTGCGAGATCACCTCGCTTTCCACCGCTGCTTTCGTCATGGCGCGTCTCGGCAAACTTGACGATGCTGAGAAATTGCTCGGTGATATACGGCAGATCAGCGGGCTCGCGACGCAGCCCTCCCTCGTAGGCTATGTCAACTACGCCATCGGCGGCGTTGAGAGTTTTCGAAATGTCGCGAAAGCCATTGAAGAATACTCGCTCTCCGCCGAATGGGCCAGTATGGGCGGCAATCATCTGGGGGCGCTGCGGGTCAGGCATTTGATAGCCGATTTGCAGGCAGCCAGTGCCGCACCACGGCAAGCGGTTGCAATCCATGTGCGCACCCTGGTCGATCTGCCTGCCCATGGCGCGACATTTTATGAATGGTCGACCATCAGGGCCCTGACGTCACCGCTCGCCGAATTGGCGGCCTATGACCACATCGCCGTCATTTCCGGCGCCTTGCAGGCATCGCCGATCAAGCTGGATCGCTCAGCCCGCCAAGCCATCAGCAAAGCCCGCGAAGCCCTCGGTGACGGCGCGTTCGAGCAGGCGGCCCAACGAGGTGCCGGCTTCGATTTGACTGCCACGCGAAGCTATATCATTACTGCGGCGCAAGAGTTCCATCAAATCGCACCCGAGATGGCCTCCGCCCAGACCAGCTAATTGTCTTGAAAGAGGCCTGACATGCCAGACAACCCGATCGCTGTGCAACTCGTCGATGCCGTCCTTTCGGACTTCCCTGATCACCAGCCCGGCACACGTCCCGTCCATACCATCGGCATCGGCGTGCAAGGTTATTTCGAAGCCTCCGAAGTGGCTCGCAATTACACAATTGCTGCCCATTTCCAGGGCCAGCGCGTGCCCGTGACAGTCCGCTTTTCCAATGGAACCGGTAGCCCCGTCGAGCATGATGGCTGGTCGGATGTGCGCGGCATGGCCACCCGCTTTCATCTCGGCGATGACGTCGCGACTGATCTGATCGCGATGACGCTTGCTGAGTTTTTTGCCCCCAGCGTCGATGCGTTTTTGCAATTCTCCCGCGCGGCGCGGCCAGCGCGCCAACAGCGTGAATCACCATGGCAGAAAATCCTCGATATGCTGTGCCTGAAACAGCCTTTGCCCGATCCCATGCCCGGCCAGATGGCAAGCGGTGCCGCCGGCATGCTGGCTTTTGCCAATCAGCATCGCTTCGCCCAGATGGCGGTGTTCCAAGCCGGGTCAATCGGTGCGCCGGTCAGCTACGTCCGCGCGGCTTATCACGCGGTTCATACATTCATCCTCACCGGTCCAGATCACGTCCGCCGCCCGGTGCGTTTCAGTTGGGAGCCCATCGCCGGCGTGCGCACCACAGACCCCACGGCCCCGCCGGTCGATTGCTATTTGCATCAAGAACTCAAAGACCGTCTGCAACGCCAACCCGCGACATTCAGGCTGGTCATGAGCATCGGCGAAATCGGCGATGCGTATGCCGACCCCACACGCCAATGGCCCGGCAAGCGCTGCCGCGTCTTTATGGGCACATTAACCCTCACCACGGTGCCTGAGGATCAGGAAATATTTTGTGAAAAAATAAGCTTCAACCCCTGCCGCCTGACCCCAGGGATCGACATCTCCGACGACCCGATCCTGCAGGCCCGCCGCGATGCCTATGAAGTCTCAAGGCTGCGACGCGGCGGCCAGTCTTGCCCCTTTGCGGCAGGCTGAGCCTATGGAAAGCGAAGCCACCTGGTTTGACCGTCTGGTCGATGCGCTGCCGAACACCCGCCTGTTTCAGTTTATAGCCGAGTGGATTCTGGTGCCCTACTGGGCCGCGCGAACACCGGTCAAACCGCAGCCGGGCGGCCCGCGCATGGCGCCGCAACCGAGCGAAAACCTGCAGCACATGATGAATCTGATCATGCCGCTGAAGGATAAATCGCCCATCGGCCGCGCCAAGGCCGCTTTGGCCATTGCCCAGAATGTCGATGAAATCTACGCCGGTCTGAACAATGTCGGCACCGTGCATTTCGCGCGCTTTGTATTGGTTGATGGTAATTTGTGCATGTTTTCGGTTTATGACGGTGATTTTTCAAATTACATCCGCGATTTCATTGCGACCATAGGAAGTGTCTTCAACGCCATAGTTGCGCTCATCGAAGATGGCGATGCCGTCATTCCCTGCGAACACCATGTCGAGGCCTTCATCGATTGGGTGCATGCGCGTGATTTATATCAAGTGCCCGATCTCGCGACCGACCTGCTGGCCCAACATAATGCGGCTGCGTCGGGTGATGATTTGCGGCTTCTGCCGCGTGATCTGATTTTGCAGCTTCACGCCAATCCCAACGTGTCGCTGGGCAGCGGCTATCGCGGATACCCGGCATTCTCGGTTGCGCAAATTCGACAAAAGCTAGGAGTGGGCTGGTGAGTGTCGCTTTTATACCGCACGAGTTGCAGGGCAATATTCTGCGCGGCTATCGCCGTTCGATGGTCCGCTACCTGCTGCTCGAAGTGGCCGACCGCCAGGCCGCCCGCATCTGGCTCGGCGCCATCGCCGCGCGCGAGGGGGCGGACGGGCTCAGTATCACCACCGAATCGGCATGGTCCAGTAAACCGGATTTCTGTTTCAATGTCGGCCTGACCTTCGAGGGCCTGCGCGCCCTCGGCGTCGCACCCGACAGTTTGCAAACCTTCCCGACCGAATTTGTCGAAGGCATGACCGCGCGTGCCGCCAAGCTCGGCGATTTCGGCCCCAGTGACCCGCAAACCTGGCCCGCCCCTTTCGATGAACCCGCGCGCCTGCACATCATCGCCTCGATCTACGCCGATGACGAACCCCATCTCGATCAGGTGCAGGCCCACATCGCCGCTGCCGGTGGCGGCCGCGCCTTGCGTATCCGCGGCACCCGCGAGGGGCGGAATTTCAATGGCGATGTTGTGCATTTCGGCTATCGGGATAATATCTCCCAGCCCCGCTTTGCGGTCATTCACGACCGTCCGGAAATCAGCGAACCCATGGCGCCGCTCGGCACCGTTTTGCTTGGCCATGAAACCAGTTTCGAGGGCCTGTTCTGGCGCGTCCCGCAGCCCGATCCTCTCGGGCTCAATGGCTGTTTCAACGCCTTTCGCATTCTCGCTCAGGATGTCGCGGCATTCGAGACCTATCTCGATCAGGCGGCCGAGGAATTGCTCGTGCATCGGCTGACCGAGCACGTTCTCAAGCCCGGCGACGAGGCGAAATTCGGCCAAGGCATCTCACGCTTGGCGGCCCTGCGCGAAATCGTCGCCGCCCATATGTGCGGCCGCTGGCGCAACGGCGTGCCGCTCGCTCTCTCGCCCGACACACCCAACCCCCAATCGCCTGTCTCACTGACCGATTTCGATTACACGGCGCAATCAGGTTGCCCGGTCGGCGCCCATGTCCGCCGCAGCAACCCGCGCGGCGGCAAAATTGTCCAGCGTATCGAAAATCACACCCGCCGGCTGGTCCGCCGCGGCATCCCCTATGGCGGTCCTTACGACCCGACCCGCCCCGATGATGAGGAGCGCGGCTTGCTGGGCAATTTTCTCGGTGCCAATCTCGGCACGCAATTCGAAGCGATATCCTGCGACTGGTTGAATCTCGGCCTGCAGGACCCGCAAATCACCGGCTCGAACGACCCTCTGCTCGGCGCCAACGAGCCGGCGACGAGCTGGTTTGACATGTCGCTCCTCAACGGTGCCTCAATCCGCCTGCGCGGCTTCCCGCGCTTCGTGCGCACCCGCGGCGGCGCCTACACCTTCCTCCCCAGCATCCCCGCGCTGCGCTATCTGGCCACACTCACCGGCTGATCCGCCACGCCGCCGGCTCGGCTTCGTATCGATCTGCCGACGCATGAATGATCCTCGCCCGTTAGATCAATATAGCTCGAGGTCGGGTTACTTAAGCCGATCAAAGAGATCGAGATAAACACGATGACCGTGCGCAGAATGCCGCCGAACGCGTGGATAGTGGTGCCGGCGAGAATCGGGAAGATCCAAGCAATCAAGAGCGAGACATTGAAAATGAAGCTTGCAGCGGTTGGGCAGATGCTACTTGCGAACAATTCGGCGAGATAGATCGCCATCCAAGCCTAAGCGAGGCCGCCATGATCAGATCCTGGATCGCAGCAGGCGTGACATACAATACCGTAATCGCCCGCAGGCTGGCGAGCAGCCAACAGGCCAGAGTCGCACCTTCCCGCTGTGAATCGGCAGCCTCCGTTCGGAAGCAATAATGCGTTATCACCGCCACAATAGCTGACGCGCCCGTGAGCTGAATGATACGATATTGCTAATTTTGATATGCTAAGCTTGCAAACTTCATGAGCGGGCCATCGGTAAATTATAATAATAATTCGATCCGGTTGAACTGATGGAGTTCCCGCACCCTCAGGCCGTTGCTAGGTTCCAACATTTCACCATGGATATCCATTATCTGCCAGACTTATACCAACGGCCAGAAAATCTCTCAATCTCAATTCAAACCATTTGCATGAATCGCCGAGCGCGGCTGAAACCGGATCATTCGCGGCCCCGAGCCAAACAGAACCAAAATGGCCCGGCCTCACGCAGGAGCCCGCTGGACCATGCCCAATCAACGTGCTTATCCTAGCTCTTATGGCGCTAAAAATCAGGACACAAAACCCGGACTCTTCAGGCTATCGGGGGCTTTTCGCTCAGAGAAATTTTTGTGCCTATCTCGCGGCAACCAGCATCTCATCGCTTGGCACCGCCATAGCACAGATGGGACTGAGCCTTGCTTTGCTCGTCGCCGGCTATAAGGCGACGACAGTCGGTATCGTGCTCGCCGCCGAGACGGTACCGGTTCTGATTTTGATGCTTGCCGGCGGCGTTCTCGGAGATCGTTGGTCCAGGCGCAGCCTGATGATCGCTGCCGATCTGCTGCGCTTTGGCAGCCAAGCCGTGCTCGCGGTCTTATTGGCCATAGGGCATCCACAGCTCGGCATTCTGATGGGTCTCGGTGGCTGTGTTGGTATCGGCAACGCCTTTCATCGGCCGGCAGCCGGTGGATTGCTTCCGCAAATTTTGCCTGCGGATCAACTCAAGGACGGCAACGCGATGATGGGGATGTCGCGCTCCATCGCGATTATCCTGGGACCCGCGATCGGCGGCATGCTGGTTGGTTTCGGCGGCGGCCCGTTTGCCATCGCCACCGACTCGGCTTCGTATTTAGTGAGCGCGGCATTGATGATGTTCGTCAGGTTCCCGCAAGTTAAAATCGCGGTCCAGAACGCATCTTTTTTGACCGACCTGAAACGCGGCGGGGTGGAATTTCGGCAGCATCGTTGGTTGCCTCTGCTGACCGGCCAACTCGCTCTGGTCAATGCACTCAATCTGGGAATGTTTTTCGTGATCGGGCCGAGCCTGTTCGCTCACGTGCAGGGTGGACCGCAGAGTTGGGGAATCGTCACCTCATGTCTCGGTATCGGTGCGTTAGGCGGCAGTGTGATGATGTTGCGCTGCTCGTTCAGCCGGCCCTTGCTGACCATCCAATTCTGTATCGCGATCATGGCTACACCTTTTGTTTTTCTCGCACTCCATGCGCCGCTGCCGGTATTGATGATCGGCAGCTTCGTGTTAGGCATCGGCATGGCAATGATCAATACGCTGTTTCAGACGACGATGCAGCAAACCATACCACTTGAAATTCTATCGCGCGTGAGTTCGATCATCGGCCTCGTCGCCATGTGCCTTATGCCGATCGGCTATTCCCTGAGCGGCCCAGCCGCCACCTATTTCGGCGCGCAGCGCACCATCGGCGCCGGCGCCGCTGTGGTGATATTCACAGTTATTTATGTGCTGATGCATGCCGAGATCAGATCATTCGGCCGACCAAACCCGCACGCCGCCACCCCAGCCAATTGACAGCCGCCGGCCCGACCCCGCAGTTAGACCTGCATGAAATCCCCTGCCTTCGATTATGTTCGAGCCGGCTCTGTCGCTGAGGCCCTCGCCCTGCTCGCCGCTGACCCGTTCGGCACCAAACTCCTCGCCGGCGGCCAAAGCCTCCTGCCGGCTTTGAATTTCCGGCTTTCTGCGCCGTCGCTGCTGGTCGATATCGGCCGCCTGCCTGAACTCACCGGCATCACCCTCACCGACACCGCCCTACGCATCGGCGCCGCCTGCACCCATGCCAGCCTGCTCGCCGCCCCCGAAATCGCCCGCCACGCGCCGCTGATCGCCGAGGCGCTGGCCCATGTCGCCCATCCCGCAATCCGCTCGCGCGGCACCATCGGCGGCAGTCTCGCCAATGCCGATCCAGCGGCCGAACTGCCCGCCGTCATGCTCGCCCTCGACGCCACCATGATCATTGAGGGCGCCGCCGGAACCAGCCATATCATGGCGCGCGACTTCTTCACCGGC
>NCAP01000087.1 GCA_002255495.1 Rhodospirillales bacterium 20-60-12 | reverse complement strand
CCGTGACGGGGTGATGGTGATATGCGCCTCGCCATGGCTGTGATGCTGCCACCAATCAAGCTCGGTTGCACCATGGATGCCCTTGGATGCCAGGTAATCACGATTGCCGAGCATGGTGATGATGGGAATGCGCCCGAAGCGTTTGGCCAGCGCACGCAGCGAGAGCAGATCCATATGGTCGTAATGATTGTGCGAGAGCAGAATCAAATCCGGCTTGGGCAGATCGGCGAGTTTGATCCCCGGCGCACGCGCGCGTTTCGGGCCGGCCCATTGCACCGGCGAACAGCGCGCCGAAAAAACCGGGTCGGTCAGTATCGTCAAACCCGGCAGGCGGATCAAAAAACTCGCATGGCCGATGAAGGTGACACTCACCTCGCCATCATTGATCGGGCCGGCGGGCAAAGGCCATGGCTTGTTGGGAATATGCGAGGGCCATTTCGCGTAATTTCCCTCGATGAAACGATAGCGCAGCATGCGGATAAATCCGCCGCGCCGGCGCTTATGGGCATCCGGCGGCACCACCAGGCTGGTAGTGCCTTCGGGATTGAAGAAAATTTCGCCGTCATAATGATCTGATTTTGGATATCTCATCGGTTTTGTTCAATAGCCTGGCGGCACCTCGAAGCCCAACCAGGATTTCTCCAGCATCGCAGCGACCGCGATGGTGGTACGGTCGGCGAAGGGCGCGCCGAGAATTTGCATGCCGAACGGCAAGCCGGATTTGGTGAAACCCAAGGGTGCGGCAGTGGCTGGCAAAAGTGGATTGGTCGCAAGGCCGGCCCAGAATAATTGATCGGCGAAATTCTGCTGCTTGCCGTTCACATCGATGAAGCGCTGCCACATCGGGCCGGACTGATCATGCGGCAGAGCGGCGGTGGACCCGACGGGTGCGATCAGCACATCCCAATCGTGGAAAAATGCCGCCCAGGCCGCGCGCATCCGATAGCGTGCCTCGTGCTCGCGCAGCCAGAGGCGATGTTCGAGCAACGTGCCGCGGGCCACCACGACATCCGGGCTCAGATCATCAGCAGCTTTGCCGTCAAGAAGATGGCGCAGACGCTCGATTGTCTCATCGGGCATCCGTGCGCTCAGCGCCGCGTTCAGCAGCAGCGAATAATTCACATGCGCCTGCCTCATATCGAATGCCGGGCGTGCCGTTTCACTGACTTTCGCGCCGGATTTACGAAGGAATTTGGCCAGGGCCGCGAATTCAGCCGAGATTTCGCTCGCCACCGGGCAGATCGGTGAATCCGCCATCACAGCGATGCGCAAATCCTGCAATGAGCGGACACGCGGTTTCGGCAGATCGAGCTTGAAACCGCAATCGATCGCCTCGGGGCCGGCCATCGCAGCGAGCGCCGTGGCCAAATCCGCGGCCGAGCGGGCAAGCGGGCCGATCACCGACAGATCGGTGGTGGTGTGATTACCGGCGAGCGAATGGCCGCGCGGCGGAATCACGCCCCAGGTCGGTTTATGGCCGTAGACGCCGCAATAATGCGCCGGATCGCGGATCGAGGCACCGATATCGCTGCCGGCTTCCAAGGCGCAAAACCCCGCCGCCAGAGACGCGGCCGACCCACCCGAGGAGCCGCCGGGTGAGCGGGTGATGTCCCACGGATTATTCGTGCTGCCATAGACCGGATTGAAACTCTGCCAATCGGCCAGCAACACCGGCACATTGGTCTTGCCCAGAATGATCGCACCCTGGTCTTTCAGGCGGGCGATCGAAAGCGCATCCTCCTTGGCGATATTGCCTGCGAACGCCGGCAGACCCCAGCAGGTGGGCAGGCCCGCGACATCGTAGCTTTCCTTCACCGTCATCGGCACGCCGAAGAGGGACGGCAATTTGGCAAGTTTTTTGCGCTGCCGGTCGAGCTGTTTGGCGCGCGCGCGGGCGCGCTCGAAATCGCGCACGACCACAGCGTTCAGGGCGCCGTCATGCGTCTCGATGCGCTTGATGAAATAATCGGTGACTTCAAGGCAGGAGACTTTACCGGCGGCGATCGCAGCGCGGATTTTACCGGCAGTCTGAAATGTCAGATCCATGATGTTCCTCTTTATGTCAGCCGAAACTCGCATTGAAGGCACCGCCGTCGAGCAGCAGATTCTGCCCGACGATGAAGCCCGCATTGGCCGCGCACAAAAACGCGCAGGCGGCGCCAAATTCCGCCGGGTCGCCAACCCGCCGGGCCGGGCTGGTTTGGGCGCGCAACGCAATTTCCTCGTCCACGCTGCGGCCTGCCATGGCAGCGGATTTTGCGGAATTGGCGCGCAGGCGATCGGTTAAAAACGGGCCGGGCAGAAGGTTATTGATAGTGACATTATGCTGCGCCACCTGCCGCGCCAGACCGCCTATAAAGCCGGTGAGTCCCGCCCGCGCGCCGTTCGACAAGGCAATGCTCGGGATCGGTGATTTCACTGACGCCGATGTGATATTGACGATGCGCCCGAAGCGGCGGGCGATCATCGGGTCGATCACCGCGCGGATCAGGGCGATGGGGGTGAGCATATTGGCGTTCAACGCCGCCTGCCAGTCGGCCTCGGAAAAATCACGAAAATCGCCGGGCGGCGGGCCGCCGGCGTTGTTGATCAGGATATCCGGGCTGGGGCAGAGCGCCAGCGCAGCTTCGCGGCCACCTTCGGTGGTGATGTCGCCGGCCGCGACACTGACCTGCACACCGGTTGCCGCGCGAATTTCGGCGGCAGTGGCATGCAAGGCCTCGGCCCCGCGCGCGGTAATCACCAGATTGACCCCCTCATGGGCCAGAGCGAATGCACAAGCCCGGCCCAGCCCCTTGCTTGCAGCACAAATGATGGCCGTGCGGCCCGCCAATCCCAAATCCATTTTTGCGCTCATCCTTGTCTAGTCCGGCGGCGCCGATTAGAGCGGATTGCGGCGCGGGCGTCTATGCAGGCGATACGGAGGATATCATGGGACGATTGGGTTTGATTTTGGCTTTCATTTTGGCACTCGGCATCGGCCACGCGCAAGCGCACGCGTTCGTGACATCGAGCACGCCGGCGCCGTACGCCAAATTGGCACCTGGAACGCTCGCGATCACCCTGCATTATGACGATGCGGTGGACCCTGCCCGCTGCCGGCTTTCGCTGCGCGGGCCGCAAGGCGAAGCGCGATTGACCATCATCAATCATAAAATCGGCACGGTTCTGAAAGCCCAGACCTTACTCACCGCAGGCGCATTCGAGATCCATTGGATTGCTTATTCGACCGACGGGCATATCACCCAAGGGGTGATTCCCTTCACCGTGGCAGCGCCCTGATCACATGAAATTACTCGTCGATGTCTTTGGCTATCTAACGGTCCTGCTCAATGGCGGGGCTTTGATCGGCCAGGCGATGGCCATCGGCAGTATTCTGTTTCTGGTTTTGCTGCTGCGCCCTTTGCAAATGGCAGCGCCCTTCGCCGTGGGTGCGAGGCGCATCGCCTGGGGTGGTGCTGCATTGATGCTGCTCTGCGCCGGATTGGTGGTGGCAATGCAGGCCGCCGTGCTGATGAGCGTGATCGGGGTATCGGCGGGCTCGGCGTTTTCCGCACCGGCGACCGTGGCATCCCTGGTGCAGATCAGCGCGATGATGCTCATCGTGCTGGCCCTTATGCCACGCGGAACACCGGGATGGGTGCTGCTGGGCCTCGGCGCAATCGAGCTTGCGGCCGGCACATTCACCAGCCACGCCGCCGCCCGCCTGGATGACCGGGTGCCGCTGATGCTCGCCGAAGGCGTGCATCAATTCGGTGTGGCAATCTGGATTGGCGGCATTCCGGCGTTTCTGTTTGCCCTGGCGCGCGCGCGCGACGGCAGGGAAGCGGCACGGATCGGGGCGCGGTTCTCGAAATTATCGCTGCTCGGCGTCGGCTCGATCCTGCTCTCGGGCGTGGCACTCGCTTATGTGCTGGTCGGCTCCTGGGCGGCGCTGTATGGCACCGCTTACGGCACCATGCTGTCAGCCAAAATTATCATGTTTGGCGGGTTATTATCTCTGGGTGCTGCGAATTTTCTGCTCATCCGCCGGCTCACGAAAAATCCTGATTTATCCTTCAACCGGTTGCGGCGATTTGCCGAGGTGGAAATCGGCGTCGGGCTCACGGTTATTCTCACCGCCGCATCGCTGACATCAGCACCGCCTTCTGTGTATTTGCAGAATGACATGGTGAGCCTGCACGAGATTGCCCAGCGCTACACGCCGGCCTGGCCGCTTTTGACCTCGCCTGATCATGACAGCCTGACCTTGCCGGCCTTGCAAGCCAAGCTCGACGCCGAAGCCAAAGCCGACCAGGGCAAGCCGCCACCGGCCTTTGTGCCCGGCGATGGTGATATCGCCGCGCGCAATGCGAGCGACATTGCATGGTCGGAATATAACCATCATTGGGCCGGCATTTTTGTCGTGCTGATCGGATTTTTTGCGTTGCTCAGCCAAGCAGGGCTGCGCTGGGCGCGGCATTGGCCGGTGCTGTTTTTCGGCCTCGCGGTCTTTCTGTTTTTCCGCTCTGATCCTGAAACCTGGCCGATGGGGCAAATTTCCTTCTGGGCGAGCATGCGCGATGTGGAGGTGCTGCAGCACCGGTTTTTTGTGCTGCTGCTGGTCGGGTTCGCGTTCTTCGAATGGCGGGTGCGGGCAGGCAAATGGGCGGGCACCAAATATGCCCTGGTCTTCCCGATTCTGACCGCCGTCGGGGCCGCGGTGTTGCTCACCCACAGCCATGCCATCGCCAATATCCGCGATGCGCAATTGATCGAACTCAGCCACACGCCGCTTGCTTTGTTCGGTGTGACGGCCGGCTGGGCGCGCTGGCTGGAATTGCGGTTGAACCCGCCGGGGAGCAAAATTGCCGGCTGGGTGTGGCCGGTCTTTCTGATGCTCGCCGGGCTGGTGCTGCTGGATTATCGCGAAGCCTGATCGCGTACAGAATTTGGTTGTTGATCATCCGGCTTCATCATAACCTCACGGCATGACCATTCATCAGCGCGTGATCCGCGAACGGCGGGTTTATAACCAATGGGTCGCTGATGAGACCCTGGAAGATTACGCGCTGCGCTTCACCGCCGACCATGCGCGGCGCTGGTCTGCCTGGCGGGTTGGCAACACCGCGATCGGGGCGATTTCATTTCTGGCGTGCGAGGCCATCGGCGGCACCATCACGCTCACTTTCGGGTTCACCAATGCCATGGCGGCGATTGCAGCGGTGGGCGCGCTGCTGTTTTTGATCGGCCTGCCGATTTGCCTCTCGGCGACCAAATATGGCGTCGATGTCGATCTGCTCACCCGTGGCGCGGGTTTCGGCTATGTCGGGTCGACAATTACGTCGCTGGTTTATGCGAGCTTCACCTTCATTTTGTTCGCCATCGAAGCGAGCATCATGTCGGACGCGATTTCGATCGGGCTTGGTATTCCATTATGGTTGACCAACATCATCAGCGCATTGATGGTTATCCCTATCGCTGCCTACGGATTTCGCGCGATCAGCAAGTTACAGCTCTGGACCCAGCCGGTTTGGCTGCTCTTGCAGTTCGCGCCGCTGATCTATCTCGCCTTGCGCGGCATGCCGGAATTTGCGGGCTGGCAGCATTTCACCGGCACGGCGGGTGCGGCCAATGGCGCATTCGGGCTGTTGCCGTTCGGCATGGCGGCATCCGTTCTGCTCTCTTTGACCCCGCAGATTGGTGAGCAGGTGGATTATCTCCGCTTCCTGCCGGCACGGTCGCGCACGGGTTCGATGTCGTGGTGGAGCACATTGATCCTGGCCGGGCCGGGCTGGGTGTTCATTGGCTGCGCCAAACTCGCCGCCGGATCGTTCCTGTCTTATCTCGCCCTCAGCCGTGGGGTGGCCTGGGCACATGCGACGCAGCCTGCCACATTATACCGGATTGCCTTCCTCGAAGTGTTCCGCAACCCCGTCCTGGCGGCTGCCTTGACGATCATTTTCATCGTCACCTGCCAGATCAAAATCAATGTCACGAATGCCTATGCCGGATCGATTGCGTGGTCGAATTTCTTCTCCCGACTGACCCATGCCCATCCGGGCCGGGTGGTGTGGCTGGCCTTCAACGTGCTGCTGGCTCTGCTGCTCATGGAAATCGGTATTTTCCGCGTGATCCAGAGCATCCTTGGGCTTTATGCCAATGTCGCGGTGGGTTGGATGGGTGCGGTCGCGGCTGATCTGGTGATCAACAAACCGCTTGGATTGAGCCCGCCGGGCATCGAATTCAAACGGGCTTATTTGTATGATATCAACCCTGTCGGCGTCGGCGCGATGGGCCTGTCGATCATCGTCTCAACGGCCATGAGTTTTGGCCTGTTCGGCCTGACCGCACATGCGCTGGCCCCTTTCGCCGGATTGCTGATTGCCTTCATTGCTGCACCCGCCATCGCTTTTGCTACGGGCGGCAAATATTATCTGGCCCGTCGGGACTCCAGCCTGCCGCCGGGGCAGACGAATTTGACCTGTATTGTCTGCACCCATGAATTCGAGCGGCCCGATATGGCGTTCTGCCCCGCTTATCGTGGCGCCATATGCTCGCTGTGCTGCTCGCTCGATGCGCGTTGCCATGATGCCTGCAAGCCGCATGGACGATTCTCCGATCAGACGACCAATATGCTCCGGCGCATCCTGCCATTGAAACTCGCCGCCGGACTGGATGGGCGCATTGGCCAGTTTCTAGTCGTGCTAAGTATGTTCGCGCTGTTCACCGGCATCATGCTGATTTTGATCGGGCACGAATATGCAACGCTCGATCCGGCTGCCAGTGCCGTCATCAGCACGACTTTATGGATAGTTTTCGTGATATTCTTTATCATCTCCGGGGTGATCGCCTGGCTGCTGGTGCTCGCGCAATCGAGCAGGCGGGCGGCAGAATCCGAATCGGCGCGGCAGACCAGCATGCTGATGGATGAAATAGCCGCGCATGAACGCACCGATGCCGCGTTGGAAAAATCCAAATCTGTCGCTGAATCCGCCAATACCGCCAAAAGCCGCTATATCGTCGGCGTGATCCATGAAATCCGCTCGCCGTTGAATGCCATTTCAGGCTACGCGCAATTGCTCGAACGCGCGGGCACCATGCGCACGGCGGACGCGGTACGGGTGATCAGGCGCAGTGCCGAACATCTATCCAATCTCGTTGATGGGTTGATGGATGTCTCGAAAATCGAGTCGGGCTCGCTGCAAATCTATCGAGATCAAATCAATTTTGCCGAATTCCTTGATCAGATCGTCGATATGTTTCGCCTGCAGGCGACCGCCAAGGGTTTGGAATTCATTTACGACCGGGCCGATCATATTCCCGATTACGTTCATGCAGATGAAAAACGGCTGCGGCAGATCCTGATCAATCTGCTCTCCAATGCGATCAAATATACCGAGGCCGGAGCAGTGACGCTGCGGGTTCATTATCGCAGCCAGACCGCCGAGTTCGACATCATCGATACCGGATACGGCATCCGCCCCGAAGATCTGACCCGCATATTCGAGCCCTTCGAACGCGGCCATCTGGCGCATGTGCGGGCCGTGCCCGGCACCGGGCTGGGCCTGACCATCAGTAAGCTCCTGACCGAGATATTGGGTGGTGAAATCAGCGTGCAAAGCAAAATCAATCAAGGCAGCCAGTTCAAAGTGCGCATGCTGCTTTCTCACGCGCCCGGCAATGCCCAAAGCCATAAAGCCGAACGCCGGCCGATCGGCTATAGCGGTGCACGCCGGAAAATTCTGATCAGCGACGATGACCAGACCCATATCGATCTGCTGCATGAAATTCTCAGCCCGCTCGGCTTTGTGTTGTTCACCACGATGGATGGCCAGGATTGCCTGGATCTTGCACAGGCCGCCGAACCCAACCTCGTGATTCTCGATATCTCCATGCCTGGCCTGTCTGGTTTTGAAGTCGCCGAGCGACTGCGCCGCCAGCGCCCCGATGACCTGCGGATCCTGATCGTCTCGGGCAACATGCATGACGCCCAGAATGCCCGCCAATCTAACGCGGCGCACGATGGCTTTCTCGCCAAACCCATCGAGATCCGTGCCCTGCTCTCACTCATAGCCAAAATGCTCGATATCAATTGGCTGTTTGACGAACCGGCTGCACACAGCACACCAATCCGCAAGACCAACCACGCACCCGACCCGGAGCATCTGATCAATCTGCTCGAACTGGGGCGGATCGGGTATATCCGCGGCATCGAAGCCAAACTCGCGGAAATCGTGCAAACCGACCCCGCCGCCCAGGATTTCATCGGACAACTCCAAACCATGGTGCGCAATTTCGATCTCTCGCGCTACACACAGACCATCGAACTAGCATTGAAACAACACGATGTCTGACGCCGCCGAGTCCAAACGCCGCGATATCATCCTGGTCGTAGATGACACACCCGATACGCTCGGCCTGCTGACCGACGCGCTCGAACACGCAAACCTCACCGCACTGGTCGCCACCAGCGGGCAAGCAGCCCTGCAATTGCTCGATCACGCCACCCCCGACCTGATCCTGCTCGACGCCATCATGCCCGGACTTGATGGTTTTGAAACCTGCCGGCGGATCAAGCAAAATCCATCACGCCTGCATTTGCCGATCATCTTCATGACCGGCCTGTCGGAAACCGAACATGTCATCCGGGGACTCGAAGCAGGCGGTGTCGATTACGTCACCAAACCGATCATCATCGATGAACTCCTCGCCCGCATCCGCGTGCATCTGACCAATGCCCGCATCGCCCACCGCGCCGCGGCCGCCCTCGATGCCACAGGACGCTATTTGCTCGCGATCAATGCAGCCGGACATCTCATCTGGTGCACACCCCAGGCCGAAACCCTGCTCCGCGCGAGCCTGAACCAATTCAGCCCGACATCCTTCACCCTGCCCCACACCACCAGCGAACGGCAAGGCAATGTTATCACCCTCAAAGCCAATCAACGCAGCCTCGAATTCACCTATCTCAGCCGCACCGGACCCGACGAATTCCTCTACCGACTGACCGAAACCACAGCCGGACAAGACGAAGCCTTCCTCCGCCATTATCTCTCCCTCACCACCCGCGAAGCCGAAGTCGTCATCTGGATCGCACGGGGAAAATCCAACCGCGATATCAGCGAAATCCTCGGCATCAGCCCACGCACCGTCAATAAACATCTCGAACAAATCTTCACCAAACTCGGCGTCGAAAACCGCGCCTCCGCCGCAGCCCTCGCCACCCGCGCCCTGGCCACCCGCTCATGATCGCGGCTGAGTGATGCAAGAGAGGCCAGGAGGCTCTGCCTCCTGGACCTCCGCTCAAGGCAGGGCCTTGAGAATCCAATAATCTGGCTTTGGCAGAAAGGGGGCTAACCGCACTGTTTGAACCAGTGTGCTCGGCCCCCTTTCTGCCAGAGCCAAACGTACGGGGTCCAGGGCTTCATGCCCCGGTGGGGGTCGAGGGGGCAAGGCCCCCCGCCTTACTCCCTCACTTTGTCCCGCGATCAAGGGCGGGGTGGCAGCAGGGTGCCGGGGTTGAGGGTGCAGGCGGGATCGAGGGCGGATTTGATGGCGTGCATCATGTCGAGTTCGGGTCCGCCGCGCCAATTTGTCATGAGGTATGGTTTGAGTTTGCCGATGCCGTGTTCGGCGGAGAAGCTGCCGTGCAGGGATTGGACGATGGCATTGACGCAATCCATGATGTCGTGGGCTTGGCTGAGGAATTCTCCGGCGGTTATGTTTGCGGGTTGTTGGACATTGAGGTGGATATTGCCATCGCCGATATGGCCGAAGGCGACCATGCGGCAGCCGGGGATGAGGTGTTGCAGGGCGGTTTCGGCCTGGGCGAGGAGGGTGGGGATGGTGGAGACGGGAACGGAGACATCGTTTTTAACTGAGGCGCCCTCTTGTTTTTGGCCTTCGGCGCAATTTTCGCGCAGTTTCCAGAAGGCGGCGCGGTGGGCAGCGGAATCTGCGAGGGCGGCATCGGTGATCAGGCCGTCATTCAATGCGGTTGCCAGCGTGTCTTCCAGCATGGCGCGCAGATTGCCGTGTTTGTTGGTGGTGGCGAGGTCGATCAGCACGTAATGGGGTGCGCGGCTGGTGGGCGGGGTGATGCCGGGGATATGTTTGACCACGAGATCGAGTGTCGGTGCGGCGATATATTCGAAGGCTTGCAGGGCGGAGGCATCTTCGGCGCGAAAGCGGGCGAACAAGGCGAGCGCTGCATCGACGCTGGGCACCGCGCAAAAAGCGGCTTGTCGGTCGCGCGGGCGGGGCGATAATTTCAGCACGGCGGCGGTGATGATGCCGAGCGTGCCTTCGGAGCCGACGAAGAGCTGCCGCAGGCAATAGCCGGTATTGTCTTTACGTAACGAGCGCAGCCCGTGCCAGATGCGGCCATCGGCCAGCACGACTTCCAGGCCGAGCACCAGATCTCGCGCATTGCCGTAGCGCAGCGTGTTGTTGCCGCCGGCATTGGTGGCGAGCACGCCGCCGATTTGGGCCGAGCCTTCGGCGCTGATCGACAAGGGCAGGAGGGCGCCGGCGTCATCGGCGGCGATTTGTGCGGCTTGCAGCGTGACGCCGGCTTCGATCGTCATGGTCAGGTCGGTCGTATCGATCGCGCGGACCTGGTTGAGCCGGCTTAGAGTGAGGATGAAGGCGCTGCCATCGGCCGAGGGGGTAGCCCCCGCGACCATGGAAGTATTACCGCCTTGGGGGACCATCTTGGCACCGTGCTCAGCGCAAAGTGCAACGCATTGCGCCACCTGGTCGGTGCTGGCCGGGCGCAGGATGGCGCGGGCGGCGCCGTGCATCAGGCCGCGCCAATCGGTGCAGAAGGGTGCGATGTCCGAGGGCGCGGTGAGCAGGCCGGCGGGGCCGAGCAGGGTGGTGAGGCGGTTCAGCAGATCGTCCATGTGGGTCCTTTTCGGGTGCATGATGACCCGGCATAAAATTCCGGTCTATAGCCATCGACATGAGCAACAGCCGCGCCCGCCTTAGAATTGCTGTGAATATTGCCCTAGATGGCGTGCTGGCCGCGTTTGGCGTGCTGGCGGCCTGCTGGCTGGCCGATCCGGCGCATCCGGAACCGAACCCGTGGGCGCTGCCCTTGGCGGGTGCCGCGGCGATTTGGCTGGTCGGCGTGCCGTTTGGTTTGTCGCGCCAGCATTGGCGCTTTACCGCCCTGCGGGACCTGACGACGATTGCCTCGGTTGTGGTGCTGGCGGCCTTGCTGATTGTGCTGCTGCTGGTGGGCGTTGGAACGGCGTTGCCCTCGGCCAGTTTTCCGGTGATCCTGACGATCACGCTGGGGCTGGGGCTGACCGCGCCGCGGCTGTTTTACCGGATTGCCAGGCGCCCCGCGCAGGCTGCGACCGAGGCGGCGGAAAGCGCGCTGCTGGTGGGCACCGGTGAGGGGGCGGAATTGTTTTTGAGCGCGTTGGCGCGCGAACGGCCAGCGCGTTATGCGGTGGTGGGGTTGCTTGCGTTGTCGGCGCGGGAAACCGGGCGGCGGATTCACGGCTTGCCGATTCTGGGCAGCCTGGATCAAGCTGACGCGGTGCTGGAGCGCCTGGCTCGTGAGGGCGCGCTGCCGGGGCTGATTATTCTGGCGAGCGCTGAAATTGAAGGATCCGCTTTGCAGGCGTTGCTGGCGGCGGCGGAAGCGCGCGGTTTGCGTGTGGCGCGCGCGCCGAGCCCGACGGCGCTGGCGCCGGCCGATGCCGCAGGGCTGGTGCTGCGGCCGATTGCCATTGAGGATTTGCTCAACCGCAAGCAGGTCGCGCTCGATCGTGAGGGCATGGCGCGGCTGATCCAGGGGCGGCGGGTGCTGGTGACGGGCGCGGGCGGGACGATCGGCGCGGAGCTGGCCCGGCAGGTGGCCGGGCTGGGGCCGGAACAATTGATCCTGCTCGATCATGGCGAATATGCGCTATGGCAGATTGATATGGAATTGTCCGAGAGCTTTCCGGCGGTGCGGCGCCGGGCGGTGATTGCCGATATTCGCGACGCTGCGCGCATGATGCGGGTTTGCCAGACCATGCGCCCGGAATTGGTGTTTCACGCGGCGGCGCTGAAGCATGTGCCGATGGTGGAGGCCAACCAATTGGAGGGCCTGGCGACCAATGCCGCGGGGACGCGCCATGTGGCGGATGCGGCACGTGCTGCGGGTGCTGCGTTGATGGTGCTGATTTCGACCGACAAGGCGGTTAATCCTTCGTCGATCATGGGTGCGTCGAAACGGCTGGCGGAGATGTATTGCCAGGGTCTGGATATCGCGGCGCGGCAGGCGCAGTGCGGCATGCGCTGTGTGACGGTGCGGTTCGGCAATGTGCTGGGCAGCACCGGCTCGGTGGTGCCGCTGTTTCGCCGGCAATTGGAGCGCGGTTTGCCGCTGACGGTGACCCACCCGGACATGCAGCGTTATTTCATGACTGTGCGCGAGGCGGTTTCGCTGGTGTTGCAAGCCTCGGTCGTGGGCAGTGGCGACGGCGCCCTGCCCGCGCAGGATGGCGGGATTTTTGTGCTCGACATGGGCGAGCCGGTGAAAATCGTTGATCTGGCCCGGCAGATGATCCGGCT
>NCAP01000086.1 GCA_002255495.1 Rhodospirillales bacterium 20-60-12 | reverse complement strand
AGCACGGGTGCGAATAATTGATTTATAATGATAATTATTTCCCCAATTTTTTTGAGAACATGCTGTAAATGTTTCAATCACGGAATCGTAAATTGGTGAAAGGCGGCCGTTAGATCCAAATCCACGCCAGTTAACATGCATAGAGGAGACGTCATCCGGCATTGTCCTTAGATAATCCGTGATAGACATATCTCTCCACGGAACCATGAACTCGTCGATATCAAGGAAGGCCACCCACTCAGAACCCACATGCTGCGCTGCATGGTTATACGCCGCCTCTTGTGGTCCGGAATGTTCGTTTGTTGGCCAGTTGATGATAGATAATCTAGGCTCTATGGCGGCTGTTGCCTCAAGAAGCTCCAAAGACCGATCACGACTATCGTTATTATAAACATAAATCCGGTCAAAACCGATGGCGAAATGATACGCAATCCACTCAGTTAAATACAGACTCTCATTTTTAGCGATTGCGACCAACGAAACATTTGGACGGGTCATTTTGGTTTGATCTTTTAGCACCGACTCAATTTCCTCATCAGCTAATAACTTATAGCCCCGCCACTAGGCCATAGCATTCAGAGTAATTATAATTTCAGAACGCAGATGTTTCCGTCGCCTTTGCAGATTAAACAACACGCCCGGGGCAAGGCGCTCCGCTGTAGAGTTCGAGCCGCCGCGATTGCAAAAACACAGCGAGCTAGAAATCATCTCATTAGGAATATCAGTCAGGGCATCGGCCCCTTGGCCGCGATACTGTGTCCCATTCAACACGCGATCATTGAAGGCAATGAGTTCGAAGTAGATGCTACTTTTGACCTTCATATTGCCCTACATATATTTGTGCGCCCAGCACTGATCACTCAATTACGGTAAATGCATCAAACGAGTTGTCTATGATACCTATTTTTCCCGTAATTCCCAGATACCAATATCTAGCGCAAACCCATTTGCAGCGCCCACCCTAACGCAGTCAATTAGATATCATTTGTGAAAATCTTGGGGTGACCACCGGTCGTATAAGCAAAACGGTGTATGGTCGGAGCGGCGGGATTCGAACCCACGACCCCCAGTCCCCCAGACTGATGCGCTACCAGGCTGCGCTACGCTCCGACCGTGCAGCGCGTGTAGCAAGCGCGCCGCGCCGGCGCAATGTCAGGGGACGCCAACTCAGGCCAGCAGTCTGCGCAAATCTTCCAGCCCCGCCAGCGTATCAGCCAGCAGGCTGCGCAGGCGCTCGGTCTCAGGGTCTATTTTCTGCCGCAACACCACCCGCGCGCCCGATGGCCGGGGGGGCTCAGCCAGAACAAGCTCGGGCACAGGCGGCCTGGGCGGGATGGCGGGAACCGCATCGCGCAGGCGCGCCAGCTCCGCTGCCGCCTCCTGCTGCTCCTCCGGCGAGGCGGGCGGGATATCCTCGGTCAATGCGCCGCCACCGTCTTTCAACAATCTCTGCACACCCTTTATCGTGTAGCCTTGGGTATAAAGCAGGTCGGCGATTCGGCGGAGCAGAAAAACATCATCGGGGCGATAATAGCGCCATCCGCCACCTCGCTTGAGCGGCTTGATGCGCGGAAATTTGGTCTCCCAGAACCGCAATACATGCTGCGGCACATGCAACTCGTCGGCCACTTCACTGATCGTGCGAAAAGCGTCCGGCGCCTTGCGCGTGCGCGCCCGCATAGCATCGCCCGGGCCCACATCCGGCGCGGCCGAATCCAGCCCTTCCTCGTCGCTCAATGCGCCTGACCCTGCCGATCAGCATCGCCGCCGGGCGCATCATTCACCGCATCACGCAGCATCTGGCTCGGCCGGAAGATCAGCACTTTGCGCGGCAAAATCGGCACTTCCTTGCCGGTTTTGGGATTGCGGCCAATCCGCCGGCTTTTCTGCCGCACGGAAAAAGTGCCAAAGCCGCTGATTTTGACCGAATCGCCCTGGGCAATCGCAATCGAGATGCGCGAGAGCACCGACTCGAGCAACACCGCCGATTCGTTGCGCGATAATCCCATCGCTGCATAAATTTTTTCTGTCAGATGAGCGCGGGTCAAGGTGTTCATATTGCAAGAATAACACGCAAAATTGAGGGGTCAACCAAAAGCATGGCCCCGAGTCGGCCGAATCGGCGAATCTACATTCGAACCAGTGCCGAACCCCAGGTCAGGCCGCCGCCCAACGCCTCCATCAGCACCAAATGCCCAGGCTTAATCCGACCGTCTTCAACCGCTTCAGCCAATGCCAGCGGAATCGATGCCGCAGAGGTATTGGCGTGCTGATCCACCGTCACCACCACCTGCTCCGCCCCAAGGCCCAAACGCTTGCCGATCGCATCAATGATCCGACGATTCGCCTGATGCGGCACAAGCCAATCAATATCCTTGTAATTCAACTGGTTAGATGCTAGAACCTCATCTACGGCGCCAGCTAATTTGGCAACCGCATGGCGAAACACTTCGCGGCCATTCATCACCAAATGGCCAGGCTTATCAGGCTGCCCGACAGCCCCGTCGACATAGAGAATATCGCCCAAGCGGCCATCGGCATGAATATGGGTCGAGAGCACGCCCGGCCCGCCGGAATCTGTGGTTTCGGCTGTCAGCACAATCGCGCCCGCACCGTCGCCGAACAGCACGCAGGTGCCGCGGTCCTGCCAATTCAGAATCCGCGAATAAACCTCTGATCCGATGAGCAATATCGTCTTGGCCTGCCCGGCACGGATCATCGCGTCGGCAATCGAAAGACCGTAAATAAATCCCGAGCACGCCGCCGCGACGTCAAAGGCAAAGCCCTGATGCACGCCAAGGGCCGCCTGCACATGCACGGCCGTCGCCGGAAAAGCCTGATCAGGCGTCGCGGTTGCCAGAATAATCCCATCCACCTGCGCGGCATCGATGCCGGCCCGGCTTAACGCCGCGCGCGCGGCCGCCGCCCCCATGAAGGCGCAACTCTCATGGGGTTGTGCGAAATAACGCTGCTTAATGCCGGTCCGCTCGGTGATCCACGCGTCAGACGTGTCCACCCGCTGCGCCAACTCATCATTGCTGACCGGCTCTCCAGGCAAATATTTGCCGACACCGCGCAAGACTGAACGTAAGGGCATGGGCGGCTCAGCCTGCTGTGGGTTCGGGTTGAACGGCTTTGGTCTGGCTCGGGATCAGCGCCACATTGGCGGCGATCCGCGCGTTGAAATTATTCACGATCATGTCCATCGCCACGTCCACCGCATGGGCAAAGCCCTGATCGTCAGTGCCGCCGTGAGATTTCACGACCACCCCGTTCAAGCCCAGCAGCACCGCGCCATTATAGCGCCTTGGGTCGAGCCATTCACGCAGGCGCTTCAGCCCCGGGCGCGCCAGCAGATAAGCCAGGCGCGCGGCAATCCCGGCGGTGAAGACTTTGCGCAGCAAATCACCAACCAGCCGCAAAGCGCCCTCGCCGGTTTTAAGGGCCACATTGCCGGTAAAACCGTCGGTCACCACAACATCAACTGTGCCGCCGGCAATATCATGACCTTCCACAAAGCCGTGAAACTGCTTGCCGATCGGGCTTTCGCGCAGAATTTCCGCCGTCCGGCGCAGCACGTCATCGCCCTTCATTTCTTCCGAGCCGATATTCAACAGCCCGATCGTCGGCGCCGGCAGCCCGAGGACGATGCGGGCAAACACCTCGCCCATCACCGCGAACTCCACCAGATTGCGCGAATCGTAAACAACATTGGCGCCCAGATCGAGCATCACCACATCACCGCGGGCCGAAGGGCCGATCGCAGCCATAGCTGGCCGGTCAATCCCCGCCATTGTTTTGAGAATGATTTTGGCCAAGGCCAAAATGGCCCCTGTATTGCCCGCTGAAATCACCCCGGCAGCCTCACCGGCCGCAACAGCGTCAATCGCCCGCCGCAAGGATGCGTCACGCATCCGCAAGGCCGCGGTCGGTTTGGTGTCGTTGCCGATCACTTCGCTGGTCGGCCGGATGGTCGCGCAATTTTTCAGCCGCTTGGTGCGCGCAACCAGCGGCGCCAGCCGCGTTTCATCGCCAAACAGCAAAAAAATCGCATTGGGATGCCGCTCGGCGGCAATCTCCAACCCGGCGACCACGACATCGGGCGCCGAATCGCCCCCCATGGCGTCAACCGCCAATGTGCGGGATAGTCGCTCCGCCTTCGTCGCTGCTTCACTCATGCGCGTGATCCGGCCAGATCAAACCGACCCGCCGCGCGGATCTCAGACCCGAACAGCACCCTTGATGGCTTTGCCGGCAGCGACCACTTCACGCGAATCATAATGACCGCAATGAGCGCACACATTATGCGGGCGCTTCAACTCACCGCAATTGGCGCATTCCGAATGGGCCTGGGTGGTCAGCGCGTGGTGGCTGCGGCGCATGCCCCGGCGTGAGGGGGAAGTTTTTCTCTTTGGAACGGCCATGGCTGTAAGCGCCTCTTTCAAAAACACCGGGCATGCCTCATCGGACACCCCGAAACGTCAATCAATGGTAAGCCGCGGCGCATAGCATCGCGCCGCCCAGCGAGCAAGAGCCCCCTAACTCGGCTTACGCAATGCTGCCAGCCGCGCGAATGGATGCAATGTCGCCTCATCCTGTTCCGCCGCCAGTCTTGCCCCGGGCTTACGGGGATAGGGGTCAAGTGCCAGCGCCATCTGCTCGGCCAGCGTTTCGCCGAGATCGATGACACCGTTGATATAGGGAATCGGATCCGGCTGGTCAGGGTCATTCAGTTCGCCGCCGAAATCCTCATCCTCATCACTCACCGGCCCCGCCGCCTCGATAAACACAAGCTCCGCCTGCTCGCTCATCGCGGTCTCGAATTCCTCAAGTGTGACAACACATACCCGGGTCAGACGAGCTTTGAGCGAAAGCTGGCCAGTCAGCCGGTCCGCGCGGTCGCGCCGGACAATGAATTGCGCCGTCAATTGCCCCACCGCGGGAATGCCTAAGCGTGCGGCCAAGGCTATGCACTCTTCCGGATGAGCCGTAATATCATGGGTTTGCGGCGCGGTGCCAACACGATCAGCCCTGATCGGCCGGGAAATCTCGGGTCTGCTGTTCATCATCGGGCTCATATGGCCTATAATATGCCAAGAGTTGACTTGAGGCTATCCGACGTGAGACCGACCCTGAGATTATGCCATCTATTCCGGTGCCAACCGGTGAAGGACGTGCTTTGAAGTTTTCCTCGCTGCGGATGAAGGGCCTGCTCCCTTGGGTTGGGCTGCTCGGACTCATGCCGGTTCTGGCCGGTTGCTCGATATTCGCCGCCGCCCCGCATTATCGCGGCATCGCAGTCTCGCAGCATGACCTCGATGAGCTGACGCCCGGCACATCAACCGAAGCCGACGTCACGGCCCTGCTCGGCTCACCGACCGCTCATGAAGCCTTTAATGATCGCAATTGGCTCTATATCAGCCAGGTCACCAAGCGGCGGATCGGCCAGACCCAGGGTGTGCTGGCGCAGAATGTCGTGGTGATGAAATTCAACAGCCAGGGCGTGCTCGAACATATCAGCCATCTGGACAAGAAAGATCAGGTGCAAATCGCCATGGCGCCCGGCCACACCAAGCAACCTGGCGGCACGCCGGGCTTCTTCCAGCAACTGGTCGGCGGCGTGGGTTCGTATAACCCGCTCGGCGCCAGCGGCCTCGGCGGCGGCTTGGGCAGCGGGCTCGGCGGCGGCACGCCGGGCGGCGGTCCGGGGATTCAATAATCATGAAGCGGCGCGCATTGCTGGGCACCGCCCTGGCCGCTTCGTTGCCCTTGTCGGCACTGGCCCAGACCCCACCGACCATGGCCGTGCCGCGCCTGATCCCGAACAACCCCAACTCGATGACGTCGTGGCAAGCGCGTATCAGCGCCTCGTCATGGCCCGCTGGGGCGACCCGGTTTTGCCCGACGCACCTCCGTTTTCGCCCAATGCCCCCAACGAATCGGCCTCGGCTGCACAATTCGGCTGGGATGGTGTGATTGCCGGCATCGTCACCCCGCCTCCCGCGCAGGACGGGGTGCAGCGGATCGTCATGGTGGTGGCCCATCCCGATGTCACCGCCCGCATGGCGTTCCCCGGCGGCATCGATCATCCGCGCACGGCCGGCAAAATGCAGGGCGCCTCGGTGCTGAATTTCTCCTATCGCGGCGGCCGCTGGGTGGTGGTCGATGGCGGCTACCAATCGCGCCGGATGACCGATGACACGCTCTGCCAGGTCACCGGCCCCGCTGCCGCAACCATCGGCGCCACGGTCCAGGGCGTCATCGCGCCGGCCGCCGGCTGCCTGACCCCCTGGAACAGCGTCCTGCTCGCCGAGGGCGACGCCGCCATCTGGTTCGACCGGCTCGCCAAGGTCGATCAAGCCTATAGCGACCCCGCAGTTGCCCCGCTTTTCTCCTGGGTCACCGAGATCGATGCGCTGAGTCCCGGCAGCTTTCCAAACAAGCACACGGCCCTCGGCCGGTTTCCCCGCGCCGGAATCGCCGCCGGCCTGAGCCATGACGGCCGCGCCGTGATATTCATGACCGATGCCTCACCAAACGGATTTTTGCTCCGCTTCACCGGCGCGGCCGCAGCCGGGGACGGCAGCACAGCACTCGATGCCGGCACACTCGCCGTCGCGGTGATCGATGGTTCATCGATCACATGGAAGGATCTCGGCAGCGATATCCCGACCCTCACCGCCACGATCAGCGCCGCCGCGGCCGCCGGCGGCAGTGGTTTCGACCGTCCGACCGGTCTTGCTCTGGCGCCTGACGGCACACTCTATCTCGCCTGCCGGGGTAATGAGGCGCGAAGTGAAACCAACCCGCTCAATCCGCGCGCGGGTAACGGGTCAGGCCACATCATCGCCTTCACGCACGATGGCGGCGACCCAGCCGCCGCCCATGCCACCGGCCAAATCCTGCTCCTCGCCGGCAACCCCAGCAATGACAGCACGGCCCGCTACGCGCCCGGCTCACCCGCCTGGCTGCGCTGCCCGGCCACGCTCAATCTTGACCCCCACGGCACGCTCTGGATCGGCACGGATCAGGATGGCCGGCAGCTCGATACGGCTGATGGCTTATTCACTCTCTCGCCGCCGCTTCGATTGCTCAACAATGCATATCTAGCGCCGCTCGGCGCCGCCATCGGTGCGGCCGGCTTCACCAGCGACACCGTGTTCGCCATGGTGCGCCACCCCGGCGATACCCCGAGTTCAAGTTTCGATCAGCCGATCACGCGCTGGCCGACGCTCAATCCGTCCATGCCACCGCAATCGACGATGATCGGGCTGACCCGACGAATCTAGAGCAACATCCGATCAGGTTGAATCGTAGATTCAACCTGATCGGATAGAGTTGCTCGCCAAATATAAGCTAGGTGTTTGATCCCGGACTTTAATGGTGCGATATTTTCTTCTGAATGGAAGGAGGCACTATGGTCCAAGTTCTACACGGGCGCGCCACGACGACTGAGGCGGTCCGTCGAGCGATACAACATAGTCAAGAGAGCTTGAGGGTTCTGGCTGGGCGCTACGGGATCAATCAGAAGACCGTGGCGAAGTGGAAGAAGCGGAACTCTGTTGCCGATCTGCCGACGGGGCCGAAAGAGGCCAAGTCCACGGTGCTTTCGGTTGAGGAAGAAGCGATCATCGTTGCCTTCCGCCGGCATACACTGCTGCCGCTCGATGACTGCCTCTATACCCTGCAGGCGACCATCCCGCGCCTGACCCGCTCCTCATTGCATCGCTGCCTACAGCGCCACGGCATCAGCCAGTTGCCGGACGTCACCGGCGATAAGCCAGCCAAAAAGAAGTTCAAAACCTACCCTATTGGCTTCTTCCACATCGATATCGCCGAAGTTCAAACCGCTGAAGGAAAACTCTACCTCTTCGTAGCCATCGACCGCACCAGCAAGTTCGCCTTTGTGCAACTGGTCGAGTCCGCCAGCCGCGTCACTGCCTCAGCCTTCCTCATGGCCCTGATCGCCGCCGTGCCCTACAAAATCCATACCGTGCTTACCGATAACGGCATCCAGTTCCGGCTGCCACCACGCTACGCCAACGGGCCAACCGCACGCTATGTCACGCATATGTTCGAAATGCGCTGTAATGAAAATGGCATCGAGCACCGCTTCACCAAAATCAACCATCCTTGGACCAATGGCCAAGTCGAACGAATGAACCGGACCATTAAGGAAGCAACCGTCAAACGCTACCACTACGACAGCCATGACCAGCTCAGCCAGCACCTAAATGACTTCATCGCAGCCTACAATTTTGGCCGACGACTCAAGACCCTCAAGGGCCTCACATCCTACGAGTTCATCTGCAAATGCTGGACACAAGAACCAAAAAGATTCAAAATAAATGCGCTCCAGAAAATGCCGGGACTAAACACCTAGCGAATTAGTTGAACGAAATCTTCATTATATTTCGTTCGATACACACCTTGCGAAAAATCAGTACAACCAAACACATAACCAATTTTTTGATCGAGCCGCTCAGCTATCCCGGCCTGTAATCCAGCAAACCACCCGGAGACATTCTCGTGAAGCACGCACGACCTAATTGGATGGTCACAAAAAATTGTCGAATGTAATGCCGATCCATGCTGACCAACGATCATATCGGCAGATCTCATCATGGCGATTTGGTTTGCAATACTTAATGTCTCAGGACGCACGAGCACGAATTTTTCTTTGACTAGGGTTTGCTCTAAAATTTCATAGTTTTCAATTTTACGCCATGCATGCTCCTGGCCTCTTGCTAAATAAATTCGTTTAGGGATTTCACCTACGCTATAATTTAATCGTGATGTGACTAACGAGTTTAGTAGACGGCTTGCGTCAGACAAGAGTGGTGATGCACGTCCACTCATTCGAAGCAGAGTTGGAACTATCAAGTTTCTGCATCTCGGTGTGGTTGTATTTTGGTCGTAATCAATGATTTGATTCGGCTCTATTCCAACAATGTAAAGCAAATCTCGCGCCCATGCACCAACGTCACTTGGCAAAAGAAATTTAACTCGGTCTAATGCGATGCCACATCTCGCTAAGAGATATATTTTCGGAAGAAAGTCTATCAGCCAATGACCAAAAGTAGCGTGCCCATTTGTTGCAATGAGCACACAATCATCCGTAATATCGATGTAATGTCTTGCACCAATTTTATGATCATTGAAGCAGGCATTCAGTCGGAGATCGGCCTTATCACTTCGACCTTCTTGATATAGTTCTTGACATGAAAATGAGATATCGTCTCTCAAGATTAGTGAGCCAACCTCGAACCATGGACCATAAACTTCTGCGTTATTGATTTGAAACAGGGATACCGGCCAAACGTAACGCTCTCGTCTAAACTCCTCCATAAGTTCATCTGAAATCGCCCCCGTAACAAACTCAAGCTCAGGTCGTTCAGAACTGTATGTATCAGCGACTTTGATGCGACTGATCCCCGGTAGAGTTTCAGCGGCTTCATCAAGCGATAGAGCATGAAACTCGTTGATGTCTTTCGTCTTCGATGTTGCGTCCTTACTCGATGGCGGCAAATTTTTGCATGGCGTTACAATCTCTGCTTGGTTAGCTCGAATCGAATTAATATGGCCAACAAGGATTTGCCCAATTATGGTCTCACCGTGTTGTTGGTATAATCGATAACGTTCTCTCCAATGGCCTCCATGGGCCTCTAGTCCCTGAGCATTCTGGAACGCTTTACCGCCATTGATTACTTTTTTTCTTGTGTGCTCCAGCGAACGGAGCGAAAAATGGGCCAAATACCAATCTGACAACCCCATCGTTACTACATCGTTATACGCGTAGTGAAATTCTGGAACGAAGTGATTGCCCTCCATCGGTCGTAAATTTATGCCTGTGCGGAAGGCTATTTTCGGGACGACAGGCAATAGGCGTCCCGAAAATTTTGAAAATAGCTTGAATGGGTCATAATTCTTCGGCGTTATCGAAAGGGGCTCGGTCGATGCAGAATGTATCCAATGATGGACCAATAATTTTTTGTGTGGATCAGATAAAACGGAGTTAAACGCTGCTATCCCCGAAGCATCATCTGGCCCAGTGAAGCAGATGAACTCATCGGCATCGATATAGAACATCCAATCTATTGATATACCGGCCAGTTTGGCATGTTTAAGAAAGGCCGTAGCATATATTTCCATCTTCTGGCCCTGGAAATGGGCCTGCACAGGGTCATCGATAAGGGCAACAAAGCAGTCTGCATGACTGCCTCGAAAAGCCTCAATCTTGGAACGCGTTCGGTCTGAACTGAGGTTATTCAGAATATAAAACGCTCTAAAACCTAGCGCATGATGATGCTCAAGGTTTTGTTGAATGACGTCATCTTCGTCCTTTACTAAAAGTATCATTCCAGCGTTAACCAAAGCGGGAATTCGTCCTGGGCAGCGGGGGCGCCATGACGGCGTCGATCGTGTTTGATCGTAATGCCAAAATGCTTGCAGACCGGACGCGTATTTAACGATTTCGGCGCGTCCATCAGGCCGTAGCCCGTTATAGTGCGTCTCAATTAATGGAATGCGTTGATCATCGCGTCCTGTGCGACCGTATAATTCTGCGAGAGCCTGCACGGGCCAATGGCTGCCCGGATCAATACTTGCAGCCTGGGATATATCGGCTTCGGCGGCGGGGATCACGCCACGATCCCACCAGCATTCGGCGCGAAGTAATAACGCCCGAAACCGCCAATGTTCGTCTGGACCGCGGATCAATGGCGCTAAGACTATATCGACGTCGGCGAAACGCTTTTGGGCGCGCAGGCGTTCGGCGAGGGTGTATTGAAGCTCAAGATCAGCCGGATTGGCAAAAGCGTGGATTTGTAGGGCGTGGATTGTTTGATCGGCATTACCCGCCTTATCGAGCGCCGCTAATTGCTCACGCCAAGGCATTTGAATGTCAGTGTTCATGGTGAGACCATTTGGCGCGTGAGGGCGGAGCGCAAAATATACTGAATCAGTGATATCGGTCGAAGTCTGGCCATCGGTGTCCCCCTCATATGGCGCTACCACGGGGCTTGCGCCTGCTCAATCGGTTGGTGTGGCGGGTGGGCCTGCGGGGGCGGGGTTTTGTGCCGGGCCGCTGCCTTGGGCGGCGGGGGGTTTGGGGTCGCGCGGCCTGGGTTTTCGGCAAAAGGGGGCAAAGCAGGCTCAATTAGACGGCAAACCCGGCCCCCTTTTGCCGAAAACACTAAGGTCATGGTTTCCAAAGGCGCCGCCTTTGGTGGGGGCGCGGGGGCAAAGCCCCCGCCTCTGCTCTGGCCTAACCCATGGCCCATGAATTTGTGCATTGCGGGGGGTTGGGGAAGTGGCTTATCTACGCGTCGCGGCTGGGGGGCTAGGGCACCACTATATGTCGTGGTTGCTTTGATCCTGGTCCGTTTTGTTTTGGCCTTCCTCAACAGTGAGAGGAGACCTTTCGATGCCGAGTTTGTCCCTTCATGAAGCTGAACGCGTGGCTAATCCGCTGGATATTGTGGAGCAGGTTATTGCGGCCAATGAGTGGGCTTTTGACCGCCGGTCTGACAGTGAGATGGCGGCTGAGGCTCCGGGTAAATGGTGTGATTACGGGCTTTATTTTTGCTGGTCGACCGAGATTTCGGTGATGCATTTTTCCTGTTCGTTCGATTTGAAGGCGCCTGAGAAGCGGCGGCGGGCGCTTTATGAGCTGCTGGCTTTGGCGAACGAGAAATTATGGATCGGGCATTTCGGGCTGGATCAGGATGATGGGATGCCGGTGTTTCGGCATTCGGTTTTGCTGCGGGGTGCGCCGAGTGCGTCGGCGGAGAGTATTGAGGACATGGTGGATATTGCCGTGACCGAGTGCGAGCGGTTTTTCCCGGCGTTTCAGTTTGTGTTGTGGGGCGGCAAGAGCCCTGATGAGGCATTGGCGGCGGCTATGCTGGAGTGTGTGGGCGAAGCATGAGCTTGATATGAGTGGGGATGGCGTGCTGCCGCCGATTTTGTTGATCGGCGGGGGCAGGATGGGTGCGGCCATGCTGGCCGGGTGGCGAGAGCGTGGGGTGAGCCAGGTGATTGTGGTTGACCCTTCGGTGGAGGCGGCGCGGCTGGCGGGGGATGGGGTGAGTGTTGTGCCTTCGGGTGCGGTGTTGCCTGCGGGTTTCGCGCCGGAGGTGGTGGTGCTGGCGGTGAAGCCGCAGATAGCGGCGGAGGCTGTGCCGTTTTGCGGCCGGTTTGCCAAGCGGGCTTTGTATATATCGATCATGGCGGGCAAGAGTTTGGCGGGTTTGGCTGATTTGGTCGGGCCAGAGGCGGCTGTTGTGCGGGCGATGCCGAATACGCCGGCTTCGGTGCGGCAGGGGATTACGGTGGCGATTGCGGGGGCGCATGTGAGTGCGGGCCAGCTTGAATTGGCGCATGGGTTGCTGGCGGCGGTGGGGTCGGTTGCTTGGGTGGATGAGGAGCGGCTGCTTGACCCGGTGACGGCGATTTCCGGCGGTGGGCCGGCTTATGTGTTTTTATTGACGGAATTGCTGGAGCGAGCGGCTTTGGCGCATGGGATTGCGCCGGAATTGGCGCGGTTGATGGCGCGGCAGACGATTGTGGGCTCGGCTGCGCTGTTGGCGGCGAGTGAAGAGGATGCGGCGGATTTGCGGCGTGCGGTGACGAGCAAGGGCGGGACGACGGAGCGGGCTCTGGGCGTTTTGATGGCGGATGGGGCGTGGCCCGCGGCGATGGAAGCGGCGATTGATGCGGCGAGCGCGCGGTCGGCGGAGTTGGGCGGGTAGAGAGCGGATTTCATGGACATGTCATGGTTGCGTTACCGGGCAGCCGGGGTTAGACAGCCGGGCATTCCGCAATTGGGTTGAACAGCATGAAAATCGTCGCCTGCAACAGCAATCGTCCGCTTGCCGAGGCGGTTGCCGCGGCTCTGAGTTTGCCGCTGACGCGGGCCGCCGTGCGGCGGTTTGCGGATATGGAAGTGACGGTTGAGATCCATGAGAATGTGCGCGGGCAGGATGTGTTCGTGATTCAATCGACCTCGTATCCGGCGAATGACAATCTGATGGAATTACTGATTATGATCGACGCGCTGAAGCGGGCGTCGGCCAGGCGGATTACCGCGGTTATTCCGTATTTCGGGTATGCCAGGCAGGACCGGAAATCCAAGCCGCGGACGCCGATCAGCGCGAAATTGGTGGCGAATTTGATCACCCAGGCGGGTGCGAACCGGGTGCTGACGATGGATTTGCATGCGGGGCAGATTCAGGGGTTTTTCGATATTCCTGTGGATAACATGGTGGCTGAGGTGTTTTTCACGCAGGATATTCAGGAGCGTTATTCGAACCGGCACGTAATGATTGTGTCGCCCGATGTGGGGGGCGTGGTGCGCGCACGGGCGATTGCGCGGCGGCTGAACACGGATTTGGCGATTATTGATAAACGGCGCGAGCGGGCTGGTGTTTCGGAAGTGATGAATGTGATCGGCGAGGTTGAGGGCCGGGATTGCATTCTGATCGATGACATTGTGGATTCGGGCGGGACGTTATGCAATGCGGCGGAAGCGTTGCTGGCGAATGGCGCGCGTTCGGCGAGCGTTTATGTGACGCATGGGGTGTTATCGGGTGGGGCGGTGGCGCGGATTTCGGCCTCGCCAATCGAGATGATGACGATTACGGACACGATTCAGGCGACCGAGGCGGTGCGGCTTGCGCATAATGTGCGGCAGCTTTCGACCGCGCCGTTGCTGGCGGAGGCGATGCGGCGGATTAGCGACGAGAGTTCGGTGAGTTCGCTGTTCGATTGAAATTATAAGGGGAAATGTCATGAAGCTCTATTATTCACCGGGCGCGTGCTCGCTGGGCATACATGTATTGCTGGAGGAAATCGGCAAGCCGTATGAGGCGATTTTGACGAGCCTGCGCGAGGGTGCGCAGACCACGCCGGAGTTTCTGGCGATTAACCCGAAGGGCAAAGTGCCGGTGCTGGTGCTAGAGGATGGCACGGCGCTGACCGAGTTTGTGGCGATCAGCCAGTATTTGGCGGCGATCCATCCGCAGGCTTTGTTGCTGCCGTCGGACCCGTTGCTCGCGGCGCGGGCGGTTGAGGCGATCAGTTATATCAATGGCACGATGCATATGCAGGGATTTGCGCGGATATTCCGGCCGGAACGGTTTTCGTTTCACATCGAGGACAAGGCGGAAGTGCAGGCGATCGGTCGGGATATATTCGCGACCGGATTCGGGTTGATGGAGCGGGCGCTGGGCGAGAAGGATTATCTGCTCGGGGCGTTTTCGATTGCCGATGCGGCTTTGTTTTATGTGGAATTCTGGGCGAAGGGGCGCAATGCGCTGGAGCTGCCGCCGGGTTGTGCCGCGCATTATGAGCGGATGCTGGCAAGGCCGGCGGTGGCGCGTGCGATGGCGGCGGAGGGGCTGGGTTGAGTGCGGGTTGGCCTTCGGTTCCGTTCTGGTTTCTGCGTCATGGCGAGACGGATTATAATGCGCGCGGGTTGTCGCAAGGCGCGCTTGATGTTGAGCTGAACGAGACCGGGCGGGCGCAGGCGCGGGCGGCGGCACCGGCACTGGTGGGGCGCGGGATTGTCTCGATCGTGTGTTCGCCGATGCTGCGGACACGCGAGACGGCGGCGATTGTGAATGAGCGTTTGGGGCTGCCGATCAGTTACGAGCCGGGGCTGCGCGAGGTGATTTTCGGCGGGCAGGAAGGCAAGCCGTTGGGTGCGTGGTTTTTGGAATGGATGGAGGGGCGATTTACCCCAGAGAACGCCGAGAGCTTTGCCGAATTGACGGCGCGGGCGGATGCGGCGATGGCACGGGTGTTAGCGTTGCCGGGTCCGGTTTTGATTGTGTCCCATGGCGGTATTTTCAGAGCGTTGCGCGGCTTGATGGGTGTCGATAATCACGGGCTCACGCCCAATGCGCAGCCGCTTTATTGCGCACCTGAAGGCGCTGGGTGGCGGGTTGATTTGCAGGGTTAGAGGGCGATGCGTTATTGCGCACCCGCTCGAGCCCCGTTGATTTTGTTGATCAGTTTCATGCGTTTAGCTGAAGTCAGGCAACCCAACTAAACCAATATTGATCTAACGGGCGAGGCGCTTGGCGGTGCGCAGGAGGATCTGCCGATCCTCACTGGTGCAGGACCGATACAGGTTCATCATGGCGAGTTCATCGCCTTGCAGGCTGCCTGATTCGCCTGAGACGAGATAGGCCATAGACGTATTCAGAACTTTGGCGATGCGTTCCATATTATCGCGAATCTGCCCTGCCCGGTCGGTCTCCCATTGGGCGATGGCGGATCGGGAGACGCCGAGTTTATGGGCGAACTCATCCTGAGTCAGATTGCTGGCGATGCGCAAACTACGAATTCGTGCACCGACGGTCTCTTTGATAACTTGCTTTTTGGCGGCCATAACGCGGTTCATACACTAATTTATTTGAGCAAGCCAAGCCATTTCAGTAATTAAGTCACGTTCTCTGGCTTAGGCATCCAGATCAACAATAAATCTCATCATATATTCTGTCTGTAACATGAGGAACTAAAGGAGTGTTAGTTATATTGACATTCTGTCTTTTCAGGCTTAGAATACCTGACGTTGCACATCAGGCAGGAGAGCCGACATGCCACTTCCCCGACATTGGACTGAGGCTGCTGATTCGACCATCAAGGCGATGCGCGCAGAGGGTGCAAGCTGGGCGGCCATTGGGGTGGCACTTGATCTCTCGCGCAACACCGTGATTGAGCGCGGTCGACGGATTCATGCAGCAGCACCGTTGAGATATGAAATCGTGGCACGGCAGGCGGAGGATCGTGATGCGATCGATGACCCGCATCGGCCGGCTTTATGCGCGGGACATGAACTCACCTGGAGGTTGCTGACGGATGCGACTGTTCTGGATGGGACATTATATCGTCAGCCGCGAAATATAGCGGATCAGATTTGAAAACAGCTTTTGCGCTGCGGCTTTCGGTTAACGCAGTTTTGTTAGTTGAGTGGCTTGGACCGGTCGGTGGGGTATTTTTTCAAAGAAGGATCATGAGGGCCATGAACATCGTCAGAGTGCGGCCAGCGGGGCAGAGGCTGGGGTCTGGGGTGGGTGACGCGGGTCGGACGTGGGATGCCGCATCGCCGAAGATTGGCGCGGATGGTGCGGTCATGGATGAGGCTTGGCTGATCGCGCGGCTGGAGGATGCAGGTGCTGCGTTATTGGCATTACCGGCGAGCGGTTACGGCACGGGAATGCGGCAGTTGCGCTACGATGTCGTGCATACGGCGCTGGAGACTTACGGATGGGAGGGTGCCAGGGTGAAGCCGGCGATGCCCTCGGCGGCGCGGATTGACCGGATGGATGAGAGCTTTGGCTGGCTCGCGCTCATCCCGGACGAGAAATTTTTGCTGCGGCGCATCGTAGGAGCCCGGGCCTTGGTGCACCCGATCACCGGGCGGCATTTATTTCCGTGGCGGCGGTTGGCCAGTGCAATCGGGGCCGATCATAAGGCCGTGCAACGCTGGCACCGCGATGCGATCAGATTGATAATCAGGACGCTGGCCGCGGGGCGTTCAGCGTCCTGATCGGATGATGGATCAGTAGCCGGGTCCGGGCGGGGGCGGGTTGCCATAGCCATAGCCCGGCGGCGGCGGCGGTGGCGGATTGCCGTAGCCGTTCCCATAGCCGCCGCCGTAGCCGGGCGGCGGTGGCGGGCGATGGTAATAGCCAGGTGGTGGGGCTTGCGGCGTGGTCGCTGCACCGCCGATGGCACCGATGGCACCGCCAATGAGAGCGCCCGTGGCCGGGCTGCCGCCGGTGGCCGCACCGATGAGCGCGCCGGCGCCGGCGCCGATGGCCCCGCCGCCCAGAGCGCGCTGCCCCGGATCATAAGGATTGGTGCAACCGGCCAGGCCGAGCAGCAGAGCGCCACCCGCAATGGTTAAACCAAGATGTCGTTTCATGATCTGTGTTCCCTACTCTAGCAGCCTGTCGGACTTACCACGACGCGCCCTATGTTCATCTTGTCGATCAATTTCATTGGTTTAGCTGGAGTCAAGTGAATCCATCTAAACCAATATTGATCTACTCAGGTTCATATAGGGCGGGTGCAGAGCCAATCCATGGCCGGATGGTGGCAGAACCGAGGCAGGGGGATTTATTGGTCGCGTCCAATAGATCGCGGGCGTGATCGTTTTTTGACGACACGCTCCATGCACATTTTGTCGATCAATTTCATTGATTTAGCTGCCATTCATCTCGGCCGGGCGATGGCCGGTCATGACCGCGAGAACAAAAAGCGGGCCGATGAGCAAATAGCGAACATCTTCGAGAAAGGAGGGTTTGCGACCCTCGATATGATGGCCGACGAATTGGCCGATCCAGGCGACGATGAAAATAATAATGGCCACCAGCAATTGATGAAAGGGGGGGATCAGGATTCCCCATACCAGCAGCATGACGGCGAGCATGGCGGCCATTTCGAGAGCCGGCTTGCGGCCGAGGGTGTAATAATAAATCAATGCAGCGGCAACGCCGAGTAAGGCGATGCCGATGTTGATGGCCCAGAGCATGCCGAGGACGGCAAATACGATCAGCGGCACGCAGATGCAGTGGATGAGCTCGTTGTGCGAATTGCGGTGGCTTTCGGCGTAATGCGCCAGCATGGCGTCAAGTTTCATGGCAAATCCAACCTTGAATAATGGGCGATCACGGCTCTTAAGCCCGGCTGCCAGACTCGCCCCCGCGCCGCAACCGCAAAGCGTTGGATATGACAGAGACTGAACTGAGGGACATTGCAAGAGCCGCGACCATCGGGGAGAGCAAGATGCCGAAATGCGGGTAGAGCACGCCCGCGGCGATCGGCACGCCGATCAAATTATAGCCAAAAGCGAAGACGAGATTTTGCCGTATATTGCGCATGGTAGCGCGGCTGAGTGAGACCGCGCGGACGATACCGGCCAAGTCGCCTTTGACCAGGGTGATTGCCGCACTTTCGATGGCGGCCTGGGTGCCGGTGCCCATGGCAATCCCGACATCGGCTTGGGCCAGAGCGGGTGCGTCATTGACGCCATCGCCGGCCATGGCGACGATGCGTCCCTCGGCCTGTAACTGTTTGACGATGCGCATTTTGTCGGCCGGCAGAATATCGGCGTGGATTTCGGTCAGACCGAGCTGACGGCCGACAGAATCGGCGGTGGTTTTATTATCGCCGGTGAGCATGACGAGACGAATGCCCATGCTACGTAGGCGGGCGAGTGCCGCCTGGGTTGTCGGCTTGATCGGATCCGCAATTGCGATGATGGCTGCCGGTTGCGCATCGATGGCCATGTATAAAGCGGTTGCGCCGTTTTGCCGGCATTCGTCCGCCTGAATTCTGAGGGACGCGATATCGACGCCGATATCGGTCATCAGGGCTTCATTACCCAACGCAACGTGCCGCTGGGTGATGATGCCGGTGACACCTTTGCCCGTGATGGCAGCAAAATCGACCGGCTCCTGGATCACCGCGCCTGCCTGTTTGGCCGCCTGCATTATGGCGGCGGCCAGAGGATGCTCGCTGGCGCGTTCGAGACTGGCGGCGAGGGGCAGAATCTCGGCGGCGGTGAAGCCTAAGGCGGGGATGATGGATGTGACCTGAGGATGACCCTGGGTGATGGTTCCAGTTTTATCGATAACCAGCGTGTTGATTTTCTCCATGCGTTCGAGCGCTTCGGCCGATTTGATCAAGACGCCTTCGCTGGCGCCGCGGCCGATACCGACACCTATGGACATTGGTGTCGCCAAGCCCAGAGCGCAGGGGCAGGCGATCAGGAGAACCGAGACGGCGGCAATGAGCGCATATGAGAAACTCGGTGCCGGACCAAAGAGCAACCAGAACAGGAAGGCGATAGCGGCAACCGCCATGACGATCGGCACGAACCAGCCGGCGACCAGATCGGCGAGGCGCTGAATGGGAGCGCGCGACCGCTGTGCCTGGGCAACCATGGTGATAATACGGGCCAGCACGGTATCGGCGCCGACCTGGTCGGCCCGCATGACCAGACTGCCATTGCCATTGACAGTGCCGCCGATGAGTTTTGCCCCCTGCTGCTTGGTAACGGGGGCAGACTCGCCGGTCACCATCGATTCATCGACGGTGCCATGGCCGTCCAGCACTTCGCCATCGACGGGTATGGCTTCGCCGGGGCGAATGCGTAGCTGGTCGCCAGGGTGCAGCATGTCCAGCGCGACATCCTGATCATGGCCATCGATCGTAATCCGGCGCGCGGTTTTGGGCGCGAGCGTGAGGAGAGCCTTGATGGCCGAGCCGGTTTTCGACCGGGCCCGTAATTCCAGAACCTGGCCAAGCAGCACCAGAGCTGTGATGACCGTCGCGGCCTCGAAATAAACCGCCACACCGCCGCCCATAGGCGGCGCTGGTGCCCAAAGCGATCAGGCTGAACATATTGAGGCTGCGATGGACGACCGAGGCCCAGGCGCGGACGAAAAATGGCCAGCCCGCCCACAACACGACGGGACTGGCCAAGGCGAATTCGAGCCAGCTCGAGAGCATAGGCGGCCACAGATGCGTCATGTCGAGAACGACGACCGGCACGCCCAGCACCAGGCTGAACACGAAGCGCCTGGTCATGTCGGTTAATTCTGGGTCCGGCCCGGCATCGATTGTCGGGGTTTCGGGCTCCAACGCCATGCCGCATAGCGGGCAGCTTCCGGCGCCGAGCTGGCTAATTTGCGGGTGCATCGGGCAGGTATAACGCGTGCCCGGCGCGACGGCCTCGGCAATGCGGGGCTTGGGTTCCAGATATTTCAGCGGGTCGGCGATAAATTTCGTCAGACAGCCATTGCAGCAGAAATAATAAGGCTGCCCCCCATGATCGCACTGAAATTTTGCAGTGGCGACATCCACATTCATACCGCAGACAGGATCTTTGGCCTGATTGAGGTTGGCTTGCAGAACTACTTCCATGGCGACAGACCGATCCGTTCGGATTTCAAACTCTCACACTATATATAGGCATGTAAGCGCCGATATTTAGATCGAACATGGCGTATCCGCCGTGCTGATCATGCATTCCCGATTTGACAAACGCGTTTCAGCTTTTTGATTTATTTGGCTTTTTTTTCTGATCCGTGGCCGGTTTCGACGTTGGTTTGGACGGTGCTTTGGCCCCATGAACGCTCGCCGCCGGCTTTTGGCCGCGCCTGGGTGTTGCGACGGGCTGAAGCACGGGGGCGATGGGATGAACCGATGGCAGAACCGGGACGATGGGTTGTTCATCGGCGGCGTCGAGCAGGCGCAATTCGGTGTAGACACCCCCATCGCGCGAGAAATGCCGACTATAGAACGGATCGTGGGGTAAGAGGGCGCTCCACCTGTTCCGCATGGCCTCGTTTTCGCGCATGAAGCGGGCCAGCTTGGTTTCGTCGAGATCGTCACCGCGGCTCATGCTCTCGCGATGTTCGGCGAGGCAATCGGGGGTGAAAATAATTCGGTGGCCCGCTGCGGTGAGTTTCATACAAAGATCGACATCGTTGAAGGCGACTGTCAGTTCGGCTTCATCAAAGCCGCCGACCTCATAAAAGGCGCTGCGGCGGCAGAGCATGCAGGCCGCGGTGACAGCGGCGACCTCGCGGGCTGCAATGGCGTGGGCAATGTAGCCGGGTGCTTCGCCGTGTAAACCACGGAATGCATGATCGGCTATGCCGCCGACCCCCAGCACGACGCCGGCATGCTGCACCGTGCCGTTGGGGTAAAGCAGCTTGGCTCCAACGGCAGCGACTGCGGGATCGGCCAAGGCTTCGTCGAGCAAAATGCGGAGCCAATCCGGGTCATCGACGATGACGTCGTTATTCATGAAAAGCAGGAATGGATGACGCGCTGCGGCAGCGCCAAGATTATTGATCCGCGAATAATTGAACGGCTCGACAATCCGTAAGACTTGGGTGTTGGGGATATTTCCCTGTTCCGTGCAAAATGCTTCGGCCTCGGCTGATTTTGACCAGTTATCGAGCAGTAGGATCTCGTATTTCAGCCCTTTCGTGTGTTTACGAATGGCCTCGACGCAAAGCCGCGTCATATCAACATGATCACGGAACGGGATGAGGATGGAAACGCCCGGGTCTTCCTGAAAGCCGAAATTGATACGATAGCATGTGAGGTCGCCGCGCTTTTCGACCGTAGCGGGAATATTCCGCCGCTGGAGATGGGCCGCGACAGCGGCCTCCCCGGCATTTGCTGCGTAAGGTTTGGCAGCCCCGCCACCCGCAGTCGAATTTTCCGACACCCGCCAATGATAGAGGATTTCAGGCACGTGATGGATTTCATGAGGTTTGAGACGTTCGGCGAGCCGCAGCAGCATGTCATGGTCCTGTGCACCGTCGAACAAGGCATCAAGACCGCCGACATCACGGATTAAACCAGAATCGGCCAATACGAGGTGGCAGATATAATTGAGTTCAAGCAAAAACCGGTAATTGAAATCGGGTTTGAAATTCGGCTCGGACAGGCCGCCCGTCCGATCGATTTTATCCTCATCGGAATACAGCAAGCGGGCGCCGGTGGCCGATTGGGCGCGCAACATAACGTCCAAAGCAAATGGTGCAAGAACGTCATCGTGATCAAAAAAGGCGATAAACGAGCCTTTTGCTTCAGTTATGGCCCGATTGGTTGCCACCGAAATGCCGGCGTTCGCCTTCTGGATGAAAAGTTTGATCCGCGGCTCGGATTCGGCAAGCGATTTCATCACCGCGGTGAGAGCCGGCTGTTGGCTGCCGTCATCGACCAGGATCAGTTCCCAATTTTGATATGTCTGGGCGCGCACACTGTCGACCGCGGCGAGGAATGCGCCCTGGGCCGGGCGATAGACCGGGCAGAGCACTGAAACCAGAGGCAGGTTACTGTGCGCGTCAGGCTTGATGTCACCGTAGCGGGCTATTGAACGAGGCAGAATGAGGGGGCGGTTCAATTTTTCCCAACGCGGGTAATCATTGATCATGTAACGCTGAGCGGGCAGGGCGGCGCGCAATTCGCGGCGCAGATGATAAGCATAGACAAATAATTCATCGGCACGATCGATAAGGCGTTGAATCCGGCCGCGTTCGGCATCTGTGGGTAAGGCGACCTCGAGCGGGCTGCCGCGCAGCGGAACGCATTCAGGCATGGCCTGAAAGTCGAACGTGATTAATCTGCCGTGGCGAAATTCGGGCGGTGGGGTGAAGGCGAAGCCACAGGCAGGATCTGCCCCCAGGGCGTCAGCGACGTCGGGGCGGAATTGGTCGGCAGTAAGTTCGACAATTGGTTGGCCTTGGGTGGACACCAGAATACGCACTCCACCTGTGCGGGTGCCGGCCTTGCTGTCGACCCTGAGGACCCAGCCTTGGATCAGCCCATCGACCACGCCATCGAGCACGCCTTCAACGTGGCTCGGATTCTGCAAGCAAAAATGCAGTTCAGGCAGGATGATGCCACCGCGGCCCGGCAAGCGGATCGGCGCACCACCGACCGTCTCAAACGACAGGACATGGCGCCTTCCGTCCTGGAAGCGGCGTTGAATGGCATATTCAAATCCAACCTTGTTGGAGGGCAGATTCAGGGTTGCCACGTCTTGGCGGTCAATATTGCAGGTCATGGTGTCGACGACATGGCCATCAATGATGACACGCATGATCAGTGGTTCACGCGGATTAATGGGGTCAAGCGCCCAGCCTGCGACGTGATCGGCTTCAATACGGTCAAGGAATCCGAGTATTGTCCGTGTTGTAGCGCGCGTTACATTCATCGTCAGAATCACCTGTCATGGGGTTTTTAGCGCGGGAGCACGTTTATGCTTGTCCTAAAGCGCCGCGTCCGCTTCGGCAATGAGAAATGCCGCGGCGCAACAGAATTAACTGGGGCGCTTGCAAGGGCGGAGGCAGAGGTTTATGCACGCTGCTTCCTGTGTGTTCGGGCTATTAGGCATGCCCGGCCGCGGAGACGCATGGTCGCGTCAGCATCTGATAAGGAGTTCAAAATGCCGAAGTTGAAGACGAAATCGTCGGTGAAGAAGCGGTTCAAGATCACCGCCACCGGCAAAGTGCTCGCCGGTCCTGGCAAAAAGCGCCATAATTTGTCAGCGCGCAGCCAAAAATCTAAGCGGCAGAACCGCGGCAGCCAGACATTGACCCATGCTGACGGTTTGACCGTGAAGCAATGGGCGCCGTACGGTTTGGGTTGAGGGAGGCATAGAGCATGGCACGTGTAAAACGGGGCGTAACGACGCACGCCCGTCATAAAAAGGTTCTCAAGCAAT
>NCAP01000085.1 GCA_002255495.1 Rhodospirillales bacterium 20-60-12 | reverse complement strand
TCGCCGATCGCATGGGTGATTTCCGGCCCGCGCAGGCGCGTGGGATCGATTGTGACATCGATGCGGGGTGCTGTGGATTCACCAATCAGAGATTGCAGAACATCGCCGATGCGGGTGGCGTGGCCGGAGGCGATGTTCAAAACCTGCCCCTTGAGCTGATCGAAATGGCGCAGGCACAGGGCATAGGCGTCAACCACGTCGCGGACATCGAGAAAATCGCGATAGGCATCGAGATTGCCGACCATGAGTTCGGGCTTGGTTGAGCCTGCTTCGATGGCGGCGATCTGGCGGGCGAAGGAGGCGATGGCGAACGCTGTGTCCTGACCCGGACCGATATGGTTGAAGGGGCGCAGGCGGACCACGCGCAACCCGTCATTTTCCATGGCACCCAATGCGAGATCCGCTGCCGCCTTGGTGGCGGCGTAGAGATTCATCGGTGCGAGCAATGCCTGTTCATCGAGCGGCTTGCCGTTGCGGAACGACGCGCCGTAGATTTCCGAAGTGGAGGCGAAGATCAGCCCGCAACCGGGTGCTGCGTCAAGTATGGCGCGGGCCACGGCGAGGCTGCCGTGCAAATTGACCGCCCAGCTGCGTTCGGGGGCCGCGCGCGCCAAAGACACCGCCGAGATGGCGGCCAGGTGAAAGCAGAAATCGGGGCGGGCGGCAGCGAATTTCGCCCGCACGGCGTCAAAATCGGTGATGTCCAGCGGTTCGACCGCACCCGCATCGAGACGCAACCCGGTTTCGATGAGCACGATGCCCGGATAGGCGGCGCGCAAGGCGGTGACCAGATGCCGCCCGACGAAGCCGCCTGCCCCGGTGATTAAGACCCGCATCAGACCAGTGCCATCAGATCAGCGGGCGGCGTTGGAGGCGAGGCGCGCCAGATCGGCCTCCAGCATTTCGCCGACCATGCCAGATAGCGTGGTTTGAGGCTTCCAGCCGAGTTTGGTCATGGCTTTGGTCGGGTCACCATGGAGGATATCGACCTCGGCCGGGCGCAGCAAAGCCTGATCGACCTGCACGTGATCGGCGGCGTGCAGGCCGGCGGCGGTGAAGGCCATGTCGCAAAAATCCTTGACGCTGGTGGTCTCGCCGGTGGCGATGACGTAATCATCCGCAACATTTTGTTGCAGCATGAGCCACATGGCGCGGACATAATCGCGGGCATGACCCCAGTCGCGTTGCGCACTCATATTCCCCAGACGCAAATGCGTCGCACGGCCCATTTTGATGCGGGCGACGCCATCGGTAATCCGGCGGGTGACGAATTCGATACCGCGCAACGGGCTTTCATGGTTGAACAAAATGCCCGACGAGGCGTGCATGCCGAAGCTTTCGCGGTAATTGATGGTCATCCAATGGGCGTAGAGTTTGGCGGCCGCGTAGGGGCTGCGCGGGTAAAACGGCGTGGTTTCGCTTTGCCGGGCGGCTTGGATGCGGCCGAACATTTCCGAGGACGAGGCTTGATAAAAGCGCGCTTGCGGGCAGGCGATGCGGGTCGCTTCGAGCATATTGACCGCCCCCATGCCGGTGACCTGGCCGGTCAGGATGGGTTGCTGCCAGGAGGTTGCGACGAAGCTTTGCGCGGCGAGGTTATAGATCTCGTCGGGTTTTTCGCTGGCCATGATGCGGATCAAGCTCGACAAATCCATGAGGTCACCATCGACCAGACGGACGTGATCGATGACGCCGATCCAGCGCAGGCGCTCGCCGATGACATCCGAGGAGGCGGAACGGCGCAAAAGGCCGACGACCTCGTAGCCTTTGCCCAACAGAAATTCGCTCAGATAGGCACCATCCTGGCCGGTTATGCCGGTAATCAGGGCTTTGGGCATTCAACTACTCCTGCGAAATCGACAAAACGGGTTATGCGGATCGCTGCATCGCATTATTTGCCGGGTTTTGCCAATTGTCGCATGCGGCATCTTGATCCTGCCATCAAAACACCAAAATCAAAGAACAGAACTGCAATAACGTTGATTGGCGCGACGACTGACTGCAGGACAACATGACATATGATTTACCTTATGATTTATTTAGAGATCTTTTGACATGACAATTTGGGTCGATATCGAGGATCTGTGCCTTTATTTTTACGAATCTCAGCGCCCGACGGGTATTCAGCGCCTGTCGATGGAGCTGTGCCAGGCCTTATGGGCGGCGCATGGAAGCACGGGCGCGGTTAAATTTTGCCGCCATGGCCCTGGTGCGAGCGGGCTTGAGGAAATTGACTGGCCGGCTTTTCGCGGCGCGATTGATCGGGCGATCGGTCGGGAAAATGAGGCGACCGCGCCGTTACTTACAAGTAATGATTCGGACGGGATTCGCGCGCAGCCGCCGCTGAAATGGAAGCAGCGATTCGCGCGCCGCCTGCCGGGTGATGTGAGAGCGCCTTTGGGCGTTGCCGTGCGGCATCAAATGGCGAGCCTGCATGCCGCACTCGATGTGCTGCGGGCTTTGCAGCATCGCTTCAGCGCGCCGTTTGCGACGAATCAGAGCGCTGCGATCGGCACCGAGCAGGCTACCGACCCGCATGCGGGCAAGCCCGGGCGGTTCAGCGGTGTGCCGGTTGAACCTGCGGCGGGGGATATTTTCCTCTCGCCGGGTGCGACCTGGCAATTCCCGCGCTACGGCAATTTGGTCAAGTCATTGCGCAGCGACTATGGCATGAAGTTCGCGCCGTTGATTTACGATATCATTCCCGTGCTGTGGCCCGAATGGGCGGACCGGCAGGTGAGTTCGGTGTTTCAGACCTGGCTGGAGACGATGTTGCCGCTGGCCGATATTGTGTTCACCATATCGGAATCGACCGCCGATGATGTGCGCAGATTCGCCAAACGGCACGGGCTGCCGAAAGTGCAGCCGGTTGCCATACCGATTGGTGCGAGCTTCGGCGAGGCGGTGAGCGATGATTATCCGCGGGTTCATCCGAGACCTTATGTGTTGTTTGTCTCGACGGTCGAAATCCGAAAAAATCACGCTCTGATGTTCCGGCTCTGGCGGCGGCTGCTCAATGATTTTCCGGCCGAGCAGATCCCGGATTTGATTTTTGCCGGCCGGGTGGGCTGGCAGACCGCGGATTTGATGACCCAGGCTGCAAATTCGGATTATCTGTCGGGCAAATTGCGGCTCATCGATGCGCCGAGCGACCGGGATCTGGCGGCTTTGTACCGGGACTGCCTGTTCACGGTCTATCCGTCTTTCTATGAGGGCTGGGGTTTGCCGGTGACCGAGAGCCTGTGTTCGGGGCGCACTGTTGTTGCGTCTAACCGCGCATCGATCCCTGAGGCGGGCGGCGAGTTTTGTGTGTATTTCGACCCGGATGATTTGAACGACGCTTACCGCATGGTGAGCGAAATGATTTTCAAACCGGGCAAGGTGGCGGATTTGGAAGCGCGGATCAGAACCCGCTTTCAGCCGCCATCATGGGGCGATAGCGCGGCGACCGTGATTGCGACATTCACCGAGAACGCTCTTTTCAATGCGCAACCGGATCAAGTTTTACCGATGCAGAAAGCGTCACAAGCTGCGTGATCGGTGAGGGTGCGGCGACCGGCGGTGCGGCAACCGCCATGGCGCTGACGGCTTCCATGCGCATCAGGGGAAAGACCGGCTGGTCGGCGGAGATATTCAATGTTTGGATGGAACTGACCTGATCGCCGAGCGCGCGGGCGATGTCGGCGGCTTGGGTTTGCAGATTTTTCAGGCCGCTCAGGGTCGCTTGCGAACGGACCTCGGTGCGTGCTGCCGGCGAGAGCGCGCCTTGCAGCGACTGCAATTGCAGGTTTTTTTGCTGCAACCGGCCGATCAATTGTAAAAACGGCGCCGCGTCGGCGGGGGATTTCGGGTAGGTGAGGCTGAGGCTCGCATTGGCTTGCCAGATTTTCTGCGCCGGATAGACCGGTGCGACATTGTAATCGCTGGTTGTCGCGACCACGCCTGAGAGGGCGCGTGCGGCATCGATGGCTGATTGCATCAGTTGGTTGAGCAGAATTTGCGCGCGCGCGGCATCGGGCGCGTTGGTCTCGATGCGCAAGCTGGCCTGGGTCATGTCAGGGGCGGCGCTGGCTGTGCCGGTGGCTGACAAATTCAGGATCGTCGCGGCCAGAGCGGGTTGGATGCCGCATAGGCTCACGATCAGGATGAGGCCAGGGAGAGGGAAAGGACGCATCGGGTGACCATGGCGCAAATGAGGGGCGATTTCCAGAGTGCTTGTCGGCCCCTTCATTCCCAAGCATGATCGATCATCCATGAATGAATTGCCCCCCCTGCCCGCCACCCAGACCAATCCGATCGGTGCGTTCGACGTCGGGGATTTGCCCGGGGCCGGTGAGCTTGCCGCCTTGCGCGCGGCCTTGCTCACCGCGGGTGCGCAGATCGCTTTTCGGCATCAGCCGGACCGGCATACCAACGCGGTGCCGGCCGGGCTGCGCCGTGGCCATACGGTATTCGGCCCCGGCCGGTCGGTTGATGCGGCGTTCAACACGAACCCTGTGCATCGGCAGAAAACCATCGCGAGCGTGGTGCTCGATGAGGCGGTTTTATTTCCCCGCAGCATGGCCGTATTGAGCGAGCGGCTGGGGTTGTTCGGGCCATCGATCGGGCATGTGGCATTCTTTGGCTCGCTCGCCGCACTCGATGATCAATTCATCGATCATCCAGGCGGGGGGCCGGCACTTGCTCATGATCCGGCTTCGATCGAGCGGCGCGACGAGATTGCGCTGGTGCTCGGCGGGGTTGGTTTGGCGAATTACGGGCATTTTCTCTATGACGGTTTGCCCGGCGTGTTGCTGCATAAATTGCTGCTGCCGGGCATTGCCTGCCACATTGTGGGGCCGGAATTGCAGGATTGGCAGCGCGAGGCGCTGGGCGCGCTGGGATTGCTCGATGATTATCTGACATTGGAGCGGCCGACGCGGTTTCGTAAAATTCTGACGACCGATATGTTGAGTTTGCATGTATCCTATCCGACGCGGGCGATAAGGATGGTGTTTGATATGTTGCGGTTCCGCTTTGGTATGCCGCAGACCGCAAGGCCGCGTGTGATGATCCGGCGCAATCATCAGGGCAATAGGCGGGTGATGCGCAACCGCGATGAGGTTGAGGCGATTGCGCGGTCCTGGGGGTTTCATATTGTCAGTGCGGAGACGATGAGTCTGACCGAGCAGATCAGATGTTTTGCAGGGGCGCGCGTGATGATTGGCGAATCGGGTGCGGCCATGGCGAATCTCGGCTTCGCCGATCCGGGGGCGCGTGTATTGGAGATTCAGCCCGAATGTTTTCTCGATGGCTGGACGCGCGGCGCCTGCCGGATGCTGGGGCATGATTGGCATGTGAGTTTCGCCCGTGTGCCGGATGTCGCGCAAGGGACGCATTCGCGGGATTTTTCATATGATGTGGATACCGCGGAATTCGCGGAGACGTTGCGGATCATGCTGGCATGAGCAGTTTGGACGACCCGACTTTGACCCATGGCTTGGCCTATGAATATGGCAGCCTGCCGCGCGGGGTCGCATTGTCCGAGCGGGTGACGAGCCATGATGATGTGGCGGGATTATGGGTGGGTGGCGGGTTCATCAATGCGCCCTCATTGCAGACGAATATTCATCAACGCGCTTTGATCGACCCTGATCGGGGGCGGGTGATGATCGACGAGTTCGCAGGATATGAGCGGGCTTTTCACGATTGCACCGCGATTGCGCTGGATGCGGGCCCCTTGATCAGCCAGAGCGCGTTTCTGCTCCATGCCTTGCCGCTGCCTTGGCTGCTAGCGAGCCTCGCGCCGCAAGCAAGGCTCGCTGGCGCGGCGTTGACGCCGTTTCAAATCGAGGTGCTGCGCTGTGGCGGCAAATTGCGCTCTTATTTGCCGCTGGAGGCACCTGCCTGTTTCCAGACCGTGATCGGGCTGGAGGTGGCGCCCCGAGGGCAAGTGAGCCGCTTCATCCGGCCTTGTTATGAGGCCTTGCGTTTTATGGCGGGTGATGCCGCGGGGCCTGCCAAGCTCGCGCTCCTGGCACCCGACCATGGGCAGGTTGCGCGGCTGCGCAATCGGAGCAGCCTGACCGCCTGGCTGCGTGCCATGGGGTTTGAGATTTTCGATGAGACGGGGCGTGATGTTGAACAGACGATACGCCGGATGGCGGCGGCGCGCGACATCGTGATTCTGGGTGAGGATTATGCGGGCTATCTCGGCTTTTGCGATCCGGCGGCGCGGGTTATTGAAATCTGCCCCGAAGGCTGGGCCGGCACGCTGAACCGCTCATTATGCCGGATTTTTGCGCTCGATTGGCATTTATGCGTGGCCAGCGCCGTGACCTATCCGCTCTCTTCGGGTTTGCCTTTTGGCAGCCGGCATATGGCTTTTTACGATATTGATATCGCGCGTCTGGCGCGCGCGCTGGCGGCATTGGGGTGATGTTGCGAGGCGTGGTTCAGCCCGGCATGTCGAGGACATTTTTGGCCAATATATTGCGCTGGATTTCATTGGTGCCGCCGTAAATGCTGGTCGGGCGGGCGGCGATGAAGGCGCCGCCGGGATGCAATTCGCGGTTGCCGCCCATCGGCTCCAGCAGGCCGGCGAATTCACCGGCAAATTCCATCATCGCCTCGGTGATCCGCTGATAAAGTTCGGATTGGAATAATTTCAGCATCGAGACATCCGCGCCCAATGTTTCGCCGCGGCGCAATTGATCGGCGAAGTGCGAGAAGAGGCATTTGAGATCTTCCAGATCGAGCTGGAGGCGGGTGAAGCGGTCGATGAAAAACGCATCCTCGGTCAAATTCATCCGCTCGCCGAGAAGTTTCAGCCGGTCGAGCGCCTGCTCGGATTGCCGGGGCGAGCCGAGATAAATCCGCTCGAAGCCCAATAGATTTTTGGCAATCGCCCAGCCTTGGTTCAATTCACCGACCCGGCAGCTGTCGCTCACGCGCACCTGATCGAAAAATACCTCGCAAAATTCATCGTGAAGTTCAAGATTGATGATCGGCCGGACGGTGATGCCGGGCAGACTCATATCGACCAGGAAACAGGAAATACCCTCCTGTTTGCGGCCTGATTTATCGGTGCGGACGAGCAGGAAAATCCAGTTCGCGTCATTGGCCAAAGTGGTCCAGGTTTTTTGACCGGTGATGATCCAATCCGCGCCGTCGGCGATGGCTTCGCAGCGCAGGGCGGCGAGGTCTGAGCCGGCATTGGGCTCGCTATAGCCTTGCGCCCAGATATGCGCGCCGGAGAGAATTTTGGGCAGGAAGAATTCCTGCTGGGCGATGCTGCCATGTTTGATCAGCAGCGGGCCGATCATGGTCATGCCCATGTCGTTCAGCCGGGCGCATCCATGGCGCTCATATTCCTCGATCAGGATCAGTTGCTTGCCGGCGGACAGACCAAGGCCGCCATATTGCCGGGGCCAGCCGGGGGTGAGCCAGCCGGCTTTGGCCAATGCAATATACCAAGGCTTGTTCTCGGAAAAATGCAGACGCCTGGGCGGAAAGCGCAGCTCCGGCGGGTAGTGGGATGCGAGAAACTGACGCACCTCGCTGCGGAATGCATCATCGGGCCATTCATCGAGATTGCGGGTTTCAATCGGTTCGATTTGAAACATGGTCATCCTTCAGATTTTGCTCAGCGCGGCGAAGCGCGCCCGGTGGGATGCGGCACTGCCGTATAGATTGGCCAAAACCATCGCCTTGCGCAGATATAATCCGATATCGGCCTCGTCGGTATAGCCGATGCCGCCATGCAATTGGATGGCCTGGCGGGTGATCAGCAAGGCGCTGTCGGACGCGCGGGCCTTGGCGCGCGAAATGGCGGCCAGACGCAGCGCTTCGGTGCCGCCTTGGTCGTAGCTGTGGGCGGCGGCGGCGATGCTGGCGCGGGTGAGTTCGAGCTGGATTTTCAAATCGGCCATGCGATGTTGCAGGGCCTGGAAGGAGCCGATCGGTTTGCCGAATTGGCTGCGGCTTTTGAGATAATCCAATGTGATGGCAAAGGCGCGGTCGGCGACGCCGAGCAGAGTGGCGGCGGTGGCGAGCGTTGCCTCTTCGATGGCAAGGCCGTGATCGGCGCTGAGCGGTTCGGCCGGGGCATCGGTGAAGTCGAGCGTGCCGAAATGCCCGCCATCCTGGGTCTTTTCAACGCTCAGCTGCACGCCCTCGCCAGCGGCTGGGACCAAGGCCAGACCTTGCGCTGTGGTGACGATGAAGGATGACGCGGCGGCGGCCTGAACGACGAAACATTTGCGCCCGTTCAGGCGGCCGTCGCGACATTGGCAATGCCAGGTCCGCGCCAGGGAATCGGGCTGTTCCTGCCAGGCGGGCAGGATGAGATTTGTTCCGGCGAGATGCGCCGCATTATGGGTTTCGGGCAGGCCGCTTGCGGCCAGGGCGGCACTGATCAGAGGCTCGGGCACGAGGGCGGCACCCAGCTCTTCGGCCAGGGCGCAAAACGCCGCCATGCCCAGCGCGCTGCCGCCTTGGGCTTCGGATAAAGCAAGGCCGGGCCAGCCGAGATCGCAGATTTGCCGCCAGATGGCGGGATCGAAACCATGGGTGGTGAAGCGCAGGGCGCGGATGCGTTTCAAATCGCCGGTGCGCGGGGCGATGCCGCCCGCGCTTTCGCGGATGAGCCGGAGATCGGACTCTGTCATCGGCGGTGCAAAACCGCGTCGGTGAGGGATTGCACCGTCTCGAAATCGACGCCCGGCGCGGTTTCGCGGAGGAAAAATCCATCCGGCTCGACATCGATGACGGCGAGATTGGTGTAGATGCGGGTGACCGATCCGAGGGCGGTGAGCGGATAGGAGCAGCGCGAGACGATGCGGGGTTTGCCGTCCTTGGTGACATGTTCCATCAAGACCCAGACGCGCTTGGCCCCTGCGCCCAGATCCATCGCGCCGCCGACGGCGGGGGCTGCATCGTTCTCGCCGGTTGCCCAATTCGCCAGATCGCCGTTTTCGGCCACCTGGTAGCCGCCGAGCACGCATAGATCGAGATGGCCGCCGCGGATCAGGGCGAAGCTATCGGCTTGATGGACGATGGAGGCGCCGTCGCGCAGGGTGATATAGGCCTTGCCGGCATTGATCAGCCACGGGTCCTCGGTGCCTTCGGCCGGCGCGGGGCCGACGCCGAGCACGCCGTTTTCGGAGTGAAAAATCACCTCGCGCGTGGTCGGCACGTGATTGGCGACGAGGGTGGGAATGCCGATGCCGAGATTGACCACCCAGCCTTCTGGAATGTCATCGGCGACGCGGGCTGCCATGGCGTCACGCGAGCGGCCGGCTGGTTTTTTCATTGTGATGGACATGATGATTTCCTCAACGAATGGGCCTGCCATAGGGAACATGCAAAACCCGGTTGACGTAAAGCCCCGGCGTCATGACGTGAGCCGGGTTGAGCGCGCCGAGTTCGACCCGGTGCTGGGTTTGCACGATGGTGAGCCGGCCGGCGGCGGCCATGATCGGGTTGAAATTCCGCCCCGAGCCATTGAAGGTGAGATTGCCCCAGCGATCGGCCTCCCAGGCTTCGATCAGGGCGATATCGGCGAACAAAGCCTCTTCCAGCACGCAGAGCCGGCCATTGATTTCCCGGCTTTCCTTGCCGCGCGCGAGTAAGGTGCCGGCACCTGTGGGGGTGAAGAAGGCGGGCACGCCGGCGCCTGCGGCGCGGATGCGTTCGGCCAGCGTGCCTTGGGGGATGAGATCGAGCTCGATTTTACCGTCGCGATAGAGATCGACGAAGGTCGATGAATCGGCACTGCGCGGGTAGGAGCAGACGACTTTGCGCACCGCACCAGCTTCCATCAATTTCGGCAGGCCGCCGAACGCGGCGCCGGCATTGTTGGCGATGATGGTCAGATCGGTGATGCCGAGATCGACCAGGCCGTCGATCAGGGCGTTGGGCTGGCCGACCGAGCCGAACCCGCCGATCATGATGGTGGCGCCTGACTGGATGCCGGCGAGGGCTTGGGCGATGTCGGGGACGAACTTATCGATCATGAGCGCGCCTGATTTGTGATTTCAACATAGCCATGGGTGGCGACGAGCGCATCCCGGGCGGCGATTTTGGCGCGGAATGAGCCATCATGCCAGATTTCTGTGGTGATCGTCTCGCCGGGGAAGACGGGGGCGGAGAAGCGCAAGGCCATGGCGGCGATTTTGCGCGGGTCGTAATCGGCCAGACCCGCCAGCAGAGCGTGGCAAATCACGCCCATGGTGGCGAGCCCGTGCAGGATGGGGCGGGGGAAACCGGCGCGGGCGGCGAAGCCCGGATCGGCATGGAGCGGGTTTTCATCGCCGTTCAGCCGGTAATAGAGCGCTTGTTCGGGCCGGGTCGGTAAATCGATGACCAGATCGGGCTTGGTGGTGGGCAAGGCGCGCGGGGTGGGGATGGGGCCTGCCGGGCCGCCGAAACCGCCATCGCCGCGCAGGAATACGGTGGCGCCGGCGGTGGCGAGCAACTGGCCTTGGGCATCGTGAATGGTCCGTTCGGTGAACAGCAGCGCGCCTTTATCCACCCCTTTATCGACCAGCCCGACGATGCGGTTGCGGCCGATGATTTCGCCCTCTGCCGGGAGCGGGCGGTGGATGGTGACATTCTGCTCGCCATGGACGACTTTCACCGCGTTGATGCCGGTGGCGGGGTCGGCGGCGAACATGCCCGGATAGCCCAGGATGACGGGCATCGAGGGCATGATTTTCATGGTCCGGTGAAAATCGACGAAATCGAGCTGTTTCTCGTTCATCGGGTCGGCCCCCATGCCGCAGGACAGGGCATAGAAGGCGGTGTCGCGCTTGGACAAAGTGTGGCGGATTTCTGGAAATTGATACGCCATCAGCCGATCATAATCGATCGCCATTCATGCCTCCCTGACTTTGTCCTACTCTGTCCGGGAGACCGCCGCGCCGCAATAGGCGGGGGGCGATGATTATTTTGCGGTCATCACCGGATCGGCGCGGTAGAGGGCGGGGAAGCTCGATTTCAGGTCGCTGACTTTCGGGGCGTCGTTGAAGGCGATGTAGGGGCTGTCCGGGTGCAACTGGCCGTAATCCTGGTGATAGGCCTCGGCGGGGTAGAATGATTTGGCCGGGTCGATCTCGGTGACGATGGGGGCTGGGAAGACATGGCTCTGGTTGAGTTGGGCGATGTAGGATTTGGCAATGCCGGCCTGCGCTGGGTTCATGGCGAAAATGGCCGAGCGATATTGGGTTCCCTGATCGGGGCCCTGGGCGTCCAGCGTGGTTGGGTCATGCGCGACGGCGAAAAAGATTTGCAGGATTTTGCCGTAGCTGATGACCGCCGGATCGAAGGTGATTTGCACCGATTCCGCGTGGCCGGTGGTGCCGGTGCTGACGGTTTCGTATTGCGCGGTATCGGCCGCGCCGCCGGTATAGCCGACGACCACGCGCTTGACGCCTTTGACATGCTGGAAGACCATTTCCATGCCCCAGAAACATCCCCCCGCGAGGATGGCGGTTTGGGGTGCTGATTGCGGCAGGGCGATTTCATCCATGGCCGGCGGCGGGACCTGGAGTGCGGCACGTGCTGCGGGCGGATGGAGCAGATAGGGCAGCGCCAGCACCGCCAACCCGCCGAGCAATGCCAGACCCGCCAAACGCCGTTTCATCATCGCCCGTCTCCGCTTTTCACTGAGCCTTGATATAGGGCGCCGGGCCGGCTCGTCGAGGCATGAAGATCATGCAGGATGGGCATCACCGGGCGGCAGGATCAGGCGAAGCGGGAGGCGATGGGGGCGAAAACAGGCGGCCGGCGCAGGGTTGGGCGGGGCGGTACTATTTCACTCATTGGCGTGCTGGTTGGGGTGCTGACCGACCGGCGGCAGGACCAGCAATGAAAACCCTGAAGCTGTAGCCTTTTATGGCTGACAAAGCCCTTGACCAGGCGTATCGTTGTTTGTGTTTGCATCACGCTGCCGCAATCATCGCAATTCATGATTTGTCTCCCATGTCGATGAGATGAGCTTATCCGGCGCACGTGAACAAAGCAAGAACATTCTTTTCATTTTTTTTCCGGTGCGGGCTTTTTCATGTGCGGGGCGCATGCGGCTTGCATTGAGCGCGTAATGCTCCAAAACTAGGGTCATGTCAGGATTCACACCGCGGGTAAAAGCCGTTCTTGGACCCACCAATACCGGCAAGACCCATCTCGCGATGGAGCGGTTGCTCGGTCATCATTCGGGAATCATCGGCTTTCCCTTGCGGCTGCTGGCGCGCGAGAATTACGAGCGCATGGTGGCCGCCAAGGGCGAGCGCAATGTGGCGCTGATCACCGGCGAGGAGAAGATTCTGCCGCCGGGGGCGCGCTATTTTGCCTGCACGGTGGAGGCGATGCCGCTCGACCGGCAGACCGAATTTGTCGCGGTCGATGAAATCCAGCTCTGCGCCGACCCCGACCGGGGGCATGTGTTCACCGACCGGCTGCTGCATGCGCGCGGCATGGTGGAGACGATGTTTCTCGGCGCCGAGACGATCAAGAAAATCCTCAAGCGGCTGGTGCCGGCGGCTGAAATTGAAACCAGGCCGCGTTTGTCGAGCCTGGCTTATGTCGGGCCCGCGAAATTATCGCGCCTGCCGCCGCGCTCGGCCATCGTCGCGTTTTCGGCCGCCGAGGTTTATGCGATTGCCGAGATGATCCGCAGCCGGCGGGGCGGTTGTGCGGTGGTGATGGGCCGTTTGAGCCCGCGCACGCGCAATGCCCAGGTGGCGCTTTATCAGGACAAGGAGGTCGATTTCCTGGTCGCGACCGATGCGATCGGGATGGGGCTGAATATGGATGTCGATCATGTGGCGTTCGCGGGTCTGTCGAAATTCGACGGCCATCGCCCGCGCCCGCTCACCGCGCCGGAGATTGCGCAAATCGCCGGGCGCGCCGGGCGCGGCATGCGCGATGGCACGTTCGGGGAGACCGCCTCGTGCCGGGCGCTCGATGAGGAATTGGTCAATGCGGTGGAAAGCCATGCTTTCGAGCCGCTGGAGCAATTATGCTGGCGCAATGAGAAACTGGATTTCACCAGCCTGGACGGGTTGATCGACAGTCTGACATCGGGTCCGCCGATGCTGGGGTTGGTGAAAGGCAATGACGCGACGGATTTGGTGACTTTGGCGGCTTTGTCGATCGATCCGGAGATCAGGCGGCAGGCGGATGGCCGGGCGGCTGTGCGGGCTTTGTGGGAGGCTTGCCAGATCCCTGATTTCCGCAAGCTCGCGACCGACACCCATACGAAATTATGCGCCAAGATTTTTCTGCATTTGCGCAGCGAGGGTGTGTTGCCGACCGATTGGGTGGCCTCGCAGATCGCGGGATTGGGGCGGACCGATGGGGATATCGACACGCTGATGGCGCGGCTCGCGGATGTGCGGATCTGGGCTTATATCGCGGCGCGGGCGGATTGGACGCGGCGGCCTGATGAATTCCAGGCGAGCGCCCGGCAGGCGGAGGATTTGATTTCTGACGCGCTGCACGAAAAACTGATGGCGCGCTTTGTCGATCGCCGGGCGGCGCATCTGACGCGCAAACTCGATGCCAGCGAAGATGAGGAATTGCTCTCGGCGGTGAATGCGCGGGGCGTTGTGCTGGTGGAGGGCCATGAGGTCGGGCGGATTGTCGGGCTGAATTTCCATGCCGATCCGGCGGTCAGCGGGGCGGAGAAGAAATTGATGCTGCGGGCGGCGCGGCGCGCGCTGCGGGTGGAGATGCCGCGCCGGAT
>NCAP01000084.1 GCA_002255495.1 Rhodospirillales bacterium 20-60-12 | reverse complement strand
CACCACGCCGCGCAACCCGCATCGCTTCACCATGGTCATCGATGCCGGATTGGCGTTCGGCAGCGGCGAGCATTTTTCAACCCGGCTTTGTTTGATCGCCCTGGAAGATATTGCCCGCCATCACCGCCCCCGCCGCATTGCCGATATCGGGGCGGGGTCAGGGGTTCTGGGCTTTGCCGCGGCGCATTGTTTCCACCGGCCGATTCTGGCCACCGATATCGATGCAAGGGCCGTGCGGGTCGCGCGAGAAAATGCAAAATTAAACCGGCTGCATCCATCTTTTCGCGCCGTGGCCGCCAATGGCTGGAACAGCCTCACTCTGGCGCGGGCCGCACCGTTCGATCTGGTATTCGCCAATATCCTCGCCCGGCCGCTTTGCGCCATGGCGAAATCGCTCGCCCAGAATCTCGCACCGGGCGGCATCGCGATCTTGGCGGGATTACTGAACAGCCAGGCCAATCAGGTGGTCGCCGCGCATCGGCGCGCCGGCCTGATTTTGGAGCGGAAACTAACCGAGGATGCGTGGGCGGCGCTGATCTTGCGCCGCCCCGCAACAGGTTAGGGTTCGGTTGAAACCCGTTAAGGCGTATTCAGTGGGCGGACCTAGGTTCTCAGACTTTGTGCGGGAATTTGCCGCGGGCAACCTGCGCGATGTCGCTGCGCTTGATGCCGATATCGGCCAATTCACGATCATCGAGCGCGGAAAGCTCCGCCACCGCTGCACGGCGCGCGCGCCGGGCCGCAAAAAATTCACCAATCCGGCTGAATATCTGCGTCGCGTTGATCGCACTCTCGCGCAAGGCGGCGTTGATCGCCATATCCTGTTGGTTGATCGCATCCGCGATGCGGTCACCCATGAAGCGGGTTTTAGTTTCGGTCGTCATCATACTCACCATATGTTTAGGGGGAGGGCGGCAGGCGCTTGTTGCGGTCCTTCATCGTCATCCCGCACTGCACATAAACCTTCGCCGGTCGTTTGTGAGGGGGATGAATGCCGAGTCAGATATGCGATGGACGCATGGTTAGGGGATAAGCTATGATCAATGAACGTATCAGGGCCTTGCGCGCCGCGCTGGTCGCACAGAATCTCGCGGGCTTCATCGTGCCGCGCGGCGATGAATTTCTCGGTGAATATACCCCGCCCTCCGCCGAGCGCCTGGCCTGGATCAGCGGTTTCACCGGCAGTGCCGGCCTAGCGATCATCCTGGCCGACAAAGCCGCGATCTTTTCCGATGGCCGCTACACCACACAGCTCATCGAAGAAACAGACGCGGCGATATGGCAACGGCATCACAGGTGACGGTCAACCCGCTGGATCAGGTCTGGACAGACCGCCCCGCCCCGCCAATGGCGCCGGCCGTTCCGCATGATCTGGCATTCGCCGGCGAGGATTCGGCCGTCAAGCGGGCCCGCATCGCGGCAATCTTATCCGCCGAGGGCGAGGATGCGGCCATTATAACCGACGCCCATTCCATCGCCTGGCTGTTCAACATGCGCGGCGCCGATCTGGAATTTACCCCGATTGCGCTGGGCTTTTCGATTTTGCGCGCCGATGGCTCGGCCTGCCTGTTCATGGATGCGGCGAAATTATCGCCCCAGATGCGCACGCATCTGGGCAATCAGGTGCAAATCCTGCCGCGCGATGCCTTGCCCGCCGCCCTCGATGGTCTGGCCGGCAAAACCGTCCGGCTCGATCCGGCGGCGAGTGCGGTCTGGTTTGAAACCAGGCTGCGGGCCGCGGGGGCAAGCATCGCCGCCAAACCCGACCCGAGTATTCTTCCCCGCGCACTCAAAAACCCGACCGAGCAAGCAGGCGCCCGTGCAGCCCATCAGCGTGATGCGCTGGCCATGTGCCGCTTTCTCGCCTGGCTCGATCGCGCCGCACCAGGCGGCCAGGAGACCGAAATAACCGCAGCGACCGCTTTATTGGGGTTTCGCCGCGCGGTCGAGATGTTCCGTGGCGAGAGTTTCCCCGCCATTTCCGGCGCCGGCCCGCACGGCGCCGTCATCCATTACCGCGCCACAGCCTCCTCCGACCGGCCGATCAATCCCAACGAGGTTTATCTGATCGATAGCGGCGGCCAATATAACGATGGCACAACCGATATCACCCGCACCATCTGGACCGGCCCGGACGCACCGCCCGCGCGCATTGCCGATATTTTCACCCGCGTTCTGGCCGGCCATATCGCCCTCGCCCAGGCCATATTCCCCGATGGTGTGGCCGGCCCGCATCTGGATTCCTTCGCCCGCGCGGCACTCTGGCAGGCCGGGCTCGATTACGATCATGGCACCGGCCATGGCGTCGGGAGCTTTTTGTCCGTCCATGAAGGTCCGGCCGGCATTTCACGCGCGTCACGGCCGGTGAAATTACAGCCGGGTATGATCTTGTCCAACGAGCCGGGTTATTATGAACCCGCCGCGGAAGGCACCGCCGGTTTTGGCATCAGGCTGGAAAATCTGTTGCTGGTCGTCGATGCCGATCTGCCGGGCCCGAAAAAATTCTACCGGTTCGAAACATTAAGTTTCGCACCCTTCGACCGCCACCTGATCGTGCCGTCCTTGCTCACCCCATCGGCGCTGGCCTGGCTGAATGACTATCATGCAGCAGTGCTCAAACAGGTCGGCCCGTCGCTGGACCCCGCAGCAAGCGCCTTCCTGCAAGCCGCCTGCGCGCCGATTTAGATCAATATATTCAACCACGCCTGAACGCCGTTAGGCGTTCAGGCGTGGTTGTAGATCAGGCGCGGCGCCACCAGCCGCGCTTTTTCGGCGCGTCGGGTTCGCTTTCGCCAATAATCGTCGGCTGAATCGCCGGCGCCGGCTTGTCCTCGGCTGCCGGAATCTCGGACGGAGGTTCCACTAGCGCCCCCATCATCGGCGCCGGGGCGGCCGGTTCAGGCGCGGGCGCCTGTGGCAGCGCAGGCGGCAGTTCCGCCGCCGGCGCTTGCTGTTCCAGCGCGCGAATACGCAGCATTTCCGCTTCGGCCCGCTCCGCAGCCTCAAAAATATCGGCCACATCAAGGAAAATCGGACCCGTATCGACCGGCATGTCGCGCTCGGCGGCCGGTTCGGTCTGCATCGCGGGGGCTGCCTCGTCCTCGTTGCGGCGGCGGCGGCCACCACGGCTGCGGCGGCGCGGCTTCTCGCTTATCTCGCCAGCCTGCATCTCGCCAGCGGGCGCCTCGGCAACCGCTTCAGAATCGCCGGCCTGCACGCTCATCTCCGGCACAGGCTGGGCTTGCGACCCATCAATCACATCGGGCTGCTCGCCGGCAGGGTCGATCTGGGGCGCGTCATCGCGGCGGTTGCCCCGGCGGCGGCGGCGGCGCTTGCGGCGGCGTTGCCCTTCCTCGGCCGTCTCCCCCGGCACCGGCGCATCGGCACCGGTTGCGTCGTTATCCTCGCTGACATCATCCTCATCATCGGCGTCCACCGGCTCAATCGTCTCGGCGCGGCGCGCCGGTGCGGCATGCATGGCAACCGGGCTTTCGCTCGGCGGCGGCACAAAACTCTGCGCACGCAATTTCTCGATACGGAATTGCGAAGCCGTGGCGCTCGGGTCGGACATGAACAAAACCCGCATCGACAAATGCGCCTCGATCGCCGCCAGACGCTCACGCTTATGGTTGAAAATATACAGCGCCACATCGGGAGCCAGATGCACCGCAATTTCCGCCGCCCGCCGCTTGGCGGCCTCTTCCTCGACCGCGCGCAAAATGTGCAACGCCGCCGATTCCGTACTGCGCACATGCCCGGCCCCGGCACAATGCGGGCAGGCCACCAGCGAGGTCTCGGTAATCGACGGGCGCAGCCGCTGCCGGCTCATCTCAAGTAAACCAAAATGGCTGATCGAGCCGACCTGAATGCGCGCCCGGTCGTTCTTGAGCGATTCCTTGAGCTTGCGCTCCACCATACCGTTATGTTTGCGGCTTTCCATGTCGATGAAATCGACAACGATCAGCCCGGCCAGATCGCGCAGGCGCAATTGCCGGCCCAATTCCTCGGCCGCTTCCATATTGGTCCGAAGCGCCGTGTCCTCGATATTCCGCTCACGGGTCGAGCGCCCGGAATTGACGTCAATCGCGACCAGAGCCTCGGTCTGATTGATCACCATATAGCCGCCCGAGCGCAATTGCACCGTCGGGCTCAGCATCGCATCCAAATGCGATTCCACCTGGAATTTCGCAAACAGCCTCTGCCCCGGATCCTGCCAGAGCTGCACTTTCTTCACGTGGCTCGGCATCAGCATGCGCATGAATTCGCGCGCCGCACTGAACCCGGCTTCGCCATCCACCTGAATTTCCTCGATATCGCGGGTATAAACATCGCGGATCGAGCGTTTGATGAGGCTGGCTTCCTCATAAATCAAAGCCGGTGCGACCGATGCCATCGTCCGCTCGCGAATATCGTCCCACAGGCGCAGCAAATATTCGCAATCCCGCTTGATCTCGGGTTTCGGCCGGTTGGCACCCGCCGTCCGCACGATCAGCCCCATCCCATCGGGAATATCGAGCTCGGTCATCACCTCTTTCAGGCGCTTGCGGTCAGCCGCCGAGGTAATTTTGCGCGAAACCCCGCCGCCATTGGGCGAGTTGGGCATCAGCACCGAGAACCGCCCGGCCAGCGAGACGTAAGTGGTCAGAGCCGCGCCTTTATTGCCGCGCTCCTCTTTCACCACCTGGATCAGCATGATCTGCCGGCGGTGAATCACTTCCTGAATTTTATAATGCCGCATGAAGCGGCGGGTGGCGCGCCGCTCGGCTTCATCGCCGGTATCGTCGCTGCCGCCCAGTGTCTCAGGCGGCGCCTGTTCCTCAATAATCTCTTCCGTGCGCGGGCCAGACTCAACCGGCCCCATCTCGCCAGACCCAGACTCACCAGATTCGGCATAGCCGGTATCGGGCGCGCTCGGCGGCGCTGCGCCCGCCTCATCATCGCCCATCGGCAACGGCGCCGGCTCAGGGTCTGCCTCAAATGAAGGCGGTTCGGCCGCGATGATCGATATCTCGGTGACCATCAAGGGCTGCGCGCTGGACGCCTGGTGTTCGTCTCCGGCATCAGGCTTGGCGCCGTCGTCAGCCTCCTCGATCACCTCTGCAGCCGGCTCGCCCGCCGCGCCATCGATCACAGGGGCGGCCTCATCCTCGGCCTGCATCGCGCGCTCGTCTTCGGCCTGCATGGCCATCAGCCGCTGGCGGTCAGCAACCGGGATCTGGTAATAATCGGGATGGATTTCGGCAAACGCCAAAAACCCATGGCGGTTGCCGCCATATTCAACAAAAGCCGCCTGCAGGCTGGGCTCTACACGAATAACCTTGGCAAGATAGATATTGCCTTTGATCTGCCGCTTGGTGGCGGTTTCAACATCGAAATCTTCAAGCCGGTTACCATCCAGCACGACCACGCGGGTTTCTTCCGCGTGGGTCGCATCGATCAGCATATGTTTTGGCATGGGGTAGGGAACTCCGAAGGCCAGGCTCCTGCCACCCGCAAGGCGGGCTTTGGGCGGAGGCTGGGGGAAAAAATAACAGCGAGGAGAAACCCGAAGCTGCCGACAAACTGCACCGCGACCGGCTCAATAATCCGGGGACGGTTAAAACAGCTTCGTTCAATGGGTCGGATTGGCGAACGGGTTGAAGGGTCAGCATAGGCAATTCTGGTTTACCGTTCTGCGCAAAAGGCGCAGTCGGGCGGGGTGAAACTGGGGCGCCCGCGGCAATTCAACGGGCGGGTGCGCCATCCGGATAGAAGCGGCTTTGCTTCCGGGCCGGCCCTGGACCCGAATGGTCAGGGGGCAAGCGGCACGTGCGGGAAGCTGGCTGCCTATCCTGTGGGCATAACCCCACCTACGCGACGACACTGCTCGTTCATGAAGCAATCATCTGGGGTGCGCAAGGGGTTCCAACCGCGCGAACCCGCCGGCCGCAGACGCCAGAATGGCGGTCGTCCAGGCCATCCGGCCGATTAACAAACATTACAAATAAAATTTTGCGATTGTAAATCTGTTTACAGCTTTCGTCTTTTCGCCGGTTTTTTACACTGCCCTTCGCAGGTGCGGCAGACTAGACACATCACGTTACCAAAGCGGTTCACTACGAAAGATCGATTTTATGAGCACAGCGAATTTCTCCCCTGAAGGCATGACCGGCAGCATGGCGCCGGCCGGCACCACCAACCAGTCCGGGTCCTATCAGGACCATATCGCCAATGTCGCGGCCTTGATCACCAGCAAAGGCGGCACGTGGGATGGCATCAGCGCCGAATCCGTCGCCCGCATGCGCCTGCAGAACCGCTTTCTGACCGGCCTCGATATCGCCCGCCACACCGCCTCCGTCATGCGCGCCGACATGGCCGCCTACGACGCCGATCCGAAAAACTACACCCAATCCCTCGGCGCCTGGCACGGCTTCATCGCCCAGCAGCAAATGATTTCGGTGAAAAAGCATTTCGGCACCACAAAAGGCCGCTATATCTATCTCTCCGGCTGGATGGTCGCGGCCCTGCGCTCCGAGTTCGGCCCGCTGCCGGATCAGTCGATGCACGAAAAAACCTCCGTCCCCGCGTTGATCGCCGAAATTTACACCTTCCTCCGCCAGGCCGATGCCCGTGAACTAGGCATGATGTTCCGCGATCTCGATGCCGCGCGCGCCGCCGGCAACAGCGCCAAACAAGCCGAAATTCAGGCCCGCATCGACAATTACGAAACCCATGTCGTCCCCATCATCGCCGATATCGATGCCGGGTTCGGCAATGCCGAGGCCACCTACCTGCTCGCCAAAAAAATGATCGAGGCCGGCGCCTGCGCCCTGCAAATCGAAAATCAGGTGTCCGACGAAAAACAATGCGGCCATCAGGACGGTAAAGTCACCGTGCCGCACGAGGATTTCATCGCCAAAGTGCGCGCCTGCCGCTACGCCTTCCTCGAACTCGGCGTGGATAACGGCATCGTCGTCACCCGCACCGACTCGCTCGGCGCGGGCCTCACCAAACAAATCGCCGTCAGCCACACCGCCGGCGATCTGGGCGACCAATATAATTCATTCCTCGATTGCGAAGAAATCTCGCCCGAGACCGCCCGCAATGGCGATGTCATCATCAACCGCAACGGCAAAATGCTCCGCCCGAAGCGCCTGGCGAGCAACCTGTTCCAGTTCCGCGCCGGCACCGGCGAGGATCGCTGCGTGCTCGACTCCATCACCAGCCTGCAAAACGGCGCCGACCTGCTCTGGATCGAAACCGAAAAACCCCATATCGAACAAATCGCCGGCATGATGGATCGCATCCGCGCGGTCATCCCGAACGCCAAACTCGCTTACAACAACTCGCCGTCATTCAACTGGACCCTGAATTTCCGCCAGCAAGTCTTCGATGCCTGGTCGAAAGAAGGCCGCGACATGTCCGCCTATGATCGCGCCAAGCTGATGAATGTCGAATACGACACGACCGAACTCGCAACCGTCGCCGATGAACGGATCCGCACCTTCCAGGCAGACGCCGCCAAACGCAGCGGCATCTTCCACCATCTGATCACCCTGCCCACCTACCACACCGCCGCCCTCTCGACCGATAATCTCTCGAAGGAATATTTCGGCGCCCAGGGGATGCTCGGCTACGTGCTCAACGTGCAGCGCCAGGAAATCCGCCAAGGCATCGCCTGCGTGAAACATCAAAACATGTCCGGCTCCGACATCGGCGATGATCACAAAGAATATTTTGCCGGCGAATCCGCCCTCAAAGCCGGCGGCGCCCACAACACAATGAACCAGTTCTAACCAACCGGTCCCCCCCACAAAGCCCGGTGCGCAAGCACCGGGCTTTTTGTTGCCCCGCGCTCCGATCGGCCCTATGGACCGCCGCGCGAACAAGTTTAAGGTAAGCCAAGGCAAAACTGTCTTTTTTGAAAAAAAGACGCAAAAAACTTTTGCGATATTTCAGATTGACTCTCTGACTTCGACCTCAGTTGGGAATAGGTCAGAGCTCTCAATGACCATAATAAGCGAGCATTGAGCATCGTCCAAGGCTGACGGCTTTGCACTCATCCCGGCCATACACGGTCCAGGCCAGTGATCCCGAAAGCAGACATCTCTGAGGTTGCAAAAATCAAGACTTCCGGAAAATGACCTTGAGCCAATCAAACCAATGGGCTAACCTTTCTTAAGGATGTAGCCGGAAACGTTCGATTATTTGGCTCAAATAGGTGGCTTCAAAACGGGATCAACATCCAGGGCATCGAGACCATTGAACAGGCATCCTGGTTTCCCATTGCCAGGCTGAGATTGTTGTCTGCTCTCAAGCAGGGCATCCCGTGGTTTCCCTACTGATTTCCCCCTGCTAGGCTTCACCCTTATTTCCGGTTGCAGATAATTTAGCCGTGGTTTCCCTACTGATTTCCCCCTGCTAGGCTAAATCCGGCATTAAAGATTTCGCTGTTGATAGCCGTGGTTTCCCTACTGATTTCCCCCTGCTAGGCTGGCGGGATGCGGGTGTCGCGCGCCAGTTTGGCCGTGGTTTCCCTACTGATTTCCCCCTGCTAGGCTAACAGCCGGCACGCCGAACGCCGCGATGCAGCCGTGGTTTCCCTACTGATTTCCCCCTGCTAGGCTGATTGGTTATGGGCCAATTTTCCAGCAATGGCCGTGGTTTCCCTACTGATTTCCCCCTGCTAGGCTGCACAAGCAATCCTCAAGGACTCGCACAAGGCCGTGGTTTCCCTACTGATTTCCCCCTGCTAGGCTGGTTTGGGCTGCTCGCCGTCACGATGTTATGCCGTGGTTTCCCTACTGATTTCCCCCTGCTAGGCTTTTGAAAGTTTGCAGGCAGTCTATCCAGAGGCCGTGGTTTCCCTACTGATTTCCCCCTGCTAGGCTGCATTCTTTGCACGCGACAGCATACTCGACGCCGTGGTTTCCCTACTGATTTCCCCCTGCTAGGCTTGGATTTATATCGCGCCTGGTCGGCCCTGGGCCGTGGTTTCCCTACTGATTTCCCCCTGCTAGGCTAAGACAATGGCAAATTCAATCATCATCGACGCCGTGGTTTCCCTACTGATTTCCCCCTGCTAGGCTGACATGGTCCTCCGCCAACGTAGCGGCTGGGCCGTGGTTTCCCTACTGATTTCCCCCTGCTAGGCTGCCACGATTTGACGATGTTTTCGATCTGCTGCCGTGGTTTCCCTACTGATTTCCCCCTGCTAGGCTCCCTTACGCGCTGAATGCCGCGCGCGCCGTGCCGTGGTTTCCCTACTGATTTCCCCCTGCTAGGCTAACAGCCGGCACGCCGAACGCCGCGATTGAGCCGTGGTTTCCCTACTGATTTCCCCCTGCTAGGCTGAGATTGACCATCTCGACCAGCACAGGCAAGCCGTGGTTTCCCTACTGATTTCCCCCTGCTAGGCTCGCGCAATGAGTGCAAGCGCAGCGCCCGCTGCCGTGGTTTCCCTACTGATTTCCCCCTGCTAGGCTAGGCTCTCCATAATGGCTTCAAAATAAAGGAAATTTCTCTACAGAACGTGGAGATTTTTCCGCTTTTTTGACGCGTTGTCATAGAAGAACGAGTTGCGCCGAACCGGCGCTTTCGGTTGGCTTCACCTCACCCAAAAGCAATCTCATTCTGCCATATTGCCGATCAGTCACCTGTAAGGCACGGACACTTCCTGCGCTGGGCAGGTTTCGAGTGGCACGCGCAATATGTTTTATAGCGCCATCTTCGCCGCGACAGACGCGTGCGTAGACTGAAAATTGCAACATCATGTAGCCGTCATCTTTCAAAAAATTGCGAAACCGGGTTGCGGCACGACGTTCTGGCTTGGTACCGACCGGGAGGTCAAAAAACACAAAGAGCCACACGAAGCGAATCTCCTCGGCTTTCATTTACTGTTTTCTATTTTGGGCAGAAGCAGAATTTTAGCAGTGGCTGCCTCGAACGCTCGCACGAGGGAAACCACTGCCATTTCGGTAGCAATCAGCGCTGTAACCATTTCACCTCCAAAGCAGGTCGTTTCGAGCAGAACGCCGGCGAGAGAGCGGCGGTGCTCCAGCGTCAGTTTGCCATCACAGGCAATACCGTGATCGGACAAACGCCAAACCATACGATCCACAATCGGTCGAAAGGGTTCAAGCAAGTCATCGGCGAGGTTAAATGGGTTGACTGCACTAGCGTGGTGCAGGCCGATCGACGGCAGCAGCCCTGCCGCTACCAGCGCCCGCGCAACTGCCGCGCGCATCACGGCGTAGCCGTAATCGAGCATTGCGTTGCGCAAATCATCGCTGTTTTGGCGCACGAAATCAGGAAATAGCCGCGACCAGTAATGGCGGGCAGCCCGAGCCTCGATATTGTCCGGATCTCCCGATTCGACCCGATCTGCCATCGCCAGCAACGGCGCCGCACCATCCGCACAAATATCCAGAATAGCGGCCTGATTGCGTATCTTGCCGCGCACCACAACCTGCCAAAGGCGGTTGCGCAGCGCAGCGGTAGCCCCAAGCTGAATGCCGGCAATGTTGGCTTGCCGGTGATGCCGGTGAAACGGCAACACCAGACCGCTTGGGTGATGCCGTGAATCGGTCACGACCAGAGCAATACCGGCGTCCATACAGGCTGAAAGCAGGCTGGTGGTCAGTGTCGCCTGCGCGGTATCAAGAATAATCCAGGCAAGGTCTTCCAGAGCGAGTCGAGTTTCGGCTCCGTCTTGGGTAACGACGCATTGCCCATCCGTCAGGGTGAGCCGGCAGGGTCGGCTTATGTGCAGGCCACGCCATGCCATGTCCGCGTTTCCTGCTTGATTTCGTAGTGACGGCCAAGGCGGTCGATGTTGAATTTGCGGAATCTGAGGAGTGTGCGCGTCCCAATACGCTGTTTCACCGCCAGCGGATTTTGGTGCTCCGCCAACGTGATAGCGGCCACTGAACGGTTCAAACCCTTAAAGTATCCCGTCACAACTTCACCATCAGGCTTGGTTACTTCCAACAGGCTATTGCCGTAGATGCTGAACATGAAATGGAACGTCGAATCAATCACAGTCCATTCGGACTCGTCTTTCCCTGCATCCACAGCCTGATTCGGAGGCACCGCCATTTTAGCGATCTGGTGCGGATAAACCGGTACCAAATAGAACCGCGCCCTCCCCTTGGCATCATTTTTCTGGAATACATCCACCCGTGCCATATCGCCTCGCTCGGCGGTGCCACCCCTGATCTCGACATTGATCTTATCGGTCGTTGCCAATCGCACTTTGACGATCGGATCGCCCTTCGGTGACAGCGGCGGCTTGTCCTTCGGTTTGCCCGCCGTAATCCAAGCGCCGAGCGACTCAACGATTGCTCGGTTCCGCTCGCTATCTTTGATCCGACCGAGGTCGCTCGACTTCAAAGCATCGATCGCTTTGCGCTCGAAAACAACGAGCTTTCCATCGCGTTCACGGATTTGCTTGATGGTCGCGGCATGTGCCTCACCGCGCGCCCGGTGACGTTCAGCTCGGGAAACGAGCACGGTGTCAACCGCCGCCATAACCTGTTCACGAAACCCGTCCCATGGTTGATCAAGCGCGCCAAAATCACGCCCGAGCCCCTGCGCTTCGGCCTCCTGAAATGCGCGCGTCAGCTTGTTGAGCATCGCTTCGCTGCACGCCGCAACCACGATAGCGTCGAGCGCATGATGGCGATCGTCCGACAGGCGCTTGCCGTTCGCGTCCTTCTTACGAAATTCCAATCCCCAGCCGCGGCGCAGCTTGGATGTCAAAGCGCCGGGACGGGCAAGAACGTGTCGGGTCATCGGGTCAGGATAGTATTTGCGGGCGATCAAATCGAGAGCGAGTCGCGTCGCGTAGCGCGTATCGCCCAGATTGCGGGCCTTGAAGCGCTCCTCCACCTCGGCGGCGTTTTGGCGAAGATAATGACCCCGCTTCTTGTAGCTCTTCATCGATTTGCAAGAATCCACACGGGCCTGAAATACTGCCCACTCCGTAGGTGTCTTTTCAGCAATAAACCATTCATAAGGTGTGCGCCCACGCTTCTCGGAGTTAGCGCTGGTGAAGCACAGCGTCTTGTTGACGAAGCTATCGTCACCAAACCGGCTCCAGGGCAGAATATGATCGACCTGTACGGAGTTATCGGTACCAGCCACACTCAAAACCGGAATGTCACGGTCGGTGTAAAGGCAGCGCCCATTCTGTTCCTGCCAAAGTTCAAACCGTAACATATCGTCAGCACTCATCGGTGCCCGTCCGAGTAGTTCGGTAAAATCGTCGCGCTGGCGGTCCCGTTGTTTGTTACGCTTTTCGATACCCCGGCTGATTTCATCGCGCTCACTGACTCCCTTGCCGATATCGCGCGCAAGTTCGACATGAATGCGATCCGGCAGGCCGAATTCATGCACCATGATTTTCACCTGCTTAAGCACTTCGCTCACGGACTTGCGTGCGATCGGATTTTTAACATCCGACAGAATGACCTCGGCGCGAGCTGCCGGATCGAAACCAAGTTCGGCGCAGGCTTCGGAATACACCAAGCCACGTGCGAGATACGGTAAAAGCGCACGTGCAGCAGCAGCGGAAATATGCCCGGCACCGGTGAAATGATCGAATTTACCGTTTTCGGCCGCATTGATGAGGGTTTCAGCAATCAAAGACTCTATCGGTAACGCCATAATCCCGACCCTGATCGACCCGACATCGGCGCGAAATGTCAGGATCGCCGCGAGTTCATCGAGCGCTTCGGGTTGTGCGAGCAAGGATTTCCACCCGGCATCGCCCACCACCTGGCGGATCGCATAACTACCTTCGGCGGCCGCGCCTGCACGGGCTACGAAATCATTTTTCTCGTCTTCGGCGGCGACGTCGGCAAACCTCGTGCTAGGTGCCAAATCGAGACGCTTGCGAAGAAACTTCCAGCTCATTGTTTTCTGCACCCCAAAATCGCCCGTAATCAGAGCAATCTCCGCCGCACTGAGGCGGCGTTCGGCACCGCCCGGTGCGCCAATGCGGATGGTATTCAGTCGCGACAATAAGCGAAACATCTCGAACGCGTGAGATCGCCGCGCACACCGTCTCTGAGTTGGAATCAACGAACAGAACCCGACAAGATCATCGGAATCGCGCATCGGACGTTGGGAGAAGGCGGTTGCAATGAAAGCCTGCTCAAGCTCTTCCGTCGCCCTAGCGTTGCCGAGCCGGTATTGGGCGGCAAACAATCGGCGTATTTCGTTCTCCTGATCGTCGCGCAGTATCGAGCACGAAAACCCGCCGCCTCGGTTGCGTTTGCGCCCAGCGAAAGCGACATCACAAGCGAACATTTCGCCGATCGTCCGCCACTGGCTCAGCCGGTCCCGATTGGCATCGATCTCCCTGAGCATTTTCGAGGTTTCATTGCTTGCGTTGCTGGCGCGCTCAGCCTTTGCATTGGATCGAAATCCTCGATGGCGCGCGATGTGTCCAAGTACAGCGGCAAACTCGGAATCAGCTAGCGGGCGATCGAGACCTGCTGCGCGGAGCGCCCAGGGATCGATGCCTAGCGCAAGCGAGTCGTTTGATCTCCCGGCAAGCAGACCATGATCGGCTAGCAGCTGGCGGACGGCATTCATCCGCTGACGGCGGCGGCGCAGCACCCGTCTCATGCCTCGCTTTTCGCGTCTTATTGCATTTGTGGGCTTGCGGTCCTTGTCCGTCTCAGGGGCATCGAACATCCGCGTGCCGCATGCCACAATGCTGCCGCCAGCACCGTCGTTATCCATCACTGCCCAACCAACCGACGCAATGCCAGCATCAATCCCGAAACTGCGCATGGAGCACCTCTTCCTGTATGTCGCTATTCACTAACTTGACAAAAAACAGGGAAAGCGCAATAACAGTGGTGGGAAATCAGTAGTGAAACCACGGCAAAGTGGATTTTTCCACTGACGGATTACCCCTATCTCAGCAATGAGATAGGGGGATTCTGTATTGTTAGTTATTTCCAATATATACATTGCATTTTCATGCCTGCTAAGTCAGTCAGCAATTTGCCGTGAAGGAAATAAAGGCCGTAAGCCAAAAAAGGTCGGCTTCGGATTTTGTGATTTATATTCAATTGTATATCATGCTGTGCTCTATCAATTGTCCTCGACCTAAACGGCGCCATTCCGCTTCCGCCCAGCTCTCGCCGAATACTGAAGGTTCGGCGCTCGCGTGACCCATGCGCCAGCGGGCCGGAAGAAACCCATCCAAAGCCGAAATCCAAACGCATAAAATCGATCGATAAAACACCCTTGCAGCCTGTGCGTAAAAACACACCCCGCTCTAACAATTCCCTTTCTCACCCCCCACCCTCCGTGGTTTATATGCGGTCATGATCTCGAACGCGCCCCTCATACCAACCGACCCGTCCGAGCGCTTCGCGATCATCTTCCGCGCCCTGCAGAAATCCGTGGCCGATAACGGCCACAGGCTGAAAATCCACGGCCCCCTCCTCGTCCTGATCGGAAACTATCTCAGCACCCTGATCGCCCGCTTCGCCAAAATCGCCGCCCGCCCGCCACAATCCCCCCGCACGCGCAAAACCGCCGCGCGCGAACCCGCCCCCAAACCCAAACCAGTCCTCACCCTCCCGCGCGGCTTCGCCTGGCTCATCCGCCTGCTCCCCAACAGCCCGGCCGGCCCCATCGTCGCCGGCGCCCACGCCCGCCTCGAACTCCAGCACTTCATGGAAGACCCCACCCTCCAAGCCCTGCTCGCCACCCACCCCAGCCTCGGCCGCATCCTCCGCCCGCTCCACACCATGCTCGGTCTGCGACACCCCCCGGCCATCAAACGCCCCAAATCCACCAAACCCCGCCCCACGCGCCCCAGAACGCCCAAATGCGCGCCCGATGTCAGGGCCAATTACAACATCAACCCCGACAGCCGCATCGCCTTCACGCCCGCACAACACCACAACACGCGCGTCCCACCCTGGCACCAGCCTGTCATCCCATCCTGCAACATCAAAAAAATAGGACGCCAAGGGCCATAATTCTGCACGCCCTAATTGTTACGATAAAATAACAAATAGGCCGCAGGCCCTACCCCGCATTATGCGCGAATTCGGGCACCAGACGTGCCAATTCGCCAAGTGCTGCACTTGCGTCGCCCGATTGCGCGGCCTGGTCGATCAGGTCGATCGCCCGGCCGATGGTCGCCAGATCAACGATCCGCGGCGCAGCCATAAGCAGGCCCTCATGGCCGGTCGGCACCGGCCGCTCGCGGCCATGAAATAATTCCTCGAATAGTTTTTCGCCGGGCCGCAAGCCTGTGAAGCGGATCGGCACATCAATGTCCGGGCGCAATCCCGCCAGCCGGATCATCTGCCGGGCCAGATCAACGATTTTCACCGGCTCGCCCATGTCGAGCACAAAAATCCCGCCATCCTGCGCGGGCAGGGCGCCGTCGCCA
>NCAP01000083.1 GCA_002255495.1 Rhodospirillales bacterium 20-60-12 | reverse complement strand
AAAGCCCGAGCTGTCGGGCATTTTCATCCATTCGTAGAACACATGATTACCATCCGGCTCCAGCGGTTCGGGCAACATGGCGCGGATCGCCGCGGGATCAGACTCGTAATGGATCAGCAGATATTCGCGATTATTGAATCTGAAGGGGCCTTTTGGGTAACTGGGGGATGCCAATGGCATGGAGGAGGCTGAGAGAATTTCATCAATCGTCATTCAAAATCTCCGGTTATCAGGCCGATGTAAGCGGGCTGGGTGACGAATGCATGTGACAAAATGGTTATCATCGCCTGCACGGCTTGGTGTATGACCACTCGCCAGATAAGGCGTAACAGATGTAGAATAGGGCGATAGGACATATCAACAGCCCGCCCTTACAGCCTGCAACATTCTTCGATCGTGCAGAGACACGCAATCAAGGCCCCCGCCACTGGAGTATAGATCATGGACGCGATGCCACTGACGAAACAACCCTCGCCATCAACCACCACAAAGCCTGCGCCCGGGCGTTGCATTGCCTTGATTTTGCAGGGCGGCGGTGCGCTCGGGGCGTATCAGGCCGGCGTTTACCAAGCCTTGCATGAGGCTGATCTTGAGCCGGACTGGGTGGCCGGCGTATCCATCGGCGCCATCAATTCCGCCTTGATTGCCGGCAACCCGCCGGAGCGACGCCTCGAACGGCTTGCCGAATTCTGGGACATTGTGACCAGCCGCGACATTTTGCCGCCGGCCGGCGAGGGCGATGCGGCGCGCAAATGGCGCAATGCGATGTCGGCTATGCAGGCGATGATGTTCGGCCAGCCTGGGTTTTTCAAACCCAATCAGGCGAATGCCTGGCTCAGCCCGCGCGGTGCCAAAACCGCAACCGCGATGTATGACACCTCGCCCCTGCACGAGACGCTGCGCCGGCTTGTTGATTTCGATTTGATCAATAGCCGCGCTACACGTTTTGCCGTGGGTGCGGTCAATGTGGAAACCGCAAATTTCGTCTATTTCGATAACCAGGAGACTCTGATCGGCCCTGAGCATGTCATGGCATCGGGCGCCTTGCCGCCGGCATTGCCGATGGTCAGAATCGGTTCTGAATTTTATTGGGATGGCGGTCTGGTATCGAACACACCATTGCAACATGTGCTCGATAATGTCCGCTCGGAAAAGCGCCTGGTGTTCCAGGTTGATCTGTTCAGCGCCCGTGGTGATCTGCCGCGCGATATGCCCGAAGTGCTGTCGCGCCAAAAGGATATTCAATATTCGTCGCGCACCCGCATGACGACCGATCATTTCACCCAAACCCACAGGCTGAAGCAGGCTTTGTTCGAAGCCCTCTCACTGATCCCTGAGACCAAATTGAGCGATGCACAGCGGCGGCAGAAAGCCGAACTGGCCAGTTTGCCGGAGATCAATATCATGCAAATGATCTATCGGCAGAAAGCCTATGAGGGCGATGCCAAAGACTACGAGTTCAGCCGCCTGTCCATGCGCGAACATTGGAAAACCGGATATCACGACACCCGCAATACATTGGCCCATAAATCATGGCTGGAACTGAGCAGCGACGGGTCTGGCATCGAGGTGCATGACATTCACACCGCCAAGGACTGAGATTTTTCGCTTGCCTCGCCGCGCGCTTGTTCGCGCGGCACGAGGTCTCATCCCCATGAGTTGAGACCTCGTGCCCGGTCGATCACGCGCGCCGGTTACGGACAACATCAAATATGAACCCGCCTGCCATGGCGCCGAACCCAGCCGGCGATGCAGGATTTTGTTGACTCCCAGCAATATATGATACATCATATGTATATCTATATTATTATAAAATAAACGGCACAGACCGAATATAAGGGAGTCCGCCACCATGAAATCCGCCGCTGGCAAAGCTGTTTTGACCGCGTCCCTGCTTCTATCGATCAGCCCTCTGGCCGCGAGGGCCGCCGCGGCGGCAGCGCCCGCTCTGGTCACGCCGGCTTATGTCCAGGCGCATATGGGCCAGAAAAATACCGTCATCATCGAGGTTTACGACACCGACAAGCAAAAATCCGTCTATGATCAGGGCCATCTGCCGAATGCCCAGTTCACCGGATTCCTTGACGATGGCTGGCGCACGGTCGGTGGCGCCCACCCCTTCATGCTGCCGCCCACGGCCGATATTGCGGCCGTTGTCGGCCGTTACGGTATCAATAATCAAACCCGGGTCTACCTGGTGCCGGCGGGCCCGGTCAAAGGCGATTTCAAGGCCACCGCGCGGATCTATTGGACGCTGCGTTATGTCGGCGACAATAACGTCTCGATCATGAATGGCGGTGACCGCGCCTGGGCTGCCGACCCATCCCGGAAAATGTCGACCGCAGCGCCTGTCGTCGCGACCGCAACCTTCACCCCTCATGTCACGCCGGGCTATCTGGCGACCACCAAAGACGTCCGTGCGGCGCTTGCATCAAGTGATATCCAATTGGTCGATGCCCGGCCGGTTGCGCAATATGAGGGCCTGAAAATGGCGCCGGTCGATGCGGCAGCGGGCACATTGCAGGGCGCGATCAGCCTGCCTTTCTCAACTTTATTGACCCCGGATGGCGAGGGGATGAAAAGCAAGGCCGAGATCACCGCCGAATTGAAGAAGGCCGGCGTAGATCCGATGGGCAAAGGGATCACCTTCTGCAACACCGGGCATCTGGCCTCGAATGACTGGTTCGCCCTGCGCGAAGTCGTCGGCAATCCGAATGTGCGTCTCTATGCCGGCTCGATGGCGACCTGGACTCATGAGGGCCTGCCGGTCGTTCCCGGCAAGACACCAGGCTAAGGACCAGATCATGAACAACACCGCAAAACCGCTTTGGAACCCCTATGTCGCAGGCGGCATACTCGGCCTTGGCTTGCTCGCGACCTTCCTGGTCACCGGGCACGGCCTTGGTGTGACAGGTGCGACCACCGCACTGACCGCGAAAGTAAGCGGGCAGATCGCGCCCGGCACGGTTGCACCGCACAGCTATCTCGGCACTTATTTCAAGCATAGCCTGAATATCTGGGTCGTGTGGGAAGTCATCGGGCTGATGCTCGGTGCGTTGGGGGCCAGCCTTTATGGCCGGCGGTTCAAACTCAAAATCGATGGGCCGCCGCATGCTTCAGTGATGGTCCGGATCGGTTTGGCGACACTCGGCGGCCTGTTTTCAGGCTTCGGCGCACGTGCCGCCATGGGCTGCGCGAGCGGTATGGGGCTGTCGGGTTCAGCACCACTCGCGGTCGCGGGCTTTTTGTTCCTGATCGGTTTCTTTGCCGCCGGCGTGTTGTTCGGCCAAATCTCGAAAGGTCTGTGGTCATGAATTTTCCACTCGGCAATACCGGCATCCTCTCCGGACTCGTCCTCGGGCTCATTTTCGGCGTCGTTTTGGAGAATGCCGGATTCGGCACGCCCTGCAAAACCACGGCGCAATTGCAGTTCAAGGATTGGACCGTGTTCAAGGTGATGTTCACCGCGATCATTGTCGCGGCCATCGGACTTTATACGCTGCAAGCGCTCGGGGTTGTGGCGCTGAGCAATTTATTTGTGCCTTCGGTGTATTTCTGGGGCACTTTGATCGGCGGCGTCGGGGTGGGGATCGGCATGGCCGTCGGCGGTTATTGCCCGGGTACATCGATGGCTTCGCTCTTCTCCGGCCGCATCGATGCGTTGTTCTTTCTGGTCGGTATTGGCCTCGGGACCATCGTTTTCGATCTGCTCTATCCGCTGATTGGCCACATCGTTTACGCCCAAACCGGGCCAGACGCATGGACGCTGCCGCAGCTTCTGCATCTGCCCGGCTGGGCTGTGCTGGCACTGCTCACAGCCGTGCTGGTGAGCGTGGGATATCTGACCCGGGCCAAACAATCCCCGGCCAGCCCCAGCCGCAGCGTCGAGTCGCCTCTGACTATCGCAATCAAGCAATCTTAACAGGAACCACGCAGCATGAACAAAAAACTGACCCATCTGAGCATGGCATTGCCGGTGATCGCATTGGCGACCGGCATGGCGCCGATGCTGCCGCCTTCGGCAAGTCACTTATCGCCGATCTCGGTTGCGCAAGCGGCCTGTAATCCCTGCGCCCCGTGCGGCAAGCCAGCGACCGGTGGCAATCAATCGAGCAGCACGAAATCCAGCAAGCCGGCTAATCCCTGCACCCAGTAAACGATCTCCTCTCTTGGCGAGACCTCTATCATGGTGAAGCGTGCCGCAGGGCCGCTTCACCTTTTTCATGACGGACAAAGGCGGCGCCTGCCCTTGCCGGCTGATTTATCGCGCCGGCAAATCCGCCAGATGACCCAGGCTTCTATCGGTGTGGTTGAGCATATCCGCCGTTGGACGGCGCAAGGTGATACATCCTTATCGGGATTGAACCGCGATGCGCCTGGTGGGTTCCCCGGGCCGTTTGTCGAGTGGCAGCATTATCCGGCGGGCAAGCAGAATCTGCCGGCGAGCGGCTTTCGCTTTTATTATCACGCCCATGACCAGGCGGAGCGGATCGCCGGCGAGCATGGGCATTTTCATCTCTTCGCCCCCCTGCCCGATCGTAAAATACGCGACCAGATTGCCGATTTCGCCCATATCATCGGCATTTCGATCGATTATCACGGCTTGCCGATGCGCCTGTTCACCACCAACCGGTGGGTGACGAATGAGGCGATGCAACCTGCCGATATGTTGGCCGTGTCGCTCAAACATCTCGATTTTACCGGCGCCGAGCCAGCCGATCTCGCGCAATGGCTGAGGTTTCTGGTGCGCAGCTTTCAACCCCATATCACCGCCTTGCTCGCCGCCCGCGATGACAAGCTCGTCCAACTCGCCAGGCGGCGTCAGCGCAGTGCGGTGCTGGAAGACCGACGCATCGCCATTCTCAGTCAATGTCGGATCGATCTGAGCCTTCATATCGATGCATTGCAAAGGCTGAAATAGGGCGCGGGATCACCCGCGCGGCCATCGGCGGGATAAGAGTTCCGCCGATGGCCTATATAATTTAGCGTTCGATCAGTTCGATTTTATAGCCGTTCGGATCTTCGATGAAGGCGATAACCGTTTTGCCGAATTTCACCGGGCCTGGCTCGCGGACGATTTTGGCACCGGCGGCGCGCAACGCCTCGATGGATGTTTTGATGTCGCTGACACCCAAAGCCAGATGGCCGAACGCGGTGCCCTGGTCGTAGGAATCGACACCATAATTGTAAGTCAGTTCGAGCACGGTATGGGATGATTCATCGCCATAGCCGACGAATACCAAAGTGTATTTGCCATCCGGCACATCGGTGCGGCGAATTTCCTTCATGCCGAGCAATTCAGTGTAGAATTTCACACTCTCATCGAGATTTTTCACGCGGATCATGGTGTGCAGATATTTATATTGAATGCTCATCAATGCTCTCCGTTACGGTTATGCGGGATTTATGCCGATCAGGAACAGCCCGGCTTCCTGGGCCGCGGCGATTGCGGCCTCCCGATCCATGATAATGGTGCCGTTCGCCTCGAATGCCACACCACGCAACCCTGCCAGCGCGGCATTGCGGATCGTGGCGGCGCCGATCGTCGGCAGATCGGTGCGCCGGTCCTGGATCGATTTCACCAATTTCACCAGCACCCCGCCCGGGCCGGGCCGGGCGAGGCTCGCCACCCGGCTCAGCATGCCATCGGTGCCTTCCGCCGCCTCGACCGCCAGCACGATGCCTTGCTGCACAACACAGGCTTGACCGACATCGGCGGTGCCCAAGGCATGCAGCACCGCGACACCGCGGGCAATATCGGCACTGGCCAGATCGTCGGGCTCGGATCCGGCCAGTAATCCGCCGGCGCCGATGACATTGGTCAGGATTTCATGGGCGCCGTGCACCCGAAACCCCTCATCGCCGAGCACCCGGACGATGGCGGCAAGCAAACCATCATCACCGGCGAAGGCGGCCCGGCCGACCCGTGCCAGAAGGCGGGCGGCTTCGGCATCGGGGCGGATATTGAGCAAGGAGGGCCGCTTCACCGGGCCGACCATCACCAGATCGCGGCAGCCATGGGCGCGCAAGGCCGCGATCATGCGGCCGGCGGCACCGAAGCGGAACATCTCATGGGGGAAAGGCGCCAAAATCGCGGGCTCGGCAAACCCTTCGAGCCCGATGATGAAAACCGGGCGTCCGCTCGCCCGTGCCGCTGCGGCAACCAGTCCCGGCAGGGCCCCTCCGCCGGCGATGATGCCGAGCGGTGCTGCGTCCTGATCAGCCATCCTCGTCCGACAAACCGGCCGATGCCGCGCGGATCAAGCCGCGTTTGCTCGGCGTATCGATGAAGGCAAAAATATCGTCGGCGAATGGGTCGCCCGCATGGCTGATCCGGGCTGCCGCCAGGCGATCGACGAAGATTCCGGGGCCGGTGAACAGTTCGTTATACAAAGCGCGCATCCGGTGCAGGCCGGCACGATCGAGCCCGCGCCGGCGCAGACCGATGATGTTGAGCCCGACCAGGCGCGCCCGATTACCGATCACCGAGCCGAAGGGAATGACATCCGCCTCGACCCCCGAGACCCCGCCGATCATCGCTCCGGCGCCGATCCGGACGAATTGATGCAAGGCCGCCGACCCGCCGATGACCGCACGGTCGCCGATGCTGACATGCCCGCCCATGACGACGTTATTGGCAATCACGACGCCATGACCGATCTGGCAATCGTGGGCGACGTGAACCACCGCCATGATCAGGCAATCATCGCCGATGCGGGTGATTCCTGAGCCGGTGATGGTGCCGCGATGCACCGAGCAATGTTCGCGGATCATGGTCCGCGCGCCGATTTCGGTGGCGGTGTCCTCGCCTTTATATTTCAGATCCTGCGGTGCGAGGCCGACGGTGCAGAAGGGAAATAATTTGGCGCCGGCGCCGATTCTGGTGCGGCCATCGACGGCGACATGGGAGATAAGTTCGGCGCCGTCACCGATTTCGACATCGGGACCGACTGTGCAGAACGGACCGATGCGCACGTTCGCGCCAAGGCGCGCGCCCTGGGCAATAACCGACTGAGGATGGATCATGTGGGTTCGGCGACCTTATCCATAATCATGGCGGAGTATGTCGATTCCGCGACTGCGATGCCATCGACCTTGGCGATGGCGTGGAATTTCCAGACATTGCCGCGATTGCGCTCCTTGACGACATGGATGCGCAACTGGTCGCCAGGGACGACGGGGCGGCGGAATTTCGCACCCTCGATCGACATGAAATACACGACCTTGCCGGCCGCTGCCGGACCCAATGTTTCGACCACCAGGACCGCGGCCGTCTGGGCCATGCTCTCGATGATCAGCACGCCGGGCATGACCGGATGGCCGGGGAAATGGCCCTGGAAGAAGGATTCATTGACCGAGACGTTCTTGATGCCGATGGCCGAGACATTCGGATGCACATCGACCACCCGATCGATCAGCAACAGCGGATAGCGATGCGGAATAGCATGCATGATGCCGGCAATATCGACCAGTTTCACGACGGCGCGCTCTTGGTTTTGGCTGCCCGGCGCCGCAGCGTCGGGGGTGGGAGTCTCGGACATAATACCATCCATCATAGTCAGTTTTGATCTCCATGTGCGCCCGGTTTGCGTGCCAGGCGGCGCAAAATCGCGACTTCGCGAAAGAATGATCTGATCGGTTGGGCCGGGCTGCCGAGCATTTTCGCACCTGCCGGGACATCGTTGATGACACCGGCCTGCGCGCCGATCTGCGCACCCTTGCCGATCCGAAGATGCCCCGCGAAAGCGGCCTGGCCGCCGATCATGACCTGATCTTCGACGATGGTAGAGCCGGAAATGGCCGCGCACGCGACAACGACACAAGCCCTGCCGAGTTCGACATTGTGACCGATCTGCACCAGATTGTCGAGCCGCGAGCCTGCGCCGATGATGGTGTCGTTGGCTGATCCGCGGTCGATCGTGGTGTTCGCCCCGACATCCACATCATCGCCGAGCAGCACCCTGCCGAGCTGCGGCACGCCGATGAAGCCGGTTTTCGATACGGCAAAACCAAACCCCGCCTGGCCGACCCGCACGCCCGGATGCAGCACGACCCGGTCGCCGAGGATGGCGTGGGTGAGTGTGACATGGGGGTGGATCCGGCAATCGGCGCCGATGATGACGCCGGGACCGACGACGCTCAATGCGCCGATCACACTCCGCGCGCCGATTTCTGCGCCAGCACCGATGACGGCACCGGGTCCGATTTCCGCGTCCGGTGCGATATGCGCATCTGCGCCGATGACCGCGCTGGGATGAATGCCGGGTTGTCCGGGTGGCTCGGGGTGAAACAACCGGGCAATGGTGGCCCAAGCGAGATAGGGCTCGCGCGTCATCAAGGCGATGCAGGAGGCCGGCACGCGCGCTGCCATATCCGGATGGACGATGACTGCGCTGGCGCGGCATGTCCCCAGAGCGCTGGCATAGCGGCGGTTATCGAGAAAGCTGATCTGCCCGGGGCCGGCGATTTGCAAAGGTGCGATGGAGCTGATCAGGCAAGCCGGGTCGGCCGGCGGATCGAGGCCGAGTGTGGCCGCGAGTTCCGCCAGCCGATAAGGGCCGGTAGAGGCAAAGAACCGCTTGTCACCGGGCATCGATTTTCCCGACATGGCGGGCTTGCTGCGCCGGCGCTGCGTTGGTTACTGGTTTTGTTGCGGGACAGGATCCTGGTTCGGATCCTGGCCGTTGAACTGGTTGGGGTCCATGTTTGAATCGGTGGCGACATGTTTGGGGATGACGGTCGGCGGCACTTCGACCGACGGCAGCAATTTATTCAGCTGATCCGTCACTTCCTTGGTGATGTCGAATTCATTGACATTGAGCGCCACTTGCGAGCGGTGCAGCACCAGATTCATGCCATGCGCCTGGGAGACCTGGCGGATCACGGCGATGAGGGTCGATTCGATTTTGCCGAGCGCGATTTTGGCTGAATTTTCAATGCCCTGATTCTCGCCGCTCAATTTCACCTGGGCCGCCTGAATTTCGCTCTGCACCTGGGTGATTTTGGCTTTCAACTGATCCTGGCTCAATTTGCCTTTTTCAGCATTGATGGCGGCCTGCTGCTTTTCCCATTTCGAGCGATCGGCCTGGGCTTCCTGGCGCAGCAATCCCTGGCGGGCCTGGATGATGTTCTGCACACCCTGGGCGGCGGTGGAGTTCTGCATGACTTGCGGCACGCTCAGCACGCCCATGACCGGTGCGGGCGGCGGTGCTTCCTTGGGCAAAGCGGGCAGGACGGGAATGGCCGGCAGCTCAGGCTGCCCGGCGGCACCATTGCCGGCGGCCTCGGTGGTCATGCCGTTTTGCGTGATGCCGCCGGGAGCGGGTTCGGCGGCCTTGGCGGGTTTATGTGCGGCAGCGGCGGGGGCTGCGGCATGGGGGATGAAATAGCCCGGACCCGAGCTGGTTTGAGCCAGAGCGGGTGCGGCCCCGGCGAGCAAGGCGGCAAGAGCGGAGATAGCAGTCAAGCGGCGAAACATCACTTAGAACCTCGTTCCAAAAGAAACCCGGAATTGTTCGACCTGATCATATTTATATTTCACGATCGGTTCGGCAAAGGTCAGATTGATCAACCCGAACGGCGTATCGACCGAGACACCCACACCGATTGCGACACGCGGGGCGGTGGTATCGACAATGCTGACACCGCTGATCGCATTGACCCCGGACAGGCCGCCGACATCGGCGAAGGTGTAACCCGACACGCCCAGATCAGGCGAGACCGGCAGCGGGAAATGCAATTCGGTCGAGCCGGTATAGAGGAACCGGCCGCCGAGCGAGTCGCCCACGGTATCATGCGGACCGGCGCCGCCGGTCTGGAAGCCGCGCAAATTATCGCCGCCGAGGAAGAAATTATCGACCAGGCGGGATTTATAGCCGAAGATCGGTTCGAGATAGCCGACACCGGTGGAGAATTTCAGCACCCAGGCTTTGTCGCCGAAGAACCGCTCGAGCGGGATATAATAGGCGGCATTGGCGCTGACCCGGAGATATTTCGCGCTGCCGCCGAGGCCGGCGAAATCGGTGGTCAGGCTGATCAATGTGCCGCTGGTCGGGGCCAGACGATCATCGCGATAATCGAAGGTGAGGGTCTGGCTCAATTGCGAGAGGGTCGATGCGCCAAGCTCGCTGGTCACGTAGAGGCTGGCGCCGGTGACGGCGCCATAGACGTCACGCGAGATCAGCGAATAGGTGAAGGCCTGGCTGACATGTTGGTTATAGCGGAAGCCCAGGCGGACATCGGCACCGATCGAGCGTTCGTTATAGGAGAAATTGGTCGTGTTGGTGTTCGATGTGCGGAACAGATCGAAGCCGGCGATCAGGTTACGGCCCAGGAAATAGGGATTGGTCACACCGAGATTGATCTGCGTGCCTTTCTGGGCGAGCAGCGCGCTGATCGAGGCATCGATGCCGGTGCCGAGGAAATTATCCTGGCTCAGGCCGATATTGGCCAGCGCGCCCAGATCGGTCGAATAGCCGCCGCCGAGGGAGAACTGGCCGGTGGCTTTTTCCTCGAGCGTGGTTTTCAGGATGACTTTATCGGGTGCTGAGCCGGGGACCGGCTGGATTTTCGGGTCCTTGAAATAATCCAGGTTCTTCAGATTATCCTGACCGGTCTGCATTTCATCTTCGTTGAACGCATCGCCCTCGGCGATCGGGATTTCCCGGCGGATCACCTGATCCTCGGTGCGGGTATTGCCCGAGATGCTGACCCGTTCGACATAGACGCGCGGGCCTTCGATGACGTTGAAGGTCAAGGCGATGGTGTGATTTTTCGGGTCGGGTTTCACATCCGGCTCGACCTGAGCGAAGGCAAAGCCCATATTTTCGACGCGCTTGGAAATCGCTTTGACGCCGGCTTCGATGGCGTCGCCATCGAAAATATCGCCTTTGCCGAGCGGCACCAGAGGCCGCAATTCGTCACCCGGCAGATTATGGATGCTGGAGACCACTTTGACGCTGGAGATGTGATATTGCGCGCCTTCATCGACCACGAAGGTCAGGAAGAAGGATTTCCGGTCGGGGGCGAGTTCGGCATCGGCACTTTTCAGCGCGAAATCGGCGTAGCCGTGGTGGAAATAGAATTTGCGCAGCAATTCCTCGTCATATTTGACGCGCTCGGGATTATATTCGTCGCTGCTGGATAAAAAGCGGAACCAGGCATCCTGCCGGCTGGAGATGGCATCGCGCAGGCTGGCCTGGCTGAAATGCGCGTTGCCGATGAAGTTGATCCGGCTGATCAGGGTTTTCGGGCCGTCGACGCATTTATAGACCACACTCACCCGGTTGTCGGGCAGCTGGATGATTTCGGGTGTCACGGTCGCGTCGTAATGGCCGGCTTTGGCGTATAGGCCCAGGATCGTGCTGCGGTCGGCGGCGGCGGCGGCTTGAGTGAACACGGCATCGGGCTTCATGCTGATGGCCGGCTTCATCTGCTTGTCGGTAACCGCTTTGTTGCCGTCGAAATAGACCGCGCTGACCAGCGGATTTTCCTGCACGCTGACCACCAGATCATTGCCCTGGCGGGTGATCGAGACGGTTTTGAACAGGCCTGTGGCATACAGCGTTTTCAAGCTGCGATCGATCTCGGTCGGGTCGAACGGGTCGCCCGGCTGGATCAGCATATAAGATTCGATCGTCCCGGTTTCGATCCGCTCGTTACCGACGACCGTGATGGCCGCGACGACGCCGCCTTGCGGCGTTGCCGCCGCCAAAGCCGCCTTCGGGGCTGCGTAGCTGGCCGAGGGCGAAAACATCGCCGGGACCAGAGCAACTGAAACCAATAGAGCCAAGCGCTTACGAAGCAAAAACGATCTCCCATGAACGCGCGCAAATCCAAGCCGGGGTTTGACACCACCGGACCATCGCCGCAAGCCCAAGGGCGATATCGCCAAGCCGGGCTGTGCAGATAAAAAATCTGCTTGCGGGACGGAACAACCTTAAGTATAGAGGCGTGTGCAAAAGGCACGGCGCAGCGTCTCATTTATTTGTCGCTCCGATGAGCGCGCAGCCTGGGCAAAACCGCCTCCTCTCGATGGCCGATCGGCGCTGTGTGCAGCCGATGACATATTTTCGAGGATTGAGGCCCATGTCCGCTGGCGGTTGGTTCACCCATATCGGCCCTAAATCGATCAGGCCCGGCAAAGGCCGGCAGAGACGGCGGGCGGCGGTGACCGCCATTGTGGGCCTTGCGGCACCGGTATTGATCGGGTTCATGGGGTTTGTCGTCGATATCGGCAGTTGGTACGGGACGACGACCAATATGCAGACCGCGGCCGATGCCGGTGCGATGGCCGCGGCGCGGTTGTTGAACCTGCCCGGCACAACCCTGCAGACCATACAGAACAGCGCTTTGGCCGCTGCTCAGGCGGCCATTGGCGGCACCGGAGCGGTGAGTGTGGTGGTGACGGCGGAGACCAGCCAATCGGTGACGATTACCGCGCAGACGACCGGGGACAGGCTGTTCTCGGCGCTGTTTTTGGCGAGCGGACCCAATATCGGCCATAGCGCGACGGCGACGTTGCTCAACCAGACGAGTGCGACCGGGTGCGTTGTGGCGCTGAATAAAATCGCCACCAAGGCGGTGGATGTCGAGAATATGGGCCGTATCACGGCGAGCCAATGCGGGGTGTTTTCCGACTCGAATGCGACATCCTCGTATCAGCAGGCGATTTATGTTCGCAACGGCACCGTGGCGGGGTTGGAGGTGGGGGCGGCCGGCGGGATTTTCGCGGACCCGAACGGCTCGTCGGTCATTACCGGCACGGATGGTGTGATGGCGGGCAGTGCGGCCATTGCCGATCCGTTTGCGGCCTTGAGCGAGCCCAGCGCACCGCCCTGCCAATATAATAATGTGTCGCTCTATTGGGGGGCGCATTTTTGCAATGGCAATCAATGCACATTGCCGGCGGGGAGCTATTGCGGCGGGCTGACGGTTTCGAACGGGGTGAGTGTGACATTTACGCCGGACAGCCAGGGCAATAATATTTTCTATATCGAGAACGGCGATTTCGTGATCACCGGCGGGGCGACGGTGAATAGTTCGAGCGGTGTAAGTTTTTATCTGGGCGGGCAGAATCCGGGGCGGATCGATTGGGAGAATTATACCCAGACCTCGTGGAATTTCTCCGCTCCTACTACTGGGCCATTGGCCGGGGTTCTGGTTTTTCAATCGCGCGATGCGCCGAGTTATAGCTGGCTTTCGGAAAATTCCTGCGGCAGCAGCAATATTCCCGAGGATGTTGTGGTGGGGGGCTCGGGCATGACGCTGAACGGGGCGATTTATGCGCCGAGTGCGAATTTTCAGATCAATAATGACGCGGTGCTGAAGGCGGCGACCGGCGGCACTTTGTCGCTGGTTGCCAATACGGTGACGGTGTGCGGTTCGGCGCAATTGCAGGCCGCCGGCAGTGCCAGCAGCTCGGGCGCGCATAGCGGCTCCGCCAGCCTTGTGGCGCTGACGAATTAGGGTCGTTTCCAGGATTATTTTGTTGTGCCGTGTCGAGACGGTCAGGCGGTGCTTTTGCGCCATCGGCCTGGTGGGATGGCGTAGGGGTTTGTCCGGCAACGCTCTGGGTGGATGGCGATGAGGCTGAAGCCCCGTGCGCGGGGTTTGGGTTTGGGGCGCGGGGTGCGGGCGGGTTTTTTCGGGGCTTCGCGCCGGCTGCGTTGCAGGCATGGCGGTGGGTGGATGCCGAGCATGTGGCAGAGCGGGCGAAGGATGCGGCCGAGGGCGGGGTTGGTTTCGATCTGATCGGTGACTTGCGGCTGGGCCAGCAGATGGCTGAGTTGCTGGATGGCGGCGTTGACCGCGTAGTAGGAATTCATCGCCCGGCGGGCGGCGCCGAAGGCGGTGCCGAGTTTGGGCGGGGGCTGACCATCGAAATAAGCGGGAACCCAGTGGCGGAGATAGGACGGGACCGGGCGGGGGTGCGTGCGAGGGATGGATGGAGGGGTTTGGCCAAGCGGGTTTTGGATTGGTTTTGTGGACTTGGCAGGCCGCGCGCCCCGGGCCAGGGCGCGATGGAAGCGGCTGAGGATTGAGCCGATCCGCGCATCGAGCGCGCAAAGGACGGCGCGCGACACCCCGCCATGGAGCATGGCAAAGCCCATGCTGACGCGCAAAGTTTTGATCGCCTGATCAAAACGCTCTTTCAGTGTGAGGGCAAGCGGGTCTGGGGT
>NCAP01000082.1 GCA_002255495.1 Rhodospirillales bacterium 20-60-12 | reverse complement strand
GCCGGGCATCCGGCGGAGGCCGCGCGCATTGCCGATGGCTTTGTCATCGCGCAAACCCATGACCGGTTCTGGCATGATGGCCGATTGCGCAATGCCTATCGGGCCGGCGCGGTGAGTGCCGGAGGGATCATCGCGCTGCCAGGCTGGTGGGATGCCGCGCAGAATGAATGGCTGGAAGACCCGTATCAGGTGGGCAGCGAAAGCGGGCCGATGGCCTGGGTGGTTTTGCTCTGGCTGGCCCTGGCTGATCGCGGGGTCAATCATACTATTTATCGGGCCGCCGCCCATCTTACTGCCTTGTGGCTCTCGCAAAATTTGCATGCGCCGGCAGGGTTCTATGGCGGCTTTTTCGGCTTTGAACCGAACCCTGAGAAACTCACCTGGGTGAGCACCGAGCAGAATACCGATCTGGCGGTCATGTTCGGCAAAGCGGGTATGCCAACGGCATCGGCTCATGCCCGGCTATTTGTGGCATCGATGCAGGAGCGTGATCGGCCGCTGTTCAATGCCGGCCTGACGCCCGATGGCGCAGTCAATCATCTCATCGCGGCGGATGCGAATATCTGGCCCTATCTGGCGGGGCTAAGTGATGGCAACAAGCCCGATCAGGCGATCAACGCGCTGGCGCAACCCCCTGCCGCACCACGCGGCATCGGGTTCAGCAGCGCCAGCGATGGGATTTGGTGCGAAGGGAGCGCCTTTGCAGCCCTGGCCTTGCGTGTGGCCGGCCAGCCTGACGAAGCAGCGCGTTTTGGGGCCATGCTGGCGCAGAATTTTGGTGATAAAAATCTTATATTCGCGACAGTTTTGCCGCGTATTTCAACAGGTCTTACAATCGGACCGGGAATTACGTCGCCGAAATTTGATTATTTTCGCAGGCAGTCGCTTTCAGCGACATCCTGGAGTGTTTTGGCGGCTTTGTATGTGAATCCGCTGTCGACTTAATTATAAATTTGCGGTAATCATTTTACACGCAGGCGCCTGATATCTTCAAAGAATCAAACAAATTATGGGATTTTGATGCCTCGACCGGCCGATGAACTTCTGCTTCCCAACGCCGTCATTTCACCCGCCTGGGCGTTGTTCGATGCGCCGTGGTATTTACGCACCTATCCCGATGCCGCCCATGCCTGCGCCGGAGATGTCGCAGTAGCGCTGAATTATTACCTAACCATCGGTGGCCGTGCCGGCCATGCGCCGAGCATGTTTTTCGACGAGACATTTTACCTGGCGCGCAACCCTGATATCGCCGCTCTGGTCCGCCGCGGCACATATCGTTCAGGGTTCGATCATTATTGCCAGCACGGGTATTTGGCCCTTTCGCCGCATTATTTGTTCGACGATGCGTTGTATGCAGCGATCTACGATGACATGACCATCGAGAATTTGGCGCGGCATAATTGCTATGGCCGCTATGACCATTACCTCAAATCCGGCCAACGCGAGCGTCGCATGGCGCATTTCATGTTCGATGCCCAATATTACCGTGCAGCCGCCATAGCCGATAATATCGCCCCGGAGACCATTGATGAAGTGGGGCCGTTCTCGCATTATCTGCGCCGGGTTAGTGAGGGAGAGAAAGAAATATCGCCCTCGGTTTATTTCGATGCCGGTTGGTACAAAGAGAACGCCATCGGCGTTCAAGCGGCACTGGATGAGGGCGTATGGCGGTCGGCCCTGCAGCATTATCTGTGCAACGAAACACCGGCCGCGTTCGATCCGGTGAAGGAATATTCTGAGAATTTTTATCTGCAAACCTACCCCGATGTCGATCATGCCGTGCAATCGGGGTATTTTCGCAATGGTTATCAACATTTCGTCCAACATGGTGCCTTCGAGCTGCGCCGCCCTTCAGCCGAGATCGATCTGGTCTATTACCGCGATGTGAATAGCCGCGTTCTGACCGATCTCAATACCGGCGCGGTCCGCGATGCATTTGCCCATTTGCGGCTGATCGGTTTGAAAGAAGGATTGAGATTTTGCCCGCCAGAACGCGTGCCGGATATTGATGAACGCGCGGCCAAGCAATTATTCATTCTCAAAGCCCGTAACGCGCTGGCTTTATACAGCCATCACCGGCTCGATTTCACGCCGCGCGGGGTGCCGCAGGTGGCTGTGGTCATGGTGCTGCATAATAAATTTGAACTGACCATGCTGGCATTGGCGAGTTTGCGAGACAATTATAGAGACGATATCGAACTGATCATTGTCGATAACGCTTCGACCGACGACACCAGGCGGATCGGCACTTATGTCAAAGGTGCGCATCTCATCAGGGCAGAGGCTAATCTTGGATTTCTAAAAGCCTGTAATCTGGCGCTGGAGCAAGCGCACGCCCCGGCTTTGCTATATTTGAATAATGATATCGAACTGGGGCATGCCACGCTGGACCTGGCATTGGCACGGCTGCAATCAGATCCACTGATCGGTGCTGTCGGCGGCAAGGTCATCCGCACTCATGGCCGCTTGCAGGAAGCGGGCTCGATCATCTGGGCGGATGGCACGACGAGCGGTTATCTGCGCGATGCGTCGCCACTCGCGCCCGAAGCCAATTATGTTCGTGATGTCGATTATTGTTCCGGCGTTTTTCTGCTCACCCGCACCGATCTCGTGAAATCCCTCGGCGGGTTCGATGAGGATTTCGCACCCGCCTATTACGAGGAGGTGGATCTATGTGTCCGCATGATCGAGGCGGGGTATCGGATTGTTTATGGGTTGCCGCCTCGGTCGCCCGACAGATGGGCTGCCATCTGCTTACGGAGACGATGTCTCGGCGCCACCAGCTTGGGATGGCGTCATACGACCGCCTCTTCCCCAACCATGACACGATGCCGGCAGGCGGATTTTATTTCTCGAGGATACGGTCCCCGTCCGCCGTCTCGGATCGGGGTTCGTGCGCGCCAATGACGCCGTGCGGGCCATGGTGAAAGCTGGATTTCAGGTCAGCGTGCTGCCGGTGAACGGTGCCCGCCACGATATTATGAGTCTGTTCGGCGACCTGCCCGACAATGTCGAGGTGCTCTATGACCGCACGATCATGACCCTGCCGGCTCTGCTCGCCGAGCGGCCGCATTATTACGATGTCATCTGGATCAGCCGGACGCATAATCTCGATCGTACATTGGAGATTTTCACGGCGGCCAATATTGACCCGCGCAGCACGGCCTTTATTCTCGATACCGAGGCGGTTGTCGCCGGACGGCAAGCCCATGCGGCAAAACTCGCCGGGCAGGATGATTTTGATATCTATGCAGCTTTGCGCGACGAGTTCCGCAATGCCCATGTTTGCCGCCACGTCACCGCGGTCAATCAAATGGAAGTGGATTTGCTGCGGGGCATCGGGCTGCCCGCCGTCTCCGTGCTCGGCACCATCCGCGAACCCGCGCCGACGATGCGCGATTTCAATGACCGCACGGGGCTGCTCTTCATCGCCTCCATCCATCAATATGACAGCCCCAATTATGATTCTCTGCGCTGGTACATCGATGAAATCCTGCCCGCCTTGGCGCGCGAGATGGATGAGGTGCCGCACCTGACCTTCATCGGCTACACTGCGTCTGATATCGATTTGAGTGCCTTTGCGGGGCATCCCTTGATCGATATACGCGGCGCGGTGGATGACACGATGCCGGCTTACGACAGCCATCGCCTGTTCATTGCACCCACGCGCTTTGCGGCCGGCACACCGTATAAAGTTTATGAAACCGCCTCGTTTGGTTTGCCTTGCGTAGCAACCGCGCTGCTGGCCGGGCAATTGGGCTGGCAGGATGGTCAGGAATTATTCGCCGCCCCCGCCGATGCCCCCGCCTTTGCCGCCCGGATCGCCAGCCTATACCGCTCCGAGCCGCTCTGGCACCGGGTGCGCCAGGCCGCCTTAGACCGTCTGGCTGCGGAAAATGGCACCGTGATGTTCGATGGCGTGGTCAAGGACATCCTGACCGGCGCCCTGTCGCATCGCCGCCGCCGGCCGGTTTTACGAGCGGTGACGTGATATTCAGCCGGCGAGGCTGACAGGACCGGCAATCCGCATTATGTGACATCCATGTCCAATACCCCTACCAGCCATATCCGCAATTTCTCGATCATCGCCCATATCGATCACGGCAAATCGACCCTCGCCGACCGGTTGATCCAACTCACCGGCGGCCTGACCGCGCGCGAGATGACCGAACAGGTGCTCGATAATATGGATATCGAGAAAGAGCGCGGCATCACCATCAAGGCGCAGACCGTCCGCCTGACTTACAAGGCGCTTGACGGCGAAACCTATATCCTGAATTTGATGGATACGCCCGGCCATGTCGATTTCGCCTATGAGGTCAGCCGCAGCCTGGCGGCCTGCGAGGGCTCGCTGCTGGTCGTCGATGCGTCGCAAGGGGTGGAAGCGCAGACTTTGGCCAACGTGTATCAGGCGATCGACGCGCATCACGAAATTGTCCCGGTTCTGAATAAAATCGATCTGCCCGCCGCCGATGTGCCGCGCGTGAAACAGCAGATCGAGGATGTCATCGGGCTCGATGCCTCCGATGCGGTGGAAATTTCCGCCAAAACCGGCCTGAACATCCCCGCCGTTCTCGAAGCCCTGGTGACCCGCCTGCCGGCACCCAGCGGCGACCCCGATGCACCGCTGAAGGCGCTGCTGATCGATAGTTGGTATGATCAATATCTCGGCGTCATTGCCCTGGTCCGGGTGAAGGATGGGCGCCTCAAGCGCGGCCAACGGATCCGCATGATGGCCACTGGCGCCAGCCATCCGGTGGAGCAAGTGGGCGTATTTACTCCGAAAATGGTGGCGATGGACGATCTGGGCCCTGGCGAGATGGGCTATATCACTGCGGCGATCAAAACCGTCGCCGATTGCAAGGTGGGTGACACCATCACCGACGATCGCAATCCCGCGACCGACATGCTGCCGGGCTTCAAGCCTTCGGTGCCCGTGGTGTGGTGCGGGTTGTTCCCGATTGACGCCGATGATTTCGAGAAATTGCGCGACAGCCTGGGCAAATTGCGGCTCAACGATGCGAGTTTTCACTATGAGGCGGAAACCTCGGCGGCTTTGGGATTTGGCTATCGCTGCGGGTTTTTGGGCCTGCTGCATCTGGAGATCATCCAGGAACGCCTGACCCGCGAGTTTGATCTTGATCTGATCGCAACCGCGCCTTCCGTCGTGTATCGCATCCACCGTACGAACGGCGCTACGGAGGAGTTGCACAACCCAGCCGACATGCCCGATGGCAGTGTGATCGATCATATCGACGAGCCCTGGATCAAGGCGTCGATCATGGTCCCTGATGATCATCTGGGCGCGGTGCTGACCCTGTGCAACGAACGGCGCGGCCAGCAGGTGGATCTGACCTATGTCGGCACGCGGGCGATGGCGGTGTACCGGTTGCCGCTGAACGAGGTGGTGTTCGATTTCTACGATCGGCTGAAATCCATCTCGCGCGGTTATGCGAGCTTTGATTATGCGATGGATGGTTACGAGGAGGGGGATTTGGTGCGCATCTCCATCCTGGTGAACATGGAACCGGTGGATGCGCTGTCATTCATTGCGCATCGGTCCGTCGCTGAAACCAGGGGCCGTTCGATTTGCGGTAAATTAAAAGACCTGATCCCCAAGCAATTATTCAAGATCGCCATCCAGGCGGCCATCGGCGGCCGGGTGATTGCGCGCGAGACCATCAGCGCGCTGTCGAAGGACGTGACGGCGAAATGCTATGGCGGCGATATCAGCCGCAAGCGCAAGCTGCTGGACAAGCAGAAAGAGGGCAAAAAGCGGATGCGCCAGTTTGGCAAGGTTGAAATCCCGCAAACCGCCTTCCTCGCAGCACTCAAGATGGACGCTTGAGCTAACCCGCCAGGACCGCTAAGAGGACCTCACGCAGGAGGGATGGCCGAGCGGCTTAAGGCGCACGCTTGGAAAGCGTGTGTGCGTGAAAGCGTACCGTGGGTTCGAATCCCACTCCCTCCGCCATACCGTTCTTGTAAGTGCTTGATTTATAACGGTTTTTTAGGCCCTTAGATTTCCTTGCCCTCAATCCTGCCCACAACCGTGGTCGATTTCGCGGCATCAAGCACGCGCACGGCGGCATGATCATGGCTCATGGTCGCGCAGGATCATCATCCCGGTAAACCGTCCTCGGTGCCGGACCAGCACCCATTTAGCGGCCCTCAATCGCGCGCGGGCTGCCTGTTTTTCAGAGCGAGTATCGAGCGGCAGGGCCTTCGGGTTGCCATTGCCCGGCCCGCGTGCCGGTCCTTGGCCCGGCCCGTAGCCGCGTTTAGGATGCCTCATGTGGTCACGTCCCGTCGTCGATCGGCCTGCAAATGAACCCCCGGATGGCACGTCGAGCATCGCCAACCTCTCGGCTGGTCGCGCTCGGTCCACCAGTGACGGCCAAAGCAGTTGCGACATCTTGCGCCTGCCGTGGGGACCAGGGTTGCGTCGGCCCAGGATACCGGCATGTGATGCGCGACCGGCGCGGATGCGTTGCCGGTGGATTCCGCGATGATTGCAACGCGCTCGGTTATTTGAACGGCTTGATCTACCGGGTCGGACGGCAGGCAAGCGTCGCATTGCCAAAGGTCGGCGTTGATCGCCGCAATGAACGGGCGAGACGGCGCGCCGCATGTCGAGCAGGGGATCACAATCGTTTTTGCACTTTCAGCGTGTGAGGCTGCTAAAGCTGCTAATCTTGCTAAAGTGGCCGATTTCTGCGGGTTTTCGGCTGCTAATCTTTCGCGGCTGGTTGCTAATCCTGCTAAAATGTCGGCGGAAAACGGGTCGAACGCAAAAATACTCATGATAGTGCCCAGCCTTCGCGGCGCGCTTGCCCGTCGATTTCGGCACCCGGCTCAAGCCGCCTTACCCAGCCGTGCGCGACTAGGATGTTGACGATACGGCGCGCCGTAAACGCATCGCGCAACGCGCTGGGGCCATGCTGATAGATCGCTGCCAGATGACAACGCGGATCCGGCCTTGCTTGCCACCAATCGAGCAGACGGCGGGCAAGCACCAAATCAGGATGGACGTTCGCACCGCCCGCGAGACGCAGCATCTCGGTTGCATAGTGCTGGACCAAAACGATCCCCCGCGCCATCGTTTCCGCGCTGATTACGAGCGTTTCAGGATCATCTGTGGCGGCGAGCAACGCGGCGAGGCGCACGGCGTGTTCCGGCATTTTGCTGCCCCACGATCGTATCGGCGCAAGCGGGCCGTCGCGGCTTAAACTTTTCTCGGCTAAATCGTGAAACTTGATCCAAAGATTAAGCGCGTCATGCTCTAAATGCATCGGCTCGGGGTCGAGAACGTCCGGGTTATCCGCCTCGCCTTTTGGGGTGAGCCGTAACCAAGCCTCAATTGAATTTTCATAGCTCGAAAGCGCCGCCCACGCGCTGGCCGGTGGCTCGCGATAGAGCCGCGTCCCCGCCGTGCTATTGGGCGCGACAATCAAGAGGCGCGCCACAGTCCCAAGCTGCGTCAACACGTCATCGCCAAGCAGCGCGCTTGCTACGTTCGTTTGCATCATCAGATGCATGGTGAAGCGTCGCCCCGGCAAAAAAGCGGACCTCATCGTGGAGCGGCTGCGGCGGATCGCATCGCCATCCCAAAGAAGATTATAGAAGGCACCTGCGCGCATTCTATTTTCGTCACTCATGGCAGTGCCGCCGATCACTAGGCCGCCCTCTGCGCTGAATTGCCCGGCGAATGATCGGCCATCGGCCAAATGAAGCGCGATGGCTTCTGGTGTCGCGTCCGACACTAGCATCATTGGTGAACGCGGCGCGCGTGGCTCAGGACCGATTTGAGCAAACGCCTCAGCCATCGCGCGCGTGTCGGTTTTCGCTTTTCGTTTAGCGGCATTCCGGGCGGCCTCCCATATTTCTCTCGCGTTTTTGTAAGCCGCCGTTTCAATTTCGGCTTGGTCGCGCCATTCGCGTTCGATGTTGAGAACAGGTTTTAGCGCAAGGCGGTCGGCGGCGGATTTACGCTCGCCTGATTCGGCAATCGACACAAACAGGCCGGTCAGCGGGCGGCGGCCAATCGGGCTTTGCACGTCGCGATGCGCTTGAATGGCCAGCGCGCCAACCGCAAGGATCGACTGCGCGCAAATGGCAAGCGGCGCTTGCGTGATCTGATGGATCGCCTCAGCAGCGGGTCGCAACGAGCCAAGCGCGTTTATCGGAAAAGGCGAAGAAGGCGGCGGTTCACGGTGTAGTGGGCGCTTGACGTCGAGCGCAGGTTTGGCGGCATCGAGCAGGCGGCGCGCCTCCTCAAGCGGGACTGCTTTTGGAAAGTCGTTGACTGGCGCTATATTCTTGGTATGACGGAGCATATGATTTTTCCTTCTGGCTCGCTCGCGTTGACGCGCTTGCGGGCCTTTTTTTTGTTTAGGAATCAGGCGGCGCGGTAAGTTGCGGCGGCCAAAGCCGCACGGCGGGCGCGGATCGATTGCACCAAAATCAGAGTTTTGCCGCCGTCCCGAAAAGCTCGATATTCGCCTGCCCTCAATCGCCGCGTGATGGTCGCGCGTGACGCGGCTTCGATTGCGCAAAGTTCAGCGATTGTGACGATTTCGCCTGCGTCGTCCAGGCTGATTGCGCGTCGTGGCTCGCGCGGCTTCGTAAGTTTCGGCATTGCGTCTGCATCCTTTGAAAGTGCGCCACCATGGCGCGCCTTGATGGAGATTGGTTAGCCTTGACGGCTACCGCGCCGATACGGGGAAGTTAGGCACGAAGTTCCCCGTAATTATTTTTTTAACGCATTAACCATTGCGGCGGGCGTTATTGCGTGGCCTGCCAATGCAAAAACGTCGCAAGCAATCGCCACAGCAGGCGCGGTTTCGTTTGCAAAGCTGGCGCCTTTTCCAGCCTTGCTCATGATTAAACGGATGTCGAGCGCGGCGTTTTTCGCCCAGCCATGCCACCACGCTCGCCGGTCGCGGCGTTCGATGTCGAAGCCTTCCAGCGCGTCGAGCAGCGCACGGGCTTTGTCGGCGTATCGGCCCACCCAAGTCGAAATTCCAGATTTTGCAGCGTTTTCGGCTATTTTATCGCTGTTTTCGATCAAAACTGGCAGATTTTCACTTAAAACCCGCATGGCTTTAACCGTTTCGATAAAAGAATTACTATCCATCAAATCGCGCGGGTGACTGCGGATCATGTCAACCAATGCACACAAGCTAAACAGGTCACTTAGGGCTGGCTCGATCCCGGCGCGCTCCTGAAAGATTTTGGCGATTTTCTTCATGATTAGCATCCGATTAGCGTGGATTAGCTGCGGGTTAGCATCCTGAAACTGGCGGATTTCCTTGACCTTAGCAGGATTAGCAACTTTAGCAGGTCGCGGGCGCTTAACTCTCATTTTTGGCCTCGGATCAGCACCACGGACGCGCCATCGCCCCGGCTACAAAATGCAGCCCATGCGTCCATCAAGGCCCGCCGCCGCTCGAAGTGATCGCCGCGCAGATAAGCGGCTTCAACCCTGTCTCGATTCACATGGGCAAGCGCGGCCTCGGCAATCTCGCGCGGGGTGTTGGTCGCCTCGGCTGCCCAATCGCGGAACGTCGAGCGGAACCCGTGAACCGTGAACGCATCGCCACTAGCCGCCGCCAGAGCCTTCGCAAGAGCCACGTCGCTCATTGGCTGGCCGGTCCTGCCACCTGGAAACACAAGGCCATCGGCGCCCCTCTGATGCGGCTGCATGGCTCGCAAGATCGCCATGGCGGCATCCGATACCGGCACCCGGTGGGGCTTGCCTGCTTTCATCCGGCTGCCCGGTATCGTCCATGTGCGCGCGGCAAGGTCGATTTCATCCCATCGCGCGCCTCTAACCTCCCCCGATCGGGCGGCGGTCAAGATGGCGAACAACAAACAACGGCTTGATGTGCTACCGGCAACATCGATCCGCTCAAACAGGGCAGCCAGGTCACGCCACGGCACGGCTGCATGATGCACGACGGCGGCAACCTTCGATCGGGCTGGCAACAAATTATCAAGATGCCCGCGCCATGCCGCCGGGTTTTCGCCAGAGCGCCACCCTCGGCTTTTGGCAAAGTCCAGCACTGCCTCGATGCGGCCTCGCACCCGGCTTGCCGTCTCAGGTTTAACTTGCCAGATCGGTTTCAGGATGGTCAGCACGTCATCGGTTGAGACTGCGGCCACAGGCTTCGCCCCGATCGCGGGAAAGGCATAAGCAATCATCGTGGCTTGCCATTGCGCCGCATGTTTCGGATTGCGCCATCCTGCCTTGTGGCTCTCGATGTATTCCAGCGTGACAGCTTCAAACGCGCGGCCTGTAGCGGCTCTGGCAGCCTTCCGGGCCTCGATCGGGTCTCCACCTGCCAGAATCACGCGCCGGGCCTCCAGGGCAGCCTCACGGGCATCTGCCAGCCCGATTTCAGGGTATGGCCCCAAGCCCATCTCACGGGGCTTGCCGTCGCGCATCCATCGCAGCGCCCACGTTGTCGATTTTCCGCGCCGGACGAAATACAGGCCGTTCGCGTCGCCATACCGGCCATCGATCCTGATTGCCCGGATGGTCCTATCTGTCAGTCTGCCCTCAAATCTGCCCACAATATCTCTGCCCTCAAATCTGCCCTCAAATTAGCATGATATAGGGTGATATTCAATGATGCAGTGTGATTTACTGATTTTGATCTAAGCCCTTACAGCCTCTATCTTTTGACGCTCACTGACACAGTGTGAGACATACTAACGGCAGACACTCCCTCCGCCATTTTGCCGCCGTCGCGACAACCAACCATCATGGATTTTTAATCATGACCGAAGCTACGCCGCAAGATCGCTGGGAGGCCCGCTACGCCGCAACTGAGGGCTATTTATTTGGTATTGCGCCCAATCGTTTCCTGGCCGATTCGGCGGCCATTCTTCCCTCACACGCCGATGTGCTTTGCGTGGCCGATGGCGAGGGGCGCAACGGCGTGTTCCTCGCCTCGCTCGGGCATAAAATCCATGCGGTCGAATGCGCGCCAACCGCCATTGCCAAGGCGCAGCGCCTTGCCGCTCAACGCGGCGTGACGCTGTGCTCCGAGCAAGTGGATGTGCTGCGCTGGGCCTGGCCGCGCGAAACCTATGACGCGGTCGTTGCTATTTTCGTGCAATTTGTGCCCCCTGCCTCACGCCCCGTATTTTTCGCCAATATGGTGGCTGCCTTGCGTCCGGGGGGCGTGCTGATCATGCAAGGTTATCGCCCCGAACAAGTCGGCAATGGCACCGGCGGGCCCAGCGACCCGGCGCAATGCTACACCGAAACCCTGCTGCGCGAGTCTTTTTCAGCCCTCACCATTTTGCATCTACACAGCCATAACGCGGTGATCGAGGAAGGAGCCGCCCATGCGGGTCAATCGGCCTTGATCGACCTGATTGCCCGGAAAGCCTGATCGGCGGTTCTGGATCGATAAATAACTCTCCAGCGTGTCAGTTAACAACCATCATACGCTAAAATGGTGCTTCAAGAACGGCGAAGCTCTCGGCAAGATATTCGCCGACAGGGCGGGTTTGCGTGTCGTTGCGGCGCGCTTCCATAGCAAGGCGAAAGGCGCCGAGGGCTACCATGGCGATCATGCGTAAATGCGCTCGACGCTCTGGCCGGGGGTCGCGTTCGCACAAAGTGGCGAATACGGTCTGTTCCATGTGCAGATAAAAGCCCTGCTTACGCACGCGGAGTGTTTCGCTGGAATTGTAAATCCGATCGACAATGAGGGATTTCTCGTTCTGGTAGCTGGCCAAGAGCGTCATGAATGTGTCGCGCACCGCATAGAGCGGCGGTTTGTTGGCCGGTTGGGCAAGTAGCATTGGTGCAACGGATTCAGCAAAACCCGTGCCTTGCCAATATTGCAGGATTTCGTCCTTGGTCTTGAAATAATAGAAAAACGTACGCGGCGAAATGCCCGATGCCTCGGCGATGGCCTCTAACGTGGTTGCGTCATAACCCTGCTCGGCAAAAAGGGTCACGCCGGTTTCCGCGATCCGGAGCAAGGTTTCGCGGCGCTTTCGTTCACGTGTCCCTTCTTTTTTGATCGCCTCGTTATACATAACTCTCCACCACATCGTCGTTGGCCGTATTTCGGTCTCGTTATCGCTCTTGAAATATCGCAGTCACTGCGATATCTATAATATTCGCATTAGCTGTAAAATTATTCTCCCTTTCGATGCGTCCCGAGCGGCGCTTCTCCATTCAGTCGTTAACGCCAAACCGGCACCACCGCCAGGAGCGCTTTCATGAACAAGTCAGTCAATTTGTCGATCAACGGCACACGCCACGCTGTCACACTCGACGACCCGCGGGTAACGTTGCTTGACCTGCTGCGCGAGCGCCTGGACCTCACAGGGACCAAAAAAGGCTGCGACCGTGGGCAGTGCGGCGCATGCACGATCATCCTCAATGGGCGCCGGGTCAATTCCTGCCTCACCCTGGCGGTGAGCTGCGGGGGGGCGGAGATCCTCACCATTGAGGGGCTTGCCCAGGGCGACGTTCTGCACCCGGTTCAGGCCGCCTTTATCGAACATGACGCGTTTCAATGCGGGTTTTGCACCCCGGGGCAGATCATGAGCGCCGTCGGTCTGATTATGGAGGGCCAGGCGGGTGATGACGAAGAACGGATCCGCGAAGGGATGAGCGGGAATCTCTGCCGGTGCGGCGCCTATGCCGGGATTACCCAGGCGGTACGCCAGGCACAGGCGCGGATGAATGAGCGTGAGCGCACGGGAGAAGCGGCATGAATCAGTTTGAATATGAGCTGGCGCCAAATGTTGAGAATGCAGTGGCATCCGGCCGGTCGAACGGGGCGGTGTTCCTTGCCGGCGGCACCAATCTGATCGATCTGATGAAAGGCAATCTCGTTCGGCCGACGCGTCTGGTGGATATTAATCGCTTGCCCGGGTTGGACCGGATCGAATTTCTGCCTGATGGCGGTGTGCGGATCGGCGCCCTGGTGCGCAATAGTGACCTTGCGCATGACCCGAAATTCGCCAGAGATTTCCCGGCCGTGGCAGAGGCTTTGCTGTCCGGCGCTTCACCCCAGTTGCGGAACGCCGCGACGGTCGCCGGCAATGTCATGCAGCGTACGCGCTGCCCATATTTCTACGATGCAGCCAGCGCCTGCAACAAACGCGAGCCGGGTGCAGGATGCGAGGCCCGTGGCGGCCATTCCCGCTTGCAGGCGATACTGGGCTGGAGCGCGCATTGCATCGCCACGCATCCGTCCGATTTCAGTGTGCCGCTGGTTGCGTTTGACGCTGTGGTCGAGATTGATGGGCCGCAGGGCCGGCGTGATGTGGCGCTCGAGGATTTTTATCTGCTTCCCGGTAACACGCCTGAGCGGGAGACAATTCTTGCGCCCGGAGAGCTGATTGTAGCGATACGCCTGCCGGCGCAAGCTGCTTTGTTCGCCGGCCATGCCCGCTATTTAAAAATACGCGATCGGACCTCTTACGCTTTCGCCGTGGTCTCTGCGGCGGCCGGATTGCGCATTGAGGGTGACCGGATTGTCGAGGCGCGGTTGGCCCTGGGTGGGGTCGCCTTGAAACCATGGCGTGCGCGCGCGGCTGAAGCGTGCCTCATGGGTCGTCGAGCGGGGCGGGAGGAATTTGCCGAGGCATCCATGCTGGCGCTGCAAGAGGCGCGACCGAGTGGCGAAAATGAGTTCAAGATCGAGCTGGCACGTCGTCTGGTCGTGCGCGCATTCGAGCGTACCGCCATCGATAATACCGCAAGATTATCGCCATTGCCTGCATCAATTGTGAATTTGACTGAGGAGATTCAGCGATGAACATCATGAACACGGCCCATGTGCGCCACGGTTCAAATATCGGTCAGAATCTAACGAGGCGGGAAGGCGCACTGAAAGTGACGGGGGCGGCGCGTTATGCCGCTGATCATCATCCGGCTGGCATGCTGTACGCGGTCCTGGCCGTGAGCGCCGTCGCGCGCGGACGTGTCACGGCTCTTGATGTCGCGGCAGCCAAGGCACATCCGGGTGTTGTTGACGTGATGACACCGCAGAATGCACCAAAGCTCGCCCATCATCCGGACGAAAAAACCAATCCCTTCGCGTTTCGGCTTGATATTTTGCAGGATGCGCAAGTGCGCTACGCCAATCAGCCGATCGCGGTCGTGATCGGCGAGAGTCTGGAAGCGGCGACCGAAGGGGCAGTGCTTCTGGCGCCGGCTTATCAGGCGGAGGATGTGGTTGTACGCTTCGAGGATGGTGAGCACTTTGTGCCGGCAGCAGTCGGTGTGGGTGCGCCCGCCGAAGAGGGCCACGGCGATGTTGAGGCGGGATTGCGAAACGCTGCACAGCGTGTCGATGTGACTTATGACACGCCGGCCCATTACCATAATGCACTTGAGCCGCACGCGATTGTAGCTGAATGGCAAGGCGAGCGCTTGATCATCGATACACCCAGCCAGGGCATGGCCATAGCGCAAGGCAGGCTCGCGGGGTTATTCGGTATTGCGCCCGAGGATATCTATATCCGTAGCCCGTATCTGGGCGGCGGCTTTGGCGGCAAGGGCCTGATTGCGGGGCCGCAGGTGCTGGGCATCATGGCTGCCAAACTGGTTGGCAAGCCGGTGAAACTGGTCATGCGGCGCGAGCAACTTTACGGGCCGATCGGCCACCGGGGCGTGACCCGCCAGCATATGCGGCTGGGTGCGGATACCGAGGGCGGCCTGACTGCCATCGATCATCATATTTTGACGGCGACCAGCCGGTTTGATGATTTCTTTGAGCCCAGCGCCGGTGTAACGCACACATTATATGCAACCCCGGCTCTGCTGACGCGCTACGAGGGGATGCGATTCGATACCGGCACGCCGCTTTTCGTGCGTGCACCGGGTGAGGCTTCGGGCAGCGTGGCGCTGGAAGGCGCGATCGACGAATTGGCAGAAGCATGCGGCATGGACCCGCTGGCATTCAGGCTGAAGAATTATGCGGAAACCGAACCGCTGACCGGCAAGCCTTTTACCTCGAAGGCGTTGCGCGCATGTTATGCCCAGGGTGCCGCCCGCTTCGGCTGGGCAAAACGGCCTTTGGCAGCGCGCATGATGACCGATGCGCAAGGGCTATTGACCGGCTGGGGCGTCGGCACCGCGACATTCCCCGCGCACATGTTTCAGGCATCCGCGCGGGCGGAGATCCGCTCGGATGGCTCTGGTGTCGTGGAAATCGGTGCCCATGACATGGGGCAGGGTGCCTGGACGGCGCTCGCGCAAATTGCTGCGGACGGGCTGAGCCTGGATATGGACAAGCTCACATTTCGCATCGGCACGTCAGATTTGCCGGATGCCGGCATCGCTGGCGGATCGGCGCATACAGCAACGGCAGGCAGTGCGATCCATAATGCCACAGGGGCTGCGATTGCAGCCCTTGCCGATATCGCCATGCGTGACGAGACATCGCCTCTATTTGGCGCCGGTAACGCAGGTGTGGTGTCGCGCGATGGGCATTTATATCGGCGCGATGACGAAAGCCGGGGTGAATCCTATGCGACCATCCTGAGCAGGGCGGGGCTCGACTCTGTGGAGGGGCGCGGCGAGGGCGCTGCCGATCAAGCCGTGACGGAGAACTATGCCGGGCATGCGCATGGTGCGGTATTTGCCGAAGTCAAAGTGGATCCTGAACTGGGGCAGGTCCGCGTGACACGCCTGGTGGGCGCGTTTGCCGCCGGGCGGGTGATCAATCCGCGGATGGTGGAGAGTCAGTATCTCGGCGGGATGATTTGGGGTGTTTCCTTCGCGCTGCATGAAGAGGCGATTATGGACCGGCGTACCGGCCGGCCGGTCAATGGCAATCTCGCAGATTATCATGTGCCAGTGAACGCCGATATTCCGTCGGTTGAAGCCATACTCATCGATGAGCAGGATTCATTAATCAACGCGCTCGGCATCAAGGGTGTCGGCGAAATCGGGATCACCGGCACCGCGGGCGCAATCGTCAACGCTATCTGGCATGCAACCGGGATACGGGTCCGCTCGATGCCGGTGACGTTGGATAAATTGCTCTTCTAGGTGTTTGATCCACAACATAGGGGCATATCGAACCCAGGCTTCACGCGTAGATTTTTGTTCGGAGTGACTTGATGATCAATCCCGCAGATGTGAGCGCGCATTATGATCAGGCCGATCTCACCCAGAAGGTCGATCGTGCGTTGCAGGCGGCGGGCCTCGGGGAAGGTTTGCTCACCACGGCGCAACTCGCGCCGCTTGATCAATTTCACGCGCGCGGCCTGGCTGCGACGATTGAACTGGCGGATGTTCTAGCCCCTTCGCCGGAGGACAAAATCATCGATGTCGGGTCGGGGCTCGGTGGTCCGTCGCGCTATCTGGCGGCACAGTTCGGCTGTGAGGTGGTCGGGGTTGATCTTAGTCCGTCTTACGTCCAGGCGGCATCATTCCTGGCGTCACGCACCTCGCTCGGGACGAAAGTCAGATATCAATGTGCAAGCGCGCTGGCCCTGCCGTTTGCCGACGGGCAGTTCGATATCGCCTGGACGCAACATGTGGCGATGAATATTGCCGACAGGGCCGGATTTTATCGGGAAATCCAACGGGTGTTGCGACCCGGCGGGCGCCTTGCTCTCTACGACGTGATTGCGGGAAATGGGGGTGCGTTGACCTTCCCGCTTCCATGGTCGCGCCGGCCGGAGACGAGCTTTTTGCTCAATTCGGCCGACATGCGGGCGATCACGCAGCGGCAAGGATTTGAGATCATCTCTTGGGTCGATCAAACCGCAGAGACGATCGAGTGGTTCGAGCAGATGCAGCGCGCGCTGCAAAATGCTGCATCGCCGCGGCCGCTCGGCCTGCATCTCGCGGTCGGCAGCGATTTTGCCACGATGGCTGCTCATCTTTTGAATGATTTGAAGCAGCAGCGCGCGGGCATTCTGCAAGCTGTGTTGCAACGCCTCTGACCACTCACGTAAAGGGGGTGGCCTTCTCACATGTTTCTATTGACTGGGATTTAACCTGCTTACACCCGCCTTTGCTTGCGGTCAGTATATGGCAGCAAGTTGCGGCATCCCTGCACCGTAAATGGGGGCGCCTTGTGCGGTGAACGCCACTGCATCATCGATATTCATGGTCAATGAAGGAAAGTGGACATGACTGGATTTCGTCAGGAATTCGACAGTCTGGGTGAGGTCAATGTGCCGGCCGACAAATTATGGGGTGCGCAAACGCAGCGCTCGCTCGAACATTTCAGCATTGGCCGCGATCTGATGCCGCGTGAATTGATCACTGCTTATGCCATTTTGAAAAAAGCCGCCTGCATTGCCAACCATAAGGGCGGCCGGTTGGATGATCAGGTGCATGATTTGAT
>NCAP01000081.1 GCA_002255495.1 Rhodospirillales bacterium 20-60-12 | reverse complement strand
CGCACACCATTGACCGCGATACGCGGGGCAGCGGAAACATTGAGCAGTGCGGGGGCGGCACTGGACGAGGCAACGCGGGCGGATCTACTCGCCAGCATCACCCAGGATACCCAGCGCATGACCAAGTTTCTCGCCAACATCACCGACATGGCGCGGGTGGAAACCGGCGAGATGGTCGTGAAGCGGGAAATTCTCGACCTGGAGCCGATCTTGGAAGCGGCGATTGCGCGGGTGCCGGATGCCTATCATACCAGCATCAATATCGCCCCCGATGCTGCCCGGTTGCGGGCCGATCCCACTTTGCTGGAACAGGTCTTCGTGAACTTGCTTGATAATGCCGTTAAATTTTCACCCGCAGGGTCGCGCATCGCCATCAATGCGCGGCGCGAGGGCGATCGCGTGGCGGTGGCGGTGGCCGATGAGGGGATCGGCATTGGCCGGGATGATCTGCCGCTGGTGTTTGATCGGTTTTTTCGGGCGCGGCGGGGCGATCGGGTGGCACCGGGCACGGGGCTTGGTTTGTCGATTGCCAAGGCATTCACCGAGGCCTGCGGCGGGTCGATCAGCGCCACCTCGCCCCGCCCTGATCTGCCGGCCGACGGCGAGCCGGGGACGATTATTCAGGTGCGGTTGGAGGCGGCATGACCCCGCAAGCGACGATATTGGTGGTCGATGACGAGCCGCAAATTCATCGCTTTCTGGAGCCGGCTTTGCGGGCTTCGCATTATGATTACATCCGCGCCGATGATGCGGCGGCCGCGCTGCGCCTCGCGGCCACACGCGCACCGGATGCGATATTGCTGGATCTTGGGTTGCCGGACCTAGATGGCCAGGATGTTCTGGCCAAAATCCGGGCATTTTCAAAAGTGCCGATCATTGTCGTCTCCGCTCGGGATCGTGAATCGGAGAAAATCCGTGCCCTCGATCAGGGGGCCGATGATTATGTCGAAAAACCGTTCGCGCTGGGTGAGTTGCTCGCCCGGATCAGGACCGCGTTGCGCCATGGTTTGCAGGCGGATCGTGCCGATGACATTTTTGTAGCAGGCAGACTGAGCATCGATCCGCAGCGTCATGAAGTGAAACTCGATGGCGCGCTGCTGGCTTTGACCAAGCGGGAATTCGCTCTGCTGCTGCTATTGCTGCGCAATGCCGGCCGGGTGCTCACCCATGGCCATATCCTGACCGCTTTATGGGGCCCGGCCCATACCGAGGATGTTGCTTATTTGCGGGTCTATATCGGCCAGTTGCGGCGCAAGCTCGGCGATGACGGCACATTGATCCACACCGAGCCGGGCGTTGGCTACCGGCTGGCGGATGCGCCATGACCCTTGCTTTGACCATGGGTGATCCCGCTGGCATCGGGCCTGAGATTGCGGTCAAGGCCTGGCAGGCATTGCGCGCTGGTGGCCCGGATTTCGTCTATCTCGGCGATCCTGCTTCGCTCTCGGGCATCGATATACGCATCGTCAGCGATCTCAGCACGGCCGCGGCCCTATTCCCGCACGCCCTGCCGGTCTGGCCGATCAATTTGCCGCACCCGCCAATCGCAGGCCAACCTGATCCGCGCAACGCGCCGGCCATTATCGAGAGTATCGCCGGGGCTGTCCGGCTGACCTGTGCGGGTGCTGCAAGTGCGGTCGTGACCAACCCGATCGCCAAGGCGGTGCTTTACGAGGCGGGCTTCGCCTATCCCGGCCACACTGAGTTTCTGGCGCATTTAACCGCAGCGCAGCACCCCGTGATGATGCTGGCGGCCCCGGCATTGCGGGTGGTGCCGGTGAGTATTCATGTGAGCCTGCGTCAGGCGCTGGCATTGCTGAGCATCGATTTGATCGTCGATACCGCGCGCGTCACGGCTGCAGCCCTCACCATGCAATGGGGCATTGCCGCACCACGCCTGGCGATCGCCGGGCTCAACCCGCATGCGGGGGAAAATGGCGCGATGGGCGACGAGGAACAATTGATCATTGCCCCGGCCATCGCCGCGTTGCGTCACATGGGCATCGATGCCTGGGGCCCCGTGGTGCCCGACGCCCTGTTCACCGACGCTGCACGGGCTACATATGATGTCGCGATTTGCATGTATCATGATCAGGCTTTGATACCGCTGAAAGCGCTCGACAGGGAGAACGGCGTGAACGTCACTTTAGGTTTGCCCATCATTCGCACCAGCCCGGACCATGGCACCGCGTTCGATATTGCCGGGCGGGGCATCGCCAGCCCGGCCAGCCTGATCGCGGCGTTGCGGTTGGCCGCGTCCTTGGCTGTCCATCGGGTGCAGCCATGAGCATGCGCCTGGGGGTTAATATCGATCACGTCGCCACATTGCGCAACGCGCGCGGCGGCACCCATCCCGATCCGGTCGAGGTGGCGCTGGCCGCCATCGGGGCCGGTGCCGACGGCATTACCCTGCATCTGCGCGAGGATCGGCGGCATATTCGCGATGAGGATCTGGCCCGGATGTCGGCTGCGATCAGCAAGCCGATCAATCTGGAAATGGCCGCGACCGATGAGATGCTCGCCATTGCCTGCGGGGTGCAACCGCACGCCGCATGCATCGTCCCCGAACGCCGGACGGAGGTGACGACCGAAGGCGGGCTCGATGTTGCCGGGCAGCAAGCGCGCCTCGGGCCGATGATCGCGCGCCTCTCGGCGGCGGGCATTCGCGTCTCGCTCTTTATCGACCCCGATCCGGTGCAGATCCGTGCCGCGGCAGCATTGGGTGCACCGGTCATTGAACTTCATACCGGCGCCTATGCCCATGGGCGGGTGGGTGAGCTGGAGCGGCTGCAAACCGGCGCACATCTGGCCGCCGAACTCGGTTTGGAATGCCATGCCGGACATGGTTTGACGTTCCAAAATGTAACGCCGATCGCGGCTATGTCGCAGGTCAAAGAGTTAAATATCGGCCATTTTCTGATCGGCGAGGCGATTCTCATCGGGTTGCCGGCGGCAATCAGGCAGATGCGGTCGCTCATGGAGAAGGCTCGCTCATAAGGGGTAAGGGCGGGCGCGCTTGCCTTACGCCGCGGCGCCCGCCAAAACCCCCAATCAATGCGCGATTTATTCCGACCCACCCAGCTCGACCGCTATGTGTTCCGCCAGCTTGGTTTGGGCATTATCGCCATCACGTCGGCCCTGGTGGCGTTGATCTGGCTGACCCAGTCGCTACGCTTCATCCAGCTGATCGCCGATCGCGGCCTGTCGCCCTTGGTGTTTGTCCGGCTGACCTTGCTGCTGGTGCCAAGTTTCATTGCCGTGATCCTGCCGATCACCTGCTTCATCGTCATTTTATTCGTCTATTCCCGCCTGGCCGGGGACCGCGAATTGACGGTGATGCGGGCCTCGGGCGTCTCCGATGCCGCGTTGACCCGCCCGGCCCTCACGCTTGCCGCCAGCGTCATGCTGGTCTGCTACGGGCTGAATATCTGGCTGGTGCCGACGAGTCTCGGGGCATTCAAGCGATTCGAATTCGATATTCGCAACCGGATTGCCGCCTTTCTGCTCGAACCGGGGGTTTTCACGCCGATTTCCGAGCATGTGACCGTCTATGTGCAAAGTCGCAGCGCCGGTAACCGCCTGCATGGCATCATGATCGAAGATTCCCGCCAGAGCGATCAGCCAGCGACGATTTTGGCCCGCTCAGGCCAGTTGATCAGTTCCAATGATGGGCCCGAAGTCCTGCTCGAAGATGGCTCGCGCGAGCAGGTCGATCCGAAAACCGGCCAGCTCGATGTGCTGCTGTTCAAGAGCAATCTGATCAATCTCGCGCAATCGACCAAAATGGCGGCGTTGGAGAGTGAAGACGCGTCTGACGCTTCGATGCATCAATTGCTCAACCCGCCCGCCACTATTCCCAAATCTGCTTACATACGCTGGCTGGCCGAGGCGAATCGACGGCTCGCGGACCCGTTCGCGACATTCTCTTATGCGCTGATCGCGCTTTACACGGTACTGGGTGGTGCCTTCGCGCGGCATGGCGCTTTTGTCCGGCCGTTGATCGCGGTTGCGGTGGTCACCAGCCTGCTCGCCCTCTCGTTGGGGGTGGATAATTTGGCCGCGAAGCACGCGGCCATGATCCCGTTGATCTGGTTGATGGCGTTCGGGCCGGGCTTGGTGACCCTTTATGTCATGTTCGGCAGGCGCGTGGGCCGCCGGGCCGTGCCTGTTCTTGGTCAGCCCGCGTGATCAACATCAAGCTGCCACCGGTGACGCTCGCCACCTATGTAGGACGGAATTTTTTCATGTCCGTGATCGGCATGCTCGGCGGTCTGTCCGGATTGGTCTCGCTGTTTGATTTTCTGGAATTGCTGCGTGAATCGGCAAACCGGCCCAATGCCGGCTTCGGCGTCGTGGTGGAAATTGAAATTCTCCGCCTGCCCTGGATCATGATGCAAATTCTGCCCTTCGCGATTCTGCTCGGCGGGGTCTATGCGTTCTGGCGCCTCACCCGCTCCTCCGAACTGGTGGTCGCCCGCGCTGCGGGTATTTCCGCCTGGCAATTTCTGGCCGCCCCGGTGCTGCTGGCGACCTTGATGGGCCTGTTCGCGATTACCGCGCTGAGCCCGGTTTCGGCCGCCATGTATAGCCGGGCCGAGGCATTGTTCGGGATTTATATCCAAGGCGGGCAGGGGCCGTTGTCATTGGCCGGGGGCGAGCTCTGGCTGCGCGAGGCCGATGACGGGTTGGGGCCGAACGGGATTGCGATTCTTCATGGCAGCGGTGTTATTCTCAAGGGCAAGGTTCTGCGCACGGCCCATATGACAATCCTGCGGCTGAACAGCCGCACCGAATTATTGCAGCGCATTGAATCACCTTCGGCTGTGCTGGGCGCGGATTCGTGGCATCTGGCGGATGTCCATATTCTGCAGCCCGGGGCGGCGATGGTGAGCGAGGCGAACATGAATTTCCCGACCGATCTGACGGTGCGCCGCGTACAAGAGAGTTTTGCCTCGCCCAATGCGCTGTCGTTCTGGAGCCTGCCGGGCTTCATCGCGGTGCTCAAACGTTCGGGCTTTTCACCGATCCGCCATGAATTGCAGTTTCAATCATTGCTCGCTTTGCCGCTTCTGTGCGCGACCATGGCGCTGGTGGCAGCCGGATTTTCCATGCGGCCGGCGCGGCGCGGCGGCGTCGGGCAGGCGCTGGCCGGCGGCGTGAGCAGCGGCTTTGTGCTGTTCATGGTCTCGCAGGTGGCCGGGCAATTCGGTAAATCCGGCGCCTTGCCGGTCGGGCTTGCAGCCTGGGCGCCGGCAGCCGCGGGAATGATGCTGGCGCTTGCGCTGTTGCTGCATCTGGAGGATGGCTGAGTGATGCGTCATGCCGATAATTCCGCCCCGATCATCCGCTTTCTTGCGCCGCTCGCCGCATTCAGTCTGCTGATTTGTGCCGCCCCCCAAGCGCGGGCGCAAATGAGCAATCTGGTCAACACCAGCGGTGAGACGCCGATTTCGAAATCCCTGCCGGTGACATTCCAGGCCGATCAGGTCGGTTACGATAAAACCGCCAATCTGGTCACCGCGACGGGCCATGTTGAAGCGTTCCAAAATGGCCATACGCTCTATGCCGATCAGGTCACGATCGATCGCAAGACCAATATCGCAACCGCCACCGGCCATGTCATTCTGATCGAGCCATCCGGCCAGGTGCTCTACGCCAATCACGCCAAGCTGACCGATGGCATGAAAAACGCCATCCTGGATCAAATGTCATCGCGGCTGGCCGAAAATGGCCGGCTGATCGCCAATGGCGCGCGCCGCTATGGCGGGCAGATCAATGAGCTCGCGAAAGTGGTCTATTCCGCGTGCGATTTGTGCAAAACCGATCCGACAGCACCACCCATCTGGCAGATCCGCGCGCGCTCAGCGGTGCAGGATTTGCAGCATAAAATCATTGAATATCACGACGCTGAGCTGGAAATTTACGGCTTCCCGATTGTCTATCTGCCGTATTTCTCGCAGCCCGATCCTTCGGTAAAGCGGCAATCTGGTTTGTTGATCCCGGCTGCCGGCAATTCGACGCATATCGGTTTTTTCGCGGCGGTGCCGTATTTTTATGTCATCGATAAAAGCTCCGATGTCACGATCGAACCGATTATCGCCTCGCGCAGCGGGCCGGTGCTGGAAGTAAAATATCGCAAAGCCTTCAATGATGGGCAGTTGCATATAGATGTCTCAGGCGGTCAGGATCAGGGTGAATTTCAAAACGCGATTTTCTCAACCGGCGTGTTCGATATCAATTCCAATTGGCGCGCCGGTTTCACCTATGACCGAACCTCCTCGACGACTTATCTGAACGATTTCCGGGTGCTGCCCAATTCGGCCTTCCTGGCGAGTAACGCCTATATCGAGGGCTTCGCGCCCGGCGCTTATGCCCGCGTAGATGCGCAGTTTTTCCAAGGGCTGGTTGCGACAATATCGCAAAATCAATTGCCGATCGTGCTGCCGCACGCCCAATATGATTATTTCGGTGCGCCCGATCAGTTCGGCGGCCGATTCAGCTTCAATGCCGATGCGTTCAACGTGATCCGAACGGTCGGCACCAATACCCGCCGCGCTGCCTTCAGCGGCAATTACGAATTGCCGCTGAACGGCCCGGATGGCACGTTATGGACGCTGCGTGGCCGGGTCATTACCGCCGCCTATGAAGCAACCCATTTATATCAGCAGCCGAATTTCACGCCCATCGATTCTGCCGGCACCGGCCGGGCCATGGCCTATGCCGCGCTGGCCATGCGCTGGCCGTTCATCCGCTCGGCCGGCGCTTACGGCACCCAGATCATTGAACCGCGGCTCCAACTGGTCGCGGCACCCAATGTCGGCTCGTCGCAGAATATCCGGCTGCCGAACGAAGACAGTCTGGATCTGGAATTTACCGACGCGAATTTATTCAGCCTCAATCGTTTTCCCGGGATTGACCGGATCGAAGGCGGCGAACGCGCCGATGTCGGGTTGCATGCCGCCTGGTATCTGCCGTCGGGCGCCTGGATGGACGGGCTTATCGGGCAATCCTACCGGGCGCACAAAGACAATGTCTATCCGGTCGGTTCGGGACTGTCGGATCATATTTCCGATATCGTGGCGCGGGCCACTGTCGCACCCGTCAAATGGTTGAATTTCAGTTATCGGACCCGGCTTGATCATCGTGATCTCGGCGCCCGCTTGATTGACACGACGGCAACCGTCGGCGGTCATGCGCTGTCTTTTACCGGCGGCTATTTATACTCCTCGACCAACCCGTATTTTCTCTACGATCAGGCAGGTCCGCCCCCGGCATCATATTACGTGGCCCGGCATGAAATCACCGCCGGCATATCGACCAATTTCGGCGCCTGGTCTCTCTCTGCAGCCACCCAGCGCAATCTGACGACCGGTGCCTTCGATAACGCGGCGGCCAGCGCAACCTGGCAAAATGAATGCACCGCCTTCAATCTGACATTCTATCGCCGCTTTACCTCGTTCAATCTGGATCATGGCGGCACCACTTTGCTGTTCCAGATCACCCTCAAGACTCTCGGCAATATCGGATTCAGCACTCTATGAAGTTTTCTCGCGCCCGCTTTCTGTCCGCCGTTGTGACACCCGTTCTGGCGATCGGCATTGGCTGTCTCGGGGGCAGTGATCCTGCCTTCGCGCAATCAGCCTCGATTGCCGCGGTGGTCAATGGCCAGGTGATCACCAACCAGGATGTCGCCAATCGCAGCCGGCTGTTTGCCTTATCGACCGGCTTGCCGCCCGACCCTGCTTTGCTCGCTCGCCTCGCGCCGCAAATCCGCAGCGAACTGATCGATCAGACCCTGCAATTGCAGGAAATCGAAAAAGATCACATCGCGGTGCCGGAAGCAGCGATTGAAGCCGCTGTGCAAAATATCGAGAAAAGCAACGGGCTGCCGCCCGGCGGCTTGCGCGCCAAACTGGCCGCGGCGGGGATTAATTTCTCCACCCTGGTCAACCAATTGCGCATCGAAATCGGCTGGACCCAGGTGCTGAAAAAAGCCCTCGGTCAAGATGTCCAGCCAACCCCGCAGGACGTCGCCGCGGAAAAACGCGCCTTGCAATCGCAAATCGGCAAAACCCAATATCACATCGCGGAAATCTTCATCCCGATCGATAAGCCCGCCGATGCCGCCAGTGCCGCGAGCTTTGCCCAAACCGTGATTAAACAATTACGAGCCGGCGCGCCGTTCGGCATCGTGGCCGCTCAGTTCAGCCAAAGCCAGAGTGCGCTGCAAGGCGGCGATCGGGGGTTTGTAGATCCCAGCACGCTCGATCCCGCCGTCGCCAAAATCGTGACGGTCATGCCGACCGGCGCCATCAGCGACCCGGTGCGCGTGGCCGGCGGCTACTCCATTGTCGAACTCTTGGGCAGCCGCAAATTCGGCGAGGAACAATCAACCATATTGCGTATCCGTCAGGTGTTCCTGCCCTTCACCAACAAACTGGCGCCGAATCAGCAACCCGACACCCAGCAACTCGCCCAATTGGCGAAAGCCAATAGCATCCGCGCATCCGTCCATGATTGCGCCGGCATGACCGCCGCCAACCAAGCAGCCGGCAATGCTCGCCCCGATGATCCCGGCCCGGTCAATCTCGCAACCGTCCAGCCGCCGCAATTCCAGACCCTGCTGAACAGCCTGCCGCTCAATCAGGCCAGCGAACCACTGGTCTCGGGCGATGGAGTCGCGGTCGTCATGGTCTGCAGCCGCGCGCAACAAACCTCCGGACTGCCCAGCGATGATCAAATCGCCGAGTCGCTGCTGCACCGCCGGGTCAATCTCGAATCCCAACAGCTGATGGACACCCTGCACCGCCAAGCCCTCATCGACACCCCAACCTGATGCCAACCCACTGGTTGGGTGCCTGTTGGGCTCGGCAAGATCAGGGGGCTCTGCCCTCTAAACCCCCGCCAGGGGATAATCCCCTGGACCCTGAGACGCGGCTCTGCCTGAAAGGGGGCCGAACGCGCTCGTTGAACCGCCGTGCTCAGCCCCCTTTCAGGCAGAGCCATATTCAAAGTTTCCAAAGGCTTAGCCTTTGGTGGGGCTCCAAGGGGCAACACCCCTTGGTCCTGCTGTCCCGATGAGCGTCCTACCGGAGGGTTTGCCGTCATTAAGGGCGGTGGTGGAGCGTCATGGATTGGCGGCGCGGAAATCGTTAGGGCAGCATTTTTTATTGGATCAGGCGATTTGCGACCGGATTGTTCGTCTGGCCGGTGATTTGTCGGGAGTTCATGTGGTGGAGGTTGGTCCGGGTCCGGGTGGATTGACGCGGGCTTTGGTCGGTAGTGATGCGGCGTCGGTCAGTGCGATTGAGTTGGATGCGCGGGCGGTGGCGGCGTGTGAGGATTTGGCGGCGGCGGTTCCGGGCCGTTTGGTGGTTGTGGCGGGTGATGCGTTGCGGGTGCGGGTGCCGGATTTGGTTGCATCGCCGCGCGCGATTGTGGCGAATTTGCCGTATAATGCGGGAACGCCGTTGCTGGTGCGCTGGCTGGCTGAAGCTGGTTGTTATCGCTGCATGGTATTGATGTTTCAGTTGGAGGTCGCCGCGCGATTAGTGGCGGCACCTGATAGTGCCGCTTACGGGCGTTTATCGGTGCTGACGCAGTTGGTTTGTGAGGCATCGATCGTCATGCGCTTGCCGGCGAGCGTATTTTCGCCGCCGCCGAAGGTGGAATCGGCTGTGGTGCGACTGGTGCCGAGGCCTGAGCAGCCGCGTGCTGCGTTATTCGCCGCCATCGAGCGGGTGACGGCGGCTGCGTTCGGCCAGCGCCGCAAGATGCTGCGGGTGGCGCTCAAATCAGTGGGCGGCGCTGACTTGCTGGAGCGGGCCGGGATTGATGGCACACGCCGCGGCGAGACATTGAGTGTGGCGGAGTTTGTGGCGTTGGCAGAACTGACGCTCAGGCCGGCCTGATCATGTCAAATCGTGTATGCGGATCGATCTGGGCGTAGGCGGAGGGGCCGCCGCCGCGCAGCACGATATTGGCACCGAACGTATCGAAAATACCGTCTTTCAGCAGATATTGTTTGATATGGACGGCCACCACTTCACCAAGGACGAGCCAAGCCGGCACGACAGTGCCGTGATGATCTTTCAATTGAATGATATCGGTGACTTTGCATTCGAAATTCACCGGACTTTCGGCGACGCGCGGCACATCGACCAGGCGTGAGGGGGCTTGGGTCAGGCCGGCGAGGGTGAATTCATCGCTTCCATAGGGCACGGCGGCGCAGGTTATGTTCATCTGTTCGGCGAGTTTACGGGTGGTGAGGTTCCACACGAATACGCCGGTTTCGCGGACATTGCGCAGGCTGTCTTTGGCGCCGTTGCTGGAAAAGCCCAGAATCGGCGGGACCGTGGACCGATGATGGCATTGAACGGATCGTGCGGCAGGCCGTGGCCCGCTTTGGGTTCGTAATAATGGGTGTCGTTATTATCATTTGTCATGCCGGCAATCATAACGCCAACAAGGCAGCCTGACCATTGGGAGCGGTTGTAAGCGCCGGATCGGCTATTTCAAATTGTGGTCCGGCGCGTCGGCATTGATGGCATGCAGCAGGCTGGTATTCAGGCGCGGCGCCTCGGCCACTTCGCTGGCCGCAGGCTGGGCTGCATTGTTGCTGGCGATTGCTGTGCCAACCGGTCCAACCGAGGGGGCTTGGCTGTAAATGAAGCCATAAGTTGGGTAGGAGGACCCAAAGCGGCCATCGCCAAGGGCGACTTGCACATCGGTCCAGTCATTGCGGGGCGAAACGTCGACCACTGGGACATCGGTGGTGACCCGGCCCGGTTCCCAATTCGCCTGATTGACCAGTATTTCCCGGTTGTTGATGACCTTCTCGACGACAGCGACATGTCCGAGCGGCATCCTGCGGATCGAGCGGAAATTCAAAATGGCGCCAGGGACGGGTTCCGAGCCGCGCTGATAGTGGCCAGCGGCTTCGGCCCACCAGAGGAATGCATCGCCGGAGAGTTCCACATGCGAAATTTCCCGCGCATAGGGCACGCATTCGATGTAGGAGTGCCGATAGGTCGGGCGGTAATAATGGGCGCTGGCCATCCGTATATGGCCGACATCACGGTGCCGTTCAGCTTCATGCAGCCTGGTGACTTCATGGCTGCTCAGGCGCGCGGTTTCGACTTTGTGGACGATTTTGCGGCTGGCGATTTCGTGGCCGGTGACTTTGTGTACGGCACGGCGGGCCATTTCGTGAACAGTGTGTTTGGCGGTTGTCGAGGCGTGCCGGACGGCGCGGTGGGTTTCGGCGTGAGCTGCTCGGGGGAGGCACATGGACATGAGAATCATGCCGGCGACTGCGCATAGAAAACCTGATCCGATCTCGTCGCCCTGCATACTGACCCCGTCTCCCAGACTTAAGGTTTAGCCTCTAAACGTTATCCCGGCGCCCCGCCGGTATGACAATGCGTTACGGGTGGATTGCAATTGGGACAACCCTTGGACGCGACAAAATTGCCACACCAAGTTATTTTTCTACGTTTTACCATCGCAGCATAGCTGATATTAAGACAATTTTCCTAATTATGTCTTAATGCATCATTTCGTTAGTGAAAATTTTGAAAAATGATCGCGGAATCGTGTGCCGAAATAATACGATATATTACCGGCATGTTACCGGCAGGCGGTAATCATAATTTCCACAAGATAGGCCGGATCAGCGAGTTTCGCCTCGACGCAGGCGCGTGCGGGGGCGAGGCCCTCGGGCAGCCAGGCCGACCAGATTTTGTTCATCGCGGCGCGGTCATTGATGTTGGTCAGCCAGATCTGGGCTTGCAGCAGCCGGGTTTTGTCGGTGCCGTGGGTTTCCAGCAATTCGTCGATCTGGGCGAGAATGTCGCTGGTTTGCCCGCTGACATCCGCTTTCGTATCGCGTGCCACGACGCCCTGCAGATAGATAAACCCATGATATTCAACGGCCTTGGCCAGAATTTCGTTGGGCTCGGTACGGATAATGCGGCTCATGATAAAACTCCCTGATCGAGCCGCCAGTCTCTACCCGGCTGCTCCGGGCAGGGCAATCGGGTGGTCCCTGTCCGTTCAATTGGATGAGGTTTGCGCTACGGAGCGGGGCCGATAATCCGCGGGGCGGGCAGGGGTGCGCTGTGCAGACTATCGGTCTGGGTGTTGCCGTAATTTACGCAATTGCGAATATCCTGATCGCGGTCATTCAATTGGGCGAGTTTGTTCGAGACGTAGGTCTGATCGGGTGCTCCCTCGCGCGGCGTGCCGAACTGGTCGGTGCGGGAGAGATAGGCGAAATGGTGCGCGGCGTCGCGCGCGTCGGCTTGCTGGGTGCAGGCCGAGAGGTCAGCATTTTGCGCCGCGGTCGGCGGCGGGTTGGTGGCACACCCGGCGAGCAGCGTGATGATCGGCACAGCGAGCAAAGCGGGGCGCATCATGGGGTGGGTCCTTGGTTTGAAATATCCGGGCGCACCAGCAAATGGCGCAATCCGGTTTCGTCGAAGCCGCCGCTATCCGTCAAGCGGGCAAAGGCGGCGGCGTGCAGCAAATGTGGTGAGACGGCCGCGCCATCGCGCTTAATCGAAATAAACGGGCGCAGCCATTCGGCCCGGCCGATCAACTCGACGAGGGCGAGCAGCCGTACGCAGAGCGACACGCCGTGCGGGGTCGCCAGATCGGCAATGCGGTCAACCGCATCGGCCCAGCAGCGTGCGTCGGGGTCGATAAGTGCGAGATGCAGCCCGTCCGGCACGCTGGCAAAGCGAAAGCCGCGCGGCGGGCCAGGCTGTTCGGCAATGGCGGCGTCGCGCGCGGCGGCCCAGGCCTGCTCCATGTCGCGCTTGGTGACATGCGGCAAAGCCGCCGGCGAGAGCGGAATATCCAATATTTCTTCGCCGGCCGGCCCGATGGCGCGTGGAAAATAATGATCCATGGCCTTTAGATGGCGTCAGATGGAGCGATTGTCAGACCTTGTCTGTCTCGCATCATGCGCGCTCAATCCATACGCAGCATGATCTTGCCGATATGGGCGCTGCTTTCCATCAAATGATGCGCCTGGGCTGCATGGGCCAGCGGGAATACCGCGCTGATCACCGGCAGGCAGCGCCCGGCTTCGAGCAATGGCCAGACGGTTTTGTGCAAGGCCTGGGCAATGGCGGCTTTTTCGGTGCTGGTGCGTGGGCGCATGGTTGAGCCGGTGATGGTGAGGCGTTTGAGCATCACCGGCAGCAGATCCAAATTGTCCACCTTACTGCCGTTCAAAAAGGCAATCTGCACGAGCCGGCCATCGCGGGCGAGTATTTTCAGATTTCCGGGCGTATAAGGCGCGCCGACCATGTCGAGCACGACATCGACGCCTTTTTTATCCGTCAGAAGCTCGATTTCAGTGACGAAATCAGCGGTGCGGTAATTGATCGCGGCGGCGGCGCCGAGTTTTTCACAGGCTGCGCATTTTTCTGCCGATCCCGCTGTTGCATAGGCCCTCGCCCCCAACGCCGTGGCAAGCTGAATGGCGGTGACGCCGATGCCCGAACTGCCGCCATGGATCAGGACCGATTCGCCGGGCCGCAGATGTCCCATGTCGAACAAATTGGCCCAGACAGTGAAATAGGTCTCCGGCAAGGCCGCGGCCTGAACGGCGCTGAAACCAGCAGGCCAGGGCAGGCATTGCGAGGCCGGGGCGGTGACATATTCGGCATATGCCCCGCCATTGCACAGGGCGGTGACCGGCGCGCCGATGGTCCAGCCGGTCACGTCGGCACCCAGTGCTGCAACCTCGCCGGCGGCCTCCAGCCCGAGCAGCTTGCTGGCCCCGGGCGGTGGTGGATAAAGCCCTTTGCGCTGCTGGACATCAGGGCGGTTCACGCCCGCGGCCTGCACCCGGATCAGAATTTCATCGGCGCGCGGCTGTGGCCGCTCACCTTGCACGAGATGCAGAACGTCGGGCCCGCCCGCTGGTTCTGCGCTGATCTGGTTCATCATGAGGGGCAGGGACATGGCAGCGCCTTCCAGGGGACAGATTTGTTGTTTTTTAAACGATAAACCGCATGTAGAGATTCTGCGCCGCACTGACCAGGGCGCGTCCGCCAAGCTGGGGGTGATTGCGCCTGGGGCGCGGCTTGGGCATGGTCCCGCCGCATGAAACCTTGCCTCTCGCGTCGCGCGCTGATTGCTGGCCTCGCTGCGTCCTCGGCCGCTGTGCCGGCTGTGGCGCGCGCCGCGGGCAAACAGCCCGCGCCTGACCTGCCTTTGGTCGTCGGCAGCATTTTTCCCTTCTCCGGGCCGCTGGCGCTGGTCGGGGACGAAGCGTTTCGCGGGGTCACACTCGCGGTCGATGCGATCAATGGCGCGGGCGGCGTCGGTGGCGCGATGGTCCGGCTGCTGCATCAGGATGCCGTGGCATCGGCCGATGCCGAGGGTGCGGTGAAGGCGCTGGTGGCGAAGGGGGCCGGATTGATCCTCGGCACGGGGTCATCGGCGTTATCGTTCGCGGCGAGTGCGGCCTCGGAGTTGGCGAATATTGATTTCATCGAGCTCGACGCGTCGGCCGATGCGATTACCACGCGTGGTTTCAAAGGTTTGTTCCGGACCGGATTGAACGCAAGCTTGATCGCCGATCAATGCCTGAGGGCGCTGACCGGGATGTTGTTGCCCGGCTGGCATTTGGCGCTTGATAAACTGAAATTGGTGCTGCTGTTCGACGAAGGCGCATCCGACGGCTCATTCGCCGCCGCGATGCTGAAAGTCTGCCAGAACGCGGGCTTGCCGGTGCTGCTATCGATCGGTTACGCGCGCGATGCCATGGATTTGACCGCGCAAGTGGGGCGGATGAAGCGGGCTGCCGCGGATGTCGTGATTCATGCAGGCCAGCCCAACGATGTTCTGGCCTTCTATCAGGCGCTGGAAGCTGCGGCCTGGCGGCCGCGCATGATTATCGGGGCAGGCAGCGGCTATGGGTTGGGGGCCACTTCATATGCGCTGGGCAAGGCGCTCGAGGGCACCATGGTGGTCGCACCGCCGCTTTATGCGGCCCAGGGCGCTTCAGCGTCCATAGCGGCGGCGTATATGCGCCGCTATGCGGTGCCGCCGCGCGGGGCTGAGAGCCTGACCTGCTATGTTGGGACGGATCTGGTGTTGCGCACGCTCGACGAGATGGGTGACAAGGCGGGCGACAAGCCGGCCGCTCTGCCGGCCGCTCTTGCCAAGCTCAACCTGCCAGCCGGTGCTCTGGCCAATGGCTGGGGCGCTGGTTTTTCGCCGGCGGGGCAGAACCAGCCGGTTTTTGCGACAACCCAACAATGGCAAGATGGCGCGCTGAAAACCATCGACGTGACAATTACACCACATGTTGGCGCCAAATTGTCACTTGGTTGAGGCATTCGCCTTGATGCAGCCATAAATCGGCGGCAAGTGACATGTAAGCCGAATGTTCGGTTGCAAGAGTTGGTTGACCACGGATGTCGAGTTCGATTTTACGCGGTGGCGGGCTGAAACCCGCCGTCGATAAATTCCGCAAGCCCATAAACACATGGGTGCTGAACGCGCCGCAAACGTTGCGGGCTCTGGTTCGTGCGGACGAAATCTGGCTGGCCATTCTGGCGGTCGGGGTGGGGGTGCTTGCGGGCATCGGCGTCTCGATCATGAATTTGATCAGCGAGATGATGCATCAGCGGCTATTTGCCCTGCCGGTGGGCCAGGGGCTTTCCGCCTCGGCGAGCATTTCCCCTGTGCGGGCGTTTTTTGTCCCGGTGCTGGGCGGCGTTGTGCTCGGTATCGCGATCTGGCTGCTGGCACGCTTCAGGCCGGGAAATCTGGTCGACCCGATTGAAGCCAACGCTCTGTATGGCGGCAGACTCTCGTTATCTGACAGTCTGATCGTAACGGGTCAGACCGTCTGGTCGAACGGGGTCGGTGCGTCGGTCGGGATGGAGGCGGGCTATGCACAGCTTGGCGCGGGTATCGCCTCGCGCATCGGCCGCAGTTTCCGAGTCCGGCGCAACGATTTGCGGGTATTAGTCGGCTGCGGTGCAGCGGCGGCTATTGGCGGCGCCTTCAATGCCCCGCTCTGCGGCGCGTTTTACGGCATCGAACTGGTTATCGGCACTTATTCGATCGCGACATTGCCGATGGTGGTTATTGCCTCGCTGGCCGGTACGCTGGCGGTGCAAACCTTGGTCGGTGGTTCACCGCCGCTCGATGTTGTGCTGCCGCAGATGATCCCCAACTCGGCCTATCCGATGGTCGTTGTGTTGGGCGTTTTGGCTGGATTTGGCGGCATAGCGATCATGCGCGGTGTCACGCTGATCGAGGCGATGTTCCGCCGCTCGGGCATTCCGGTGTGGTTGCGGCCGGTGCTGGGCGGCGCCGTGGTCGGACTGCTCGGCAGTATCACCCCCAAAGCCTTATCCTCGGGCCATTCGGCGTTGCATGAAGGCATCGCCATCGCTTATCCGTTTGTACTCGCCCTGATGTTCTTGCTGCTTAAATCGGTGGCGTCGGCCTTTTCGATCGGTTCGGGATTTCGCGGCGGCCTGTTTTTCGCCTCACTTTTCTTGGGCTCGCTGTTCGGCAAGGTATTTGCCGCAGGTGTGGCGTTGCTGCCGTTTGTTGCACCGATGCCGACCGGGTTTTATGCCGTGGTCGGGATGAGTGCGATGGCGGTGGCCATCGTCGGCGGGCCCATGACCATGACCTTCCTGGCACTGGAGAGTACCAATAATTTTTCGATCACCATGGCGGTTCTTGCGGCGTCCATCGTAGCGGCGATCACCGTGCGCCGGGCGTTCGGCTACTCCTTCACCACATGGCGGTTTCATTTGCGCGGCGAGGCGATCCGCAGCGCGGTCGATATCGGATGGATCCACAGCCTGACCGTGGGAAGGATGATGCGCAAGAACGAGCATGTCGTTCACGAGGATATCGACATCGATCATTTCCGGCAGGAATTTCCGCTCGGCTCGGCGCAGCGCGTGGTGGTGCTGGATTCCGACGAACGTTATGCCGGTATCGCTCATCCCTCGGAGGCGCATGCCATGGGCCAGTCAGCCCTGAGCGTGCATGATCTGCTGCATCACCAGACGCATTTTCTGACCCCGCAAATGACGGTGAAGGAAGCGATCAGTGCCTTCGAGGAAGCCGAGAGCGACGCCTTGGCGGTGGTCGATGGACCCGAGACCAAGCGCATTGTCGGTTTATTGACCGAGCAATATGCGCTGCGCCGCTATACCGAGGAGCTGGACCGCAGGCGGCGCGAACTCTCCGGCGAATAATGAGCGCGTTAAGGCCGGCCGGTCTGGCTGGCGCGAAAGCGCGCGATATTGGCCAATTGCTCAGCGAAATTTGCCGCAAAGACATGGCCGCCCTGGCCGGTTGCGACAAAATATAAATCATCGCTGACTGCGGGGTGCAGCACAGCCTCGATGGCAAGGGCGCCCGGTGCGCAGATCGGGCCGGGCGGCAGACCGTGATGCAGATAGGTATTATAGGGGCTGTTCAATGCCAGATCGGCGCGGGTAATGCCGCCCGCCAACGCCGTGCCGCCGCCCGAGGCCGCAAACACGACGGTGGGATCGGCTTGCAATTTCATGTTCTGCTTCAAACGGTTTTCATACACGGCGGCGATTTTTGGCAGTTCTGCCGCCAGTGGCGTTTCCTGCTGAACGATCGAGGCGAGGGTGAGCGCTTGCGCTTGCGTGCTGATCGGCAGGTTGTCGGCCCGACCGGCCCAGGCTTGGGCCAGAAGTTGAGTCATCGCGGCTTCGGCGCGTGCCAATATGGCGCGCCGCGGGGTATTGCGGGCATAATCATAAGTCTGCGGCAGAACCGCGCCTTCGGCCGGTGCCGCCACATGGCCGGTGGCTTCGGGCAATTCATTGATGATGGCGGCTATTTGCGGGCCGGTCAGCCCTTCGGGAATCGTCGCCTGATGCTGAACCACCGGCGCGAAACGCAGAATGTTCAGGATCTGGTGAAAGCTTGAATGGGCCGGAATGCTGAATTCCCCGGCATGAACCGGACCCGCATTGCGGGTCAGCCAGGCGGCAAGGGCAAATAAATCGGGGTGCCGAATGACCCCCTGATTTTGCAATTGTCGCCCGACGGAAGGAAGTGATCCCGGTCGGATCACTATTATTTTGGTCGTGGCGAGCAAGGCCGGGCCGTCAAATGTTTGCTGGCTCCCCATCCGCCCGAGATTGAGGGCAGTGAGCAGCACCATCAGGATCAAAATCAGCCGGCCCCGGCCGCCGCGCATAATGCCCTTCAAATCGAGCGCATGCTCATGATCAGGTGGGCGCCCGGAACAAGATCGACGCGTTGGTGCCGCCAAAGCCAAAACTATTGGACAGCGCAATATTGATTTTGCGTTCTTGCGCCGTGTGCGCCACCCGGTCGATCACGCTCGCCCGGCTGGGCTCATCGAGATTGAGGGTCGGTGGGGCAATGCCGTCGCGGATTGCCAAAATCGAGAATACGGCCTCGATCGCACCGGCGGCACCGAGCAGATGGCCGGTCGCTGATTTGGTCGAGGACATCGCGATATTTTTAGCGTCGGCCCCGAACAGATTTTCCACCGCTTCGAGTTCCAAATCATCGCCCATCGGCGTCGATGTGCCGTGAGCATTGACATATTGAATGTCCGCCGGCGTCAGCCCGCCGGATTTCAGGGCGGCTTTCATCGCCCGGAACGCGCCGTCGTGATGATCGGCGGGTGCGGTAATGTGATGCGCGTCGCCCGACATGCCGTAGCCGGCGAATTCAGCGTAGATTTTGGCACCACGGGCTTTGGCGTGCTCATATTCCTCGAGCACCAAAACGCCTGCCCCTTCGCCCATCACGAACCCGTCGCGGTCTTTATCCCAAGGCCGCGATGCCATGGCCGGCCGGTCGTTGAAATCGGTTGATAATGCGCGCGAGGCGCAGAATCCGGCAATACCAAGAGGTGTCACCGCCGCTTCGGCACCGCCGGCGAGCATCACATCCGCATCGCCGTGAATGATCAGACGTGCAGCGTCGCCAATGGCGTGAACACCTGTCGCGCAGGCGGTGACGGCGGAGTGGTTCGGGCCCTTGAAGCCGTATCGGATCGAAACCTGGCCTGAGATCAGATTGATCAGGGCCGAGGGGATGAAAAAGGGTGACAGCCGGCGCGCTTTGCCTTCATGGACCATGATCGAGGCATCATAAATCTGCTGCAATCCGCCAATACCCGAACCGATCATCACGCCCGAGACGTATTTTTCTTCTTCGGTTTGCGGAATCCAACCGGAATCCTCAACCGCCTGGACGGCGGCAATAATGCCGTAATGGATGAATGGATCCATCTTTTTCTGGTCTTTGTGGGGAATCCACTCGCCCAGATCCAGGCAGCCATCGGCGCGCTTGCCAGCCGGGATCTGACCGGCAATTTTGGCTGTCAGCTCGGTCGTATCGAACGAACTGATCACCCGAATGCCGGACTCGGAATTGATTAGGCGTTTCCAGACATGTTCAGCCCCCAGCCCTAATGGACTGGCGACGCCCATGCCTGTGACGACGACGCGACGCATGACCGTTTCCCCCTGAAAGCCGGAGCCTTATTCGGCTTTTTGCTTCTCGATATAGTCGATCGCGTCTTTGACTGTGGTGATTTTCTCGGCTGCGTCTTCGGGAATTTCGACGCTGAACGCTTCCTCGAATGCCATAACCAATTCAACCGTGTCCAAGCTGTCAGCGCCCAGATCGTCGATAAACGAGGCCTCGGGGGTCACTTTCGCTTCGTCCACGCCCAAATGCTCAACGACAATCTTCTTAACTTTATCGGCGATTTCGCTCATGATAACCCACTCTCCTCTTAATGATTCTCGGGCGCTTAGCACGCCCTCCGCGCATAGCCAACCAGCCGGCTGCAGGCCGCTCTCAGATCATGGCCATGCCGCCATTGACATGCAATGTCGCCCCGGTGACCCAGGCGGCTTCCGGTGAGGCCAAATAAGTGACCGCGGCGGCCACATCGGCAGGGCTGCCGAGCCGGCCGAGCGGGATTTTCTCGGTCAACGCGTTCTTTTGCGCGGCGTTCAGCACATCGGTCATCGGCGTTTCGATGAAGCCCGGAGCGACCAGATTGACCGTGATATTGCGCGAGGCAACTTCCTGGGCCAGCGATTTGGTCAGACCGATCAGCCCGGCTTTGGCGGCGGCATAATTCGCCTGGCCCGGATTACCGGTAGTGCCGACGATCGAGCCGATATTGATGATCCGCCCGGCGCGGCGGCGGAGCATGAATTTCAACGCTGCCCGGCTGAGCCGGAACGGTGCGGCGAGATCGATCTCCAGCACTTTCGCCCAATCCGCGTCACTCATTCGCAAGGCCAGGCCGTCCTTGGTCAGTCCGGCGTTATTGACCAGAATATCGGTGCGGCCCATGGCGGCTTCACACGCGGCGATCAAAGCCTCAGGGGCTGCGGGGTCGGCAAGGTCGGCTTCAATGACATGCACCCGCTGGCCAAGCCTCGCCGCCAGTGCGTCGAGCGCGTCGCGCCTTGTGCCCGATAGGGCAACCACCGCACCTTGGGCGTGCAGCGCATGGGCAATGGCAGCGCCGATGCCGCCCGAGGCGCCGGTTACGAGGGCGGTTTGGCCGTCTAATTTGAACATCAGAGCGTCTTCACCAAGGTTTCGATATCCGCAGGCGTGCCGCAACTGGTCACGGTCGCATCAGGGGCGATGCGCTTGACCAGACCGGCCAGCACTTTGCCGGCTCCGAGTTCAACAAAATTCGTCACCCCCATGTCGGTCATGGCAATGATCGATTCGCGCCAGCGAACGGTGCCGGTGACCTGTTGGATGAGCAACTCCGTGAGCTGTGCGGGTTCGCTGGCTTTTGCCGCGGTCACATTGGCGATAATCGGCAATAAGGTGGCTTTGGGCGGTGTTTGCGCCAGGGCTTCCGCCATCTCGGCGGCGGCAGGTTCCATCAGCGCGCAATGGAAAGGTGCTGAGACGGGTAAAATCATCGCCCGCTTGACGCCGCGGGCCTTGGCGATGTCGATCGCCCGCTCGACGGCTTCTTTATGGCCGGAAATAACCACTTGGCCGCCGCCATTATCATTCGCGACGCCGACAATTTGGCGGCCTTCGGGACCCTGTTCGGCTTCTGCGCAAATCTCGATGGCGACGGGCATTTCCACACCCAGCAAGGCCGCCATTGCACCGACACCCGGCGCCACCGCCCGCTGCATCGCCTGGCCGCGCAATTTCAGCAATTTGGCGGCGTCAGCGATGGAGAACGCCCCGGCTGCCGCCAAGGCGCTGTATTCGCCAAGGGAATGGCCTGCGACCAAAGCGGCTTTGTGCGCCACCACCAATCCGGCTTCGGCCTCAAGCACCCGCAGCACCGCAAGCGAGACCGCAAACAAAGCGGGCTGGGCATTTTCAGTGAGGGTGAGGTCTTCAGCGGGTCCCTCGAACATCAATTTTTGCAATTTCTGCTTGAGGGTCTCGTCGATCTCTTCAAATACGGCGCGCGCAGGGGCGAAGGCCGCGGCAAGATCGCGACCCATACCGACAGACTGGCTGCCCTGACCAGGAAATATGAAGGCGGTTACCGCCATGGAACGGTCCTCTCGTTACCGGGGGGCGGGGTAGCGATAGCTTCATGCCCTGTCAATTCACGGCAGAGGCAACGCCTCATAAAAGCGCCAGGCCATGAAGTGCCCGGCGCATATCCGCTGGCATCTCATCCATGGCCTCGGGGCTCGCTCCGGCGGCGATATCAGCCGGAGCATCGGCCGGTGCGAGATAGCGCCAGCCCTGAAACGGCTTCATGGCGCGTGGCTGGACCCGGATCAATTGCGGGTCGAGCACCAGGCCGCTGCATTTGCTGTCATCGTCCCAGCGATCCTCGATGATATCAAGAATGCGCTGGCGCACCAGAATGGCGCCGGTGATGACCCAGTAGATCGACCCGCCATCGATGATCTCGGGCGCGCGGCGAGGCGCGTTGCGGGTTTGGTGACGCAAAGGCGGGTCAGCTTTCAGCCGACGGGCCTGAATTTCGGTGAGGTGCGGGACATCACGAACCCCGACCGCGAGCTTGACGATATGCAGCATGATACTGTGATCGGCTTGCCACAGTGATTCCGCAAGTGCGCCGGCAACCGGCTGTGCGGGGCATCGTCATCGCCCTGCCATCGAAGCTTCATCGGCGCGTCATGCAAACCAGCTAAGGGCGCGGCTCCGCCATGCATGACATGGCTAACACGGCAACGAAGCGGGGCAATGAACGATGGACGCGGTAAAGCGTGGTTTTGGCTTGGCGATTATAAGTGTGGCTTGTGCGATCAGCCTGCGTACTGCTTTGGCGCAATCGACATCGTTGAGCGGCAACGTGGTTGTGCCGGGCGATACGGTGAATGCCGGTTCGGTCTCGGCATCGGGCGGTGCGCAGCCTGCTGAGCCCGTGGCGAGCAAAACCTTGCCGTTGAAAGCGACCTATTCGGTGAGTAAAATCACCAAGGCCCAGGTGCGTAATGCTTCGCCCGCGACCAGCGCGCAAACGATTCTGAATCAACAGCCCTCGATCGCCGCAACCCAGTCCGGCCCGAACGGCATGCGCACGAACATCACATTCCGTTCCTTCAATTCAGGTCAATTCTCCGAGACGTTCGAAGGTATCGCGGTGAATGATATTTTCAATTCAGGCGTCACCAATCAGGCGTCAAACCGCAATAACGTGCTGGTCACGACCAATGATTTCGACGGTGTCGATATTTATCGCGGCATCAATAATCCGGCGGTGAACTCATATAATTCACTGGGCGGCACGATCAATTATAAAGCCCGTGAGCCGACCGATGGATTATTCGGGGAAGCCGGCTTCGGCTATGGCAGTTTCAATACATTCGACTATCACGCATCGATCAATTCGGGTGTTGTGGGCGGGCTGAAGCAGATGGTCTCGGTCGAGCGGCAGACCAGCGATGGCTGGCAGCAGAATACCAGCGACCAAAATAATAATCTCTATTATGCCGCCGAGACGCCGTTTCTGGATGGATTGGGGAAAATATATGGCAATTTCATATACAACACCAATACCGGCTTCACACCCCATACTGTGCCGATCGCGCTGATCGATCAATTCGGGCAGAATTACGAATGGCCCACCAACGAGACCTATTCTTATAACAAGGACACCAATTATTTCTTCCTGCTCGGCACGACCGTTCAGCTTGCCAGCAATATCAATCTGGATGTGAAGGGATTTTTTGGCGAAAATGATTATACCCGTACCTCGTACGGTAACCCGGCATTCGCGCAACCTAATTTTCTCTATGCGTTGCCCAATACCGGCTCAAACCCGGCACATGCCTATCATCTTTACGGCTATTTCGGACAGGATGCCGGCATTCAGCCGAGCCTGAAAATTGCTTTGCCGCACAACATGATCACCATCGGCGGCAATGTGACCGCTGGCACAATTCACTCACGCGAATATTTCTCCGCCACAGCCCCGGTCCCGATCATACCGGGGGTGAATAATTTCTGGAACGAGCATGATCAGCGCACGCTTGGTTCGATTTATGTGCAGGATGAAATCAGCCTGTTTAATGACCGCCTGAAAATAACGCCGGGTGTGAAATATCTCTACGCCAACACCAAGGATCATGATGATCTGGGCTATTATTACGCCATTGCCGGCAGTGTTTCCAACACCGAGCATTATACGTCGCCGACAATCGGTGCGAGCTATGAATTGCTGCCGGGTCTGGATGCTTATGCCGCTTACGGCCAGAATATTAAATTCCCTGACATCAGCGCCTATTACGGGAACGTCGCGGTTTATAATCCGGCCGGCAACCCGATTGTCGAGCCGCTGCATGTGCAGCCGGAATATGTCAAGGATTACGAGGTCGGGTTACGGTATGAAACCGGCGGCTTCGGGGCGACTGTGGATTATTACCGCGAGGATTTCGCGAATACCTTCGTCACCGTGACCGATCCGCTCACTCAGGTATCGACCACCAGCAATGGTGGATCATCGCGCTATCAGGGTGAGGAGCTGCAACTGACCAATGATTTCGGTCCGATCTTTGCCGCCTATGTGCCCGGTGATTGGAGCGGCTATTTCAACTATGCGCATAATGAGGCGAATTTCACCTCGAGCTTCACAGATTCCGCGGCCGGATCGGTCATGGCAGGACAACCGCTTGCCAACGTGCCTGACAACCTGATCAGCCTCGGTGGCGCCTGGACCTGGAATGGCTGGCGCGCCAGTGCCGATGGGCAATATGTCTCATCGGAATATCTCAACCAGTCACTTGCCGGCACGCCGACCAATTTCACGACGCCGCCGTATTTTGTGTTGAATCTGGGTGTTGAAAAAACCATCCCCGTGAAATTGGGAATCATGAAGGCGCTGGTGGTGGCTTTCCATGTCGATAATCTGTTCAATCGGCGTTATTTCACCCAGGAGAGCAATATCAAGCAGGATAGTAACGGCAATAATTACGCCTCGGTCCTGGTTGGCCAGCCGCAGGCTTTCTACGGTTCGATCACCGCGAAATTCTGATTGCGGAATTGGCTTCAAAACTGGGCGCGCAAAACCGCCATGGCGATGCATAATGCAACGATCGCCAGCGGCGGGGTGCGGCGCAATTGCAGGAGCAAAAATCCGCCGAGTGCAATGGTCAGATCAAGCGGGCCGGCAATCGCGCTGGTCAGCACCGGGTTGTAGAAGGCAGCGGCCAGCAAGCCGACGGTTGCTGCGTTCACGCCAGTGATCGTCGCTTGCGCCGTGGGGCGACGGCGCAGCCCATGCCACAGCGGCAACATGCCGAACATGGCCAGTAAGCCGGGCAGGAATATCGCGACGAGGGCAATGGTCGCACCCGCGAGGCCGGCGGGTGCGCCATGGTTCATCTGCACCAGCGCGCCGAGAAAGGCGGCAAAGGTGAAAAGCGGGCCCGGCAGCGCCTGGGCGGCACCGTAGCCCGCCAGAAATCCGCCATTGGAAACCCAGCCTGGCGCCACCACGGCTTGATGCAGCATGGGCAACACCACATGCCCGCCGCCGAACACCAATGCGCCGGCACGATAAAACGCGGCAAACAATAATGCCAAGCCATGGGCCGGCAAGAAGCTCGCCGCCAAAAGTGCAGCGCA
>NCAP01000080.1 GCA_002255495.1 Rhodospirillales bacterium 20-60-12 | reverse complement strand
CATCGGGGCGGACCGGCAGGTCGTGCACACTGAGGTCCGGCGAGCCATAGACAAAGACACTCAAGCGATCTCCGGGGCCGATCCGGTAAAGCGGTCCGGCCGCTTCGGCACTGACAGGCGCAATCGCCGCCGACGTCGCCATCGGCGCCGCGCAGCCGGTCAGCCCCAAAGTTCCAGCCAAACCAGTAACAAACAAGCCCATAGTCAGACGACGAACATGATGGGGTTTCATCAATAGTGCCCCGCTTTTGAGAAGTAAAAATTAAAAACGACGATCATGGTTCGAGCCACAACCATCGCGCTGGAAGTTGCTTACATGAGTATATCAGGCCTGTGAATAGTTTCTTGTTTGCAAAACAAGACCGATCTTGCCATCAATTTTGGCCCTGCCGGGATTATTGACAAACCGACAAGACAGCGGCGAGGACGCAATGGCGCCGTTACTGTGGCGGACTGCCTTATGATCATCATATTAAAATCGTTGTAACTCTCGATCCATATCATTGGTTCGTCGTGGCTTGGCACGCAAGCCGCACGATGACAGCCTGAACAAACTAACGAAATTGTCATTCCGACACGAACAAAGCCGGCTTCATTGCAACTTTCAAAGCTATAAGTGTGCATTTTATTCAATCTGAAATTGTGTATTTCTATCGTCTGCGTATACAACCCGTGATTGTATGTGATGTTGCTTTTTCATTTCAAAACGTCGGAATGACCTGAAATGACGGCAGATACAACCTCCTGTAGATGTAATTGACGGGCTCAAAATATCAAAAAATGAAGACTGGCCCAATTAAAACAACTATTAGTAAATTCATCCTGAGTCACTCAATTTTATGTTGACGCTCTTGCCCTGAGCTTCTAAATATCTCTCTAACAAGTTCGGTTTTGCAACAATATTGTCGGTTTCGATTGACGCTGTTTGTTATGGTTGGCGAGCGTTAGCGCAGATTGATAATTGACCTGTGATGCCGGCTAGGCATTGTTTTACATTCACAATATTGACTGGCTCAGTGCGCTGGGCGGGTGGAGACGTCGATGGGACGGTTAGCGGGGCATTTTATGTCCAAAGACGTGATCGGTCTTTGGTTAGCGGACACGTTGCTGTTCGTTGTCGTGGCTTATATCGTAATTTTTGTTGGAATTGACAATTTCGGCTGGGCGATACGCACTTATCACTACACATCTTTTGAATTTGTCCGGATCATTTGTTTTTCCGGTTTCACGGCAGCGATTGTCGGGCTGTATCAACCCAAATCTCATGTGAACTTACAGCATATACTGAGCGGCATCATAAGCTCGATGGTCATCGGTTATGCTGTGTTCCTGGCGGCCAGTCTTTCGTTCAGGTCCGGCATCGCAGACTATCTGATCGGTCAAGAGCGATTTCTGTTCTCGGTCCTGCTGCTTTGGTCCTTATGCCTGTTGCTGACCCGCCTGAGTTTCGTCGCCATGACCCGCGCAGGCCTGTTTCAGCGCCGCCTGCTTGTCATCGGCCAGGAAGCTGATTGGGCGCGGGCCAAACAGCGGATAGACCCCGCATTCGGCCCGCTATTCCGGGTCGTTAACGTGGTGCCGTCGGGGATCAATCATCTGGCGGATGCCGCGCAACTAAAGGCCGATCGGATATGGGCGATCGTGGTTACACCTGACGCACGACGTTCGATTGATCCGGACGCGTTGATGACCTGCCGTAGCCTGGGTATCCACGTCTATAATGAGATTGAATTTCGCGAGCGGCACTTAAAGCGCGTTGACATTGATCGTCTATCGGCCGGATGGCTCGCTTATCATGATGGGTTTTCGACGGAATATATCGATCGTTCTGTACGGCGCCTGTTCGATATCACCATTGCTTTGCTGCTTTTGCTGATCACTGGCCCCCTGATGTTGTTCAGCGCCATTGCCATCAAACTCGATAGTAAGGGCCCGGTCTTTTATCGCCAACAGCGGGTCGGCTTGCATGGCAGGCAATTCACGATCATCAAATTCCGTAGTATGCGGATCGACGCCGAGGCGGATGGTCAGGCGCGCTGGGCGACCGTTGGCGACAGCCGCGTGACCCGTATAGGCGCGTTCATGCGTCTGACACGGATCGATGAACTTCCGCAGATCTTTAATGTATTACGCGGCGAGATGTGTTTGATCGGTCCACGTCCTGAGCGGCCCAATTTCGTCGATGAATTGAACACGCACATCCCCCGCTACCGGGATCGCAGCTATGTCAAACCGGGCATTACCGGTTGGGCACAGATCAATTTTCCCTACGGCGCATCGATGAATGACGCTCGGATGAAACTGTCCAACGATTTATATTATGTTAAACATCGTTGTTTGCTACTCGATCTGTTGATTTTGGCGGCAACGGTTCGGGTCGTTCTGTTCCAGGAGGGTGCTCGGTAATGCAGGATCGCACTTACGATCCTGCCAGCTGCGCGCCATGACGCCGACCTCCCTCCTCTATCTCGTCGATGCCATAGTTTATCTGGGCGTCGGCGGTTTCTTCTTGCTGCGGGCACTTCGCCCTGCCTCGCACGCCACAAGTCAGGCGTATTCGACATTATACCAGACATCGGAGGCCGGCCGCTTTGCGTCTGCCGCCGAATTGGCGGCCAGCTACGGTATCGCCGCGATGGTGACGGCGTTATGGTCGATCTCGATCGCGTTCACCTCGCCATTGAACCTTGTCAGCGCGGTGCTGGAAATCATTCAAGCGTTTGCCTGGCTTGTCGCGACTTTGGCGCTTGGCCGCAGGTTCGTCGGGCGCCATACCGCACTGATCCCGATACCTTCACGGATTATTGCCCCGATGATCGCAATCGTTGCCCTGCCCGTGATCATCGCCATCAGCCTGGTGCCGACGCTGCGTGCGGATATCACGATCGGCGCCGATGCCGTGGATCTACGGTTGGTATTGGCTGTCGCGACCATGGTTGTCGTTGAAAATATCTACCGCAACGCCAGTGACGAAGCCCGTTGGCACATGAATTTGCCCTCGATTGCGATCGCCGGCATGGCAGCCTTCGCACTTCTTTTATATGGCGATGCCGTTTTGCGGCATCAATTATCCGCCTCCCTGATCGATGGCAGAGCCATTGTCTATGCGATGTTGGCGCCTTTGTTCCTGCTTGCTGCGCGCCGGCAACGCCGTTGGCGGCGCAGCCTCTCATTATCACGTTCGGCCGTGTTCTACAGCACGGCCCTCCTTCTCAGCGGCGCGTTCCTGGTCGGCATTTCTGCCGCCGGCGAAGTGTTTCGCCGTTACGGCGCCGGCTGGGGGTTTGCCGCCGAAATTGCGCTGATCTTCACCGGCTTCATCGGCGTTGCCATTTTTGCGACCTCGGGCTCGGCGCGGTCACGCCTGAAGATCATGGTGCTGGATCACTTCTTCGCACGTCGCTACGATTACCAACATGAATGGGCGCGTTGCCTGGATACGCTGGGTGCGGTCGGCGAAGGGCAGCTTGAGCAGCGGGTCATCAAAGTGCTGGCCGACAGCGTGGACAGCCCGGCCGGTGCCGTTTTTCTGCGCGCGACAGAGGAGCAGGATGGACCTTTCCGTATGGCCGATGTGTGGAACTGGCCCGAACCAGAGGATGATGCAGCACCGGACGCCGCACTGACGGCCAGGCTTATGCGCGAGGGCGGCATTCTGGTTGCCGACAAAGCGGAAGAGCCTTGGCTCGCCGCATTTCCCCAAAGCTGGCTCGCGGTTGCCCTGACCGACCCGCAAAGCCCGAGGCCCATCGGCTTGGTGCTGCTGGCGCCGCCGCGCGCCGGGTTCATCCCTGACCATGAAGTGTTTGACCTGCTCCGCGTGGTCGCCCGGGAAATATCTCTGGTGTTGGCGGAGCGGCGCGCCGCGGCAGCGCTGGCGCATGCCAAGCGGTTCGAGGAAGCTGGCAAACGCTTTGCGTTTGTGGCCCACGACATCAAAAACGTGTCGAACCAATTGTCACTGGTCCTCTCGAACGCCAGTTCTTACATGGATAATCCTGAGTTCCGTCAGGATATGCTCGCGACATTGCGCGCCTCCGTTGATAAAATAAATGTCATGTTGGCGCGGTTGAAGGCGCCGTTCTCGGAGACACTGAGCATGACGCGGCCGCTCGATCGCATCCGATTGATCACTGATGCGGCCAGCATGCCGGGCCGCCCCGCCATTCTGCTTGACACCGATGGGCAGGACGGCGCGGTTGCCATGGAGGATGCCAGTTTTGATGCTATTATCAGCCATCTTCTCGATAACGCGATCGATGCGTCGGTGGCCGGAAAATCGATCAGCGTCAGGCTGCGGAGTTATCCAGGTCACATAAAAATTGAAATCGCCGATCAGGGTGTCGGAATGAGTGCTGCCTTTATTCACGACAGTCTGTTCCGCCCTTTCACATCCTCCAAGCAAGGCGGTTTCGGGCTTGGGGCGTTTCAAGCCCGCGAACTGATCCGTGCAGCGGGGGGTGATATTGAAGTCCATAGCATTCCAGGCCAGGGTACGACGATGTCGATCAGCTTGCCGCGGGCCGAGGCTGCGATGCCGCAATTGGCTGCCCAGACCTGATCTACGCCACAGTGAAAGCAAATATCGTGACTGCGAGCGTCTTGGTTTATGAGTGAAGATGTATTGTTGATCGTCGAGGACGACCCGGGCCTGTGCCGGCAATATCGCTGGGCGTTCCCTGGCCATACTGTCCTGACGGCTCATGCGCGCCCTGACGCCATGGCCATTGTTGAGCGCCAAAGGCCGCCGGTTGCCATTATCGATCTTGGATTGCCGCCCGATCCGGATGGGATCACCGAAGGTATGGCCGTGCTCGATCAAATGCTCAAAATGGCGCCGGACATGAAAGTCATTGTCGCGACCGGGAATGCCGGCAAACCCAATGCGCTGCGGGCGATCGATCGTGGCGCGCATGATTTTTATGAAAAGCCGGTCGATATCGACATATTGCGCTTGATCGTCGAGCGCGCGTTCCGGCTGCACGCTCTTGAGGCTGAAAACCGCCAATTGGCCAGTACGGCAACTTCCAGCCCGATCAAACGGATCATCACAGGCTCGGATTCGATGATGCGCATCTGCCGCGATATCGAAAAACTTGCCGCAACCAACGTGCCCGTGTTGCTGCTGGGCGAGAGCGGTACCGGAAAAGAAGCCCTCGCCCGCGCTCTGCACGATCTGGGACCGCGGGCGGCGGGCCCGTTCGTTGCGATCAATTGCGGCGCCATTCCCGAACATTTGCTGGAGAGTGAATTATTTGGCCATGAACGCGGTGCGTTTACGGGTGCCGTCAAGCAAACCATGGGACGGATTGAAACGGCGCAGAACGGCACTCTGTTCCTCGATGAAATCGGCGATTTGCCGATGCCCTTGCAGGTCAAGATGCTGCGCTTTCTGCAAGAGCAAGTCATCGAGCGGGTCGGTGGGCGGCGTTCCATTCAGGTCGATGTGCGCATCGTCTCGGCTACCAACCAATCGCTCGAGGCATCGGTGGAGGCCGGGCGCTTCCGCGCCGATTTATTCTATCGGTTGAACATCGTGCCCGTGCGGATCCCCGCCCTGCGCGAGCGGCCTGGCGACCCGCTTCTCCTCGCGCGGTATTTTCTGGCCCGCTTCAATCGTGAATTGGGCCGCAATCTGATCGGTTTCAGCGAGGACGCGATCGGCGCGCTGGCAGCGTATCCTTGGCCGGGCAATGTACGGGAATTGGAAAACCGGGTGCGCCGGGCTTCCATCATGACCGAGCAGCGTCTGGTCGATGCCGCTGATCTTGAGCTGGCGAGCCGTGACATACCCGAGCTTGATTTGCGTGGCGCGCGGCAACGTGTCGAGCGGGAGATGGTTCAAATGGCGCTGGCGCGGGCACATGGCTCAGTCTCTGGCGCCGCCCGCCTGCTCGGGGTCAGCCGGCCCACGCTTTATGGATTATTCGAGACGCTCGGCATTGAAAATCAATCCCGTTCCACCGAAACCGAACCAGTTCAGGATCACTCATCACCATGAGCAAGCTACAGAGCTATCTTTTATCGACCTGCGTGGCCTGTCTCATCGCCTCGCCTGCCTGGGCGGCGGATTATCTCACTCATGCCAAAACATTGCTGGCCAGCGGCAAGCCTTTGGCAGCGCGTATTGAATTACAAAATGCGATCAAAGGCGATCCGAAAAATGGTGAAGCCGAATATTTACTTTCCGAGCTTGACCTTCAGCTTGGTGATCCGGTTGCCAGTGAACAGGCGGCGCGCGCCGCCATTGCCGATGGTTACGAGCCGGAGAAATCGCTGACCTTGCTGATGAGCTCGTTCATGGCGCAAGGTCGCTATGTCGATCTGTTGCATCAATTCACGCTCGGCGATGCGACCGGTGAGCATGGCGCCCGGATTGAAGTGGGCCGAGGCGATGCTGAACTCGCATTGCAGCAGACCAACGAGGCGAAAACCGATTTCGACAAAGCAGTCACACTCGCGCCGAATGCTGATATTTCTTGGTTCGGCCAATATGATTTAGCCGCAAGCCAGAACGATCTGGCGGCTGAGCAGAGTGCTTTGGCCCATGCGCTCGCACTCGATCCACAATCTGAGCAAGTGCTCCTGCGCCAGGCGAAGCTGCTGATGTTCCAAGGCAAACCCGCCGATGCCTTGCCCATTCTCAAGCAGATTGAAGGGCGTTTCCCGAGCAATATTTCGATTAAGCTGGCGTTGATCCATGCGCTCTTGCAGACCAATCAAATCGATGCGGCCACCGCGCAAATCAAAGATGTCGCGGCGATTGTGCCGAATTCGGTCGAATTGATCGACGATCAGGCGACCTTGGATGTCCAGGCGCAGAACTGGCCGGCTGCGCAGGCTGATTTGCAGCGCATTTCACCCATGATCGCGCAAGTGCCTGGTGCATTATTTCTCCAGGCGCTGACGCTCAGCCATCTGGGCCAGATGGCTGCCGCCGAGCAGGCCGCGCAGAAATATGCGGCGCAAAATCCCAATGATCCGCGCGGCGTGCGCTTGCTGGTCGATCTGGAGTTACGGACCGGGCATCCTCACCGGGCTTTGGCTGCCATCAACGCTGCCCCGACGTCATTGCAAAGCGACCCTGCTTTGCTGATGCTCGGCGGACTTGCCGACCAGGCTATTGGCGCGCTCGATCAAGCGGCAAAGAATTTCTCGTCCGTGCTCGCGGCAGCACCACAAGATGTCGCAGCCTTGACGGCGCTTGCGTCTGTCCGAATGGCGCAAGGGCAACCCCAGGCAGCGATTGTCAATTTGCAAAAAGCAATCGCCATCGCGCCGAAGAACCCAGAGCCTTCTCGGCTTCTGGTGCGTGCGGCGACCGCCACGGGACAGATCGACCTTGCCAAATCGACACTGGCATCTTTGCAAGCGAGCGAAGGCGCCAATGCGGAGCCGGCTCTCACGGGCGGCCTTGATTTGATCGAGATGAATTTACCAGCCGCCCAGGCTGCTTTTGAACAAATGGTCAAAGCCAACCCCACGGCCCCGGGCCCACAATTGGAACTTGCACGCATTGCCGCCCTTGAGGGTGACCCGGCGCGTGAGGAAAAATTGCTGCGCACTGTCATTGCCCAGTCACCTGGCAATCAATCCGCGATCGAAGCACTCAGCAGGTTACTGGCCAGCCAGGCCAAGTATGATGATCAATTGAAACTGTTGACTGCGGCGCATCAAGCATCGCCCCGCAATGCGGAACTGGCGATCGACCTGATATCGGCTGATCTCGCTGCTCACAAGACAGCTGATGCGCAGGACGTTCTCAGCAGCATCGACCCGTCTTTGGCGCAGAATAATCTGATTGTTGCGGCGCGGGCTGCAGTAGCACTCGCGGCGGGCCAGCAACCCGCAGTACGCGCTGCTTTGCAGGAACTTGTCGTCAATGAGCCCTCAGCTATCGGGCCGGTCATCACCTTGGCGAAACTCGACGCCAGCAGCGGCGATTTTGACGCGGCCCGGCAGGTGCTGGATGCCGGATTGTCGAATAACCCGCACGCTTCGCCTTTGCTGGAAGCCCGGGCCGGTATTGAGTTGAAGCCCGGCGGCATTGATGGCGCTTTGAACGAGGCGAAAATACTTGCCTCGGATCCGGCGCATTTGCCGCAAGCGCTGGTCTTGCCCGGAGACCTCTATCTGGCCGTCAACCAGCCCGCCAAGGCCGCCGCCGCCTTCGCCGCCGCCGAACAGACCAAGCCATCCGATGATCTGTTGCTCCATGAGATCGCCGCTTTAACCGCATCGGGTCAGCGTGGGGCGGCAGAGTCAAAATTGCAGGCAGCCTTGAAAGACGCGCCAAATGACGTGGCATTGCTCGATGCGCTTGGGCAGTTGGACATCGCCGATGGCAATTTGTCAGACGCGCGGGTGAATTTTACGACGGCCCTGAGCGTTGATCCGCAAGACGAGGCAGGCCTGAACGATCTTGCCTGGATAGAGGGAAAGCGCGGGCAGCCCGATGCGCAGCCGCTTGCCGCGCGTGCCTATTTCATGAATCCCGGTCCGCAGGAAGCCGATACGCTGGGCTGGATTTTACATCTCAATCACCAGAATAATAATGCCGCACCATTGCTGCAAAATGCGCACGCCACACTGCCTGGCGATGACGCCATCACATATCATTTGGCGGCCGTTCTGGCGGCCAACGGGCAAAAGAGCCAGGCCGTTGGGCTGTTGAAGACGCTGATGCAACATGTGACTGATAAACAAAATCCGGACATGCAGGCGGCCGCCAAATTACTTGCTGACCTCGATCCCGCGGGATAGCGAGATGCGCAGTCTAGCCCTGTTGCTCGGCATGGTCGGCTTATTGCCGATGGCGATGATGCGGCCGATCGTCGGTGTCATCATCTTTGACTGGATATCGTTCATGAATCCCCAGCAGGAGGCCTGGGGCATGGCGGCAAGCGTGCCATGGGCGTTGCTGGCGGCCATCGCCACGATTATCGGGTGCGTCTTTGTTGGCGAACCAAGACGTCTGCCGGTCAACAGCACGACGATTTTATTGATGCTGTTTATCGTTTTGGTGACCATCAGCACGATGTTGGCGTTGGGGCCGCCTGAGGTCGTCAACCCTTGGTATATCATGATGGTCAAGTCGTTTTTGTATATGCTGATCGTCGCGGCCTTATTGATCGATCAAAAGCGGGTTCATGCGTTGGTCTGGACGATGGTGATCTCGCTTGGGTATTACGGTGTCAAAGGTGGGGCGTTCACCGTTCTGACCCATGGCAATAATCATGTGTATGGTGCTGCAAATTCGATGATCAGCGACAATAATCAACTCGCTGTCGCGCTGCTGATCAGCCTGCCTTTGATGAATTTTCTCCGTTTGCAATCCTCTCACAAAATTATCAAAATCGGTTTGATCATCGCCATGATGCTGACCTTGTTCGCTATTGTGGGCACATATTCGCGCGGTGCGCTGCTCGGGCTCGGCGCGGTCAGTGCATTTTTATGGTGGAACAGCAAGGGCCGGATCCGGTCGGGCATTATGATCGCGGTCGGGCTGGTTTTGGCTGTCAGTATCATGCCGGCAGACTGGACCGCGCGGATGCATACCATATCGAGTTATCAAAAGGATGAATCGGCCGAATCACGCCTCACTGTCTGGAAAGAAGCGTTCGGCATGGCCGCCGCGCGACCTTTGACCGGCGCCGGGTTTCGCAGCACCGCCACACCCACCGTGCTGCACCGTTACTACCCTGACGCAACACCGCGCGCCGTGCATAGCATCTGGTTTGAAGTGCTCAGCGAAAACGGCTTTCCGGCGTTTTTTGTCTGGGTCGCCATGCAGATCGTCGGCCTGGTCAATGTCCGGCGCATCCGCAAGCTGGCACGCGGCGACCCTTCTTTGGCCTGGGCCGACGATCTGGCGCGGATGTGCCAGGTTTCGATCATCGCGTTTCTGGTCGGCGGTTCCTTCCTGTCGTTAGCCTATTATGATTTCTATTTCACGATCCTGATCATTCTGGCGTCAACCCGGATGATGTTGGAACGCGCCAAGGTGCCGGCGATACAAACGACGCGGCAGCGATCGGCAGAATCCATCGCCATGGCACAAGCTGTGTCGTGGCGCATGAGACGGGACGTGCCATGACCGGGTTATTATATCTGATTGCCATCATCGCTGTTCTGTGGCTCGCCATATGGGTCGTGCGGGATCCTGCTGATTTGGGTAAAGGCGCCAAACGAGCCGGCAAGCCGGCCTGGTCACCTTTCGATTTCACCACGCCCCCTCCGGCCGCAGACCCCGCAACGGCCGAACCGCCGGGCAGAAACTGGCGGAGCCGGGCGCAATCGGCGAACAAGCACGCGCGCCGCCTTTGATGCGCCTGCTGACATTTTCTACATTATTTCCGAACGAGGCCATACCGAGCCATGGCGTATTCGTGGAAACCCGGCTTCGCCATCTTGTCGCTGACGAGGATGTGCAGAGCGTTGTCATGGCGCCCATACCGTTTTTCCCATCCGCGCACCCGCGCTTTGGCCGCTGGGCGAAGCTTGCGGCCGCACCCGCGCGGGAGACGCGCCATGGCATCGATGTGCGTCATCCGCGCTATCTCGCCATTCCCAAAATCGGCCAGGTTTTGGCGCCGCGATTATTGTTCAATGCCGCGGCGCGCGCGCTGACCCGGTTGATCGCCGAAGGATTCCGGCCCGATGCGATCGATGCGCATTATCTCTACCCCGATGGCATAGCGGCCATCCGGCTGGGCCAGACCTTCAACCTGCCCGTGGTGCTCACGGCACGCGGATCAGATGTGAGTGAATGGCCGGATCATGCCGGACCGAACCGGATGATCCGCCGGGCTTTGCAGCAAGCCGATGGTCTGATCGCGGTCAGTGGCGCGCTGCGCGAGGGGATGATCGGGCTTGGCGCCGATCCGGCCAAAGTGCAGGTTCTGCGCAACGGCGTTGATTCAGTGCTTTTTCATCCGCATGACCGTGCAGAAGCGCGCCGGCATTTGGGCATGGACGACCCGCATTTACTATCCGTGGGACATCTTATCGAACGCAAGGGCCATGACCGGGTGATCCGGGCGATGGCGGATCTGCCGGGCCTGCATTTGACCATTGTTGGCGAGGGCCCGGAGCGCGAGCGACTAGGGCATTTGGCGGCTTCATTGGGCCTTGCCGGCCGCGTGCATTTTGCCGGCGCGGTGCGGCAATCGGCGTTGTCGTTTTATTATGCCGCGGCCGAGGCGCTGGTGTTGGCGTCCAGCCGCGAAGGCTGGGCGAATGTGCTGCTCGAATCGATGGCGTGCGGCACGCCGGTGGTGGCCTCGCCGATTTGGGGCAACCCTGAAGTGGTGCGCGAGCGAGCGGCAGGATTGATCATGGCGCGTAATGACCCCGCGTCAATTGTCGCAGCGGTCCGTGACCTTTTAGCCAACCCGCCGCCCCGAGAGGACACCCGGGCCTATGCCGAGGCTCATGGGTGGCGCGAAATCAGCGCCGGCCAGAAAGACATATTCGAGCAGGTGATCACCCGCCATGCTTCAGCAGGCGCTGTCGGTGATCTTTACAGGGCGCCGGCGGCCATTTTTTAAGCCTCTGAAATATAAAGATTTTTAAAGCTGGCACGGTGTTTGCTTATGTGCTGTCAGGACATTTACTCAGAGGATATCGCGATGAAAACTTTCAGGAACATTCTTTTGGCCGGCGTTTTCGTCGCCTCTGCCAGCGTCGGAATCGCTCATGCTGACGTGTATAACCCGACCTGGACCGTTCAGGCTTGGACGACGACCAACGGGTTGATCGATGGCGGCAACTTCATCAACGGCGCGGCCACGCCCACCCCAGGCAGCACACCGGATTTCTCCTTCACCTATACGGGCCCGATCAATTTCATCAATAACAACTCGCAGTCCGACACCAATACCTATGGTGACTTTTTCAGCTCATATACTGGTGGCATTTCAGGTTTCGCTTCTGCCTCAGCCGAGGCCGCCTTCCTGACGACGACGATGAGCTCCGCCGGCACTTCAAACTATTCCTATCTCGATTTCACCTTGGCTTCGAGCACGATTTCGACCGGAACCTCGCTGACGGTTTTGCATGATGACGGCGCCAGCCTGTATCAGGGCGAAAATACTTTGTTCACCGCACCTGGCGAAACCTCTGCCGAGTCGAATGGTTATACGTTCACCTCGCCCGGCACCGGCCCGCTTCAACTGACCTATGTGGAAGCCAATGGCGCACCTGCCGATTTGACCTTGAAAGTGCCGGAACCCGGCTCGCTGGCTTTGCTCGGCACCGGCCTCGCCATGCTCGGCTTCCTGGTCCGCCGCCGCCGCAACGTCTGAGCGTCACGATCCGATAACAGAGCCTTGAATGGGCGGCTGAGTGTTAATCACTCATCCGCCCAAATTTTTTGCGGGTGAAGTCGGATATGCCTTGTCGCGCGGCGCGTGCGTGGACATTTGCCGTCAGCAACCAAATACCCAGTTTCCAAACTAAGGTCCGTCTATTCCCGGAATTGATGTCCGCGATAGCCATAAGACTCCATGTCAGGCGTCTTACACTTGCCAATCTTTCAGACCATGTTTGATCATGCTTCGCACTAAGCAAGAGAGAATTTCGGACCATATAATACGTCTTCATTGGTGTTGTACGGCCTCCGAACGATGCTGACTCTTTATGGATGATCCGGGCAGCTGGCATGCATAAGGAATCAATACCGATACGCTGAGCACGCACGTAAAAATCGGTTTCCTCTAATTGCAGAAAAAACCGCTCGTCGAAGCCACCAATTTTGTCGAATAGAGCCATGGGGACCATCAGGCAGGCGCCATAGGCAAAATCCAGTTTATAGACACCTTCGTGCCCGATCATACTAATATTATTTCCAGACTTCGTTGGATCGAGTTGAACGGCGCCGGCTGGCTCGGCATAATCGATGGCCGGATGAAGGAGACATGGCCCAATCCTACGTGACATATCAGCTAACGCCTCGATTGCACCTGAGGGAATGACCGTGTCATTATTCAATAGGCATACGAGATCCGCTCCAATTGCGCGCGCCCACTCAATCCCACGATTATTACCACCAGCCCAGCCTTGGTTATCCGGCAATCTTAATATCGTGATCGATGGAAAACGCGCTGAAATTTCTGCCGTGGGGTCAACCGACGAGCCGTTATCAACCACCAAAATGCTTGTCGTATCATTCGAACTGGGCGACAAACTCGCCAGGCAATCGAGGGTGTCGGGGGTGCCGTTGAAATTGAGAATGACAATGCACGTTAAATCTGGCATTTTAAGATGGGCCCTATCGACGAAGTACGGTCGCATTATCTTTTTCGAGTATAGAGAGAATATTGTGCTATTGGCTTTGATTCTATGTGATTGGATGGCTCACCTTTATGACCGAAATGATATCATCGTTGTCCCTAGTATGCGAGATGAAATATGGTAATCCCGATCAGATGGGATGGAGCCCGCTCCAGCGCCGAAAATATAATTATCACACACCTGACGATTATTACGAGGCAAAGCTACTCTCTGTTATTAAACCGGACACAAATTGGCTGGACGTTGGGTGTGGGCGAGATATCTTTCCATCAAATATCCCACTTGCGAAAACCTTGTCAGAACGATGCAGTTTGCTCGTTGGCCTCGATCCAGGTGACAATATCGACCTCAACCCGTTTGTGCATGAAAAACATAAATGTTTCATCGAGGACTTCAAAACCGATCATCGGTTTGACGTGATTTCACTGCGTATGGTTGCCGAGCATATTGCAAAGCCTGAAGCAGCGGTATCTGCACTCGGGCAGCTTATCAAACCTGGTGGGATCGTGATCATTTATACCGTCAATAAGCGATCGCCATCATCTCTCATAGCGGCCATGACCCCCATGGCGGTCCATCATACCGTGAAACGCCTGTTATGGGACGGCAGGGAGGAAGATACGTTTCCGACCACTTATCTGATGAACACGCGATATGAACTCAAGACGCTCTTCGAACATCATGGATTTTTTGAGCATGATTTTGTATATCTCGATGATTGTCGTTCATTCCAGAAATGGCCGCTGACAAGTCTAACAGAATTGATTATTTGGAAAGCCCTGTCATCACTCGGATTATGTTATCCCGAAAATTGCCTACTAGGGACATATACAATGCCAGTAACGACTTAATTGGCTTCGACGGGTTGATGTCACGCAATCTCAGATTTGTGGTAACCCATGCAAACTGAAAAAGCATTTGAACTTGATTTCGATATTGCAGTGTACGCGGTAAATGAGGATAGATTCTTGGCGAGCTGCATAAAGTCTATTGATGCAGCGTCCGAAGGTTTCCGAGCCCACATCAATGTCATCTTAAACGGGACAACTGACGATAGTATTTCAACGTTACAACACACGACATTGTCACATGCCAAGATGACAGTATACTATCTTGGTATCGCAGACAAAGCCAACGCAATTAATCAGTATATATACAAATTACGGAATAAAGCTCATTTCTATATTAGCATGGACGCCTATGCGACAATAGCACCAGGGTCTTTATCAGCATTCCGTGATGCGTTTGAAATGAATAGCGATGCACATATTGTGTCTGCAGTGCCATTAAGAGGACGAAGTGCTGAGACTGTCACCCGCATGTCACTTCAGGGTGGCGTTGTGAACGGCCAATGTTACGGTATGCGAGGGCATTTCGTTGACCATGTTGTTGCGGCGGGTATCCGGCTGCCCCAATATCTATATCGTGTTGATGGATTATTGGGCTCGATAGCGGCACATAATACAGATCCACTTCGGAATCCGTGGGATAATCGCAGGATTATAGCTTCAAAAGATGCGAAATTCTCTATCGTGCCTTTGTCCATTTTTAGTTTTCGGGACATCCTTCGCCAATTTAAGCGGGAAATTAAACAATCTCGTGGGTTTCTAGAGAACCAGGCAATAAAAAGCAATTATTTACCAATCTGGCTATACAGCTCTGCCCGAAAATGCTGATCGCATGGTCTTCAATTTGCTAAGA
>NCAP01000079.1 GCA_002255495.1 Rhodospirillales bacterium 20-60-12 | reverse complement strand
GCAGGGCAAACGGGTTTTGCTCATCGGCTGTGATCCGAAAAGCGATACCACCTCATTGCTGTTCGGCGGCAAAAGCTGCCCGACCATTATCGAAACATCCTCCAGGAAAAAAGCCGCCGGCGATCCGGTTGTCATCGGCGATGTCTGCTTCAAACGCGATGGCGTTTTCGCCATGGAGCTTGGCGGGCCCGAGGTCGGTCGCGGCTGCGGCGGCCGGGGCATCATCCACGGCTTCGAATTGCTCGATAAGCTTGGCTTCCAGGAATGGGATTTCGATTACGTCCTGCTCGATTTCCTAGGCGACGTCGTCTGCGGCGGCTTTGGTCTGCCGATCGCGCGCGATCTCTGCCAGAAAGTCATCGTCGTCGCTTCGAACGATCTGCAATCGCTCTATGTCGCCAATAATGTCTGCTCGGCCGTGGATTATTTCCGCAATCTCGGCGGCAATGTCGGCGTCGCCGGCATGGTCATCAACAAGGATGACGGCACCGGCGAGGCTCAGGCCTTTTGCGATGTCGTTGGTATTCCCATCCTCGCCGCAATCCCGGCGGATGAAGATATTCGCCGCAAGAGTGCGAATTACGAAATCATCGGCACAGCGGAAAGCCAGTGGGGTTCCTTGTTCCAAGAGCTTGGTCTCGCAGTCGCGGAAGCCCCGCCGGTGCGCCCTAAACCGCTCACCCAGGATCAGCTGCTCGGTCTCTTCAAGGGCGATGCGGTCGGCCGCGGCGTCACGCTCGATCCCGCCAGCCTCGCCGATATGTGCGGCGAATCCTACGTCGAAAAGCCCTCGCTCGAAATCATCTATGAGGGTGCCTGAGCAATGACCCCTCCCGACGGCATTGCCCCCATCACGCCACCCGCCGCCGGCGGTGCCGGGTGTCATGGCGGCCGCGAGACCATGCGGGCCGCCGCCCGTGAGGCGGGCAAATCCGAATTGATGGCGAAATTCGCCGCCGATTATCCGCAAGGACCGCATGACCAGCCGCAATCCATGTGCCCGGCCTTCGGCAGTCTGCGCGTCGGTCTGCGCATGCGCCGGGTTGCCACCATCCTCTCAGGCTCCGCCTGTTGCGTGTACGGACTGACCTTCACATCGCATTTCTACGGTGCGCGGCGCAGTGTCGGTTATGTGCCTTTCGATTCGGAAACCTTGGTCACCGGTCAATTATTCGAGGATATTCGCAAAGCCGTTCGCGAAACCGCCCGCCCGGCCGATTACGATGCGGTGGTCATCATCAATCTATGTGTGCCCACCGCCTCGGGCGTGCCGCTCGATCTTTTGCCGAAAGAAATCGATGGTGTGCGCATCATCGGGATCGACGTTCCCGGATTCGGCGTGCCGACCCATGCCGAGGCGAAAGATGTTCTAACCGGCGCCATGCTGCGCTATGCCCGCCAGGAAGCTGAAGCCGGTGCCGTCGCCCGGCCGCGCGGCCCGATCGCGGAGGGCAAAAAACTCTCCATCATCGGCGAATTATTCCCCGCCGACCCGCCCGGCCTCGCGGCCATGTTGGCGCCGATGGGCATTTCGCTGGCTGCACAATTACCCGTCCGCGAATGGCGCGACCTGTATGCCGCGCTGGATTGCACATTGGCCGCCGCAGTGCATCCTTTCTACACCGCCAGCGTGCGGGAATTCACCGCCGCCGGCCGCCCGGTCATCGGCTCCGCACCGGTCGGCGTGGAAGGCACAGCCGCCTGGCTCGATGCCGTTGGCCACGCCGCCGACATCAACCCTTCGGCCATCGATGCCGCCAAAGCCAAAGCGCTGCCGGCCATCAAAGCCGCCCTCGAAGCCAACCGCGTGAAAGCCCGCATGGTCGTCTCCGGCTATGAAGGATCCGAATTGCTCGTCGCACGCTTATTGATGGAGGCGGGTGCGGAAATCCCCTATGTCGGCACCGCCCTGCCGCGCACCGAATGGAGTGCGGCCGACCGCGACTGGCTCGAAGCCCGCGGAACTTATGTCCAGTTCCGCGCCTCGCTCGAACAGGATGTGGGCGCGATGCGCGAGGTCAAACCCGATCTCGCTTTGGGCACCACCCCACTGGTCCAAGCCGCCAAGGAAATCGGCACCCCGGCTGTCTATTTCACCAACATGGTCTCCGCCCGCCCGCTTTTTGGTGCAGCCGGTGCTGCCGCTTTGCCCGCCATCGTCGCCGCCCAAACCGCCGGCCGCGAACGGTTCGGCCGGATGATCGAATTCTTCGCGCCAGCCAAGGTGGGGGCATAATATGCTGGTTCTCGATCACGACAGGGCAGGCGGCTATTGGGGCGCGGTTTATGTCTTTGCCGCCGTCAAAGGCCTGCGGGTGATTATTGATGGCCCGGTCGGTTGCGAGAACCTGCCTGTCACCGCCGTCCTGCATTACACCGACGCGCTGCCGCCGCATGAATTGCCCATCGTCGTCACCGGATTATCCGAAGATAATCTCTCAATGTCCGGCACCGAGGGGCCAATGCGCCGCGCCGCTCTGACGGGCGATCAGAAACAGCCCGCCGTCGTCGTCACCGGCAGCATTGCCGAGATGATCGGCGGCGGTGTCACGCCCGAAGGCTCCAACCTGCGCCGCTTCCTGCCCCGCACGATCGATGAGGATCAATGGCAGAGTGCGGACCGCGCGATGCTCTGGCTATGGAGCGAATTCGGCAACGCCAAAGCCAAACGCAAACCGCTGCCGCCCGGCAAGCCGCGGGTTAATCTCATCGGCCCGATCTACGGCACCTTCAACATGCCGTCCGATCTGGCTGAAATACGCCGCCTGGTCGAAGGCATCGGCTGCGAGATCAATATGGTCTTCCCGCTCGGCGCCGACCTCAAAGATGTCCCGCGCCTGGCCGATTCGGATGTCAATATCTGCCTGTATCGCGAATTCGGCCGCAAACTCTGCGAGGAGCTCGGCAAGCCCTATTTGCAGGCACCGATGGGTATTTTTGCCACCACCAATTTCCTCCGCAAACTCGGCGAACTCACCGGCCTCGATCCCGAGCCCTTCATCGCGCGTGAGAAAGAAGTCACGATCAAACCGATCTGGGATCTGTGGCGCAGTGTCACGCAGGATTTCTTCGCCACCGCCTCGTTCGCGGTCGTCGCAACAGAAACCTACGCCCGCGGTCTGCAACGCCTGCTTGAGGATGATCTTGGTATTCCATGCACATTTGCGGTATCCCGCAAACCCGGCGTGAAACCCGATAACGAGGCTGTGCGGGCCGCTTTGAAAGCCAAGCCACCTTTCGTATTGTTCGGATCATTCAATGAACGAATGTATGCCGCCGAGCTTGGCAGCCGATGCATGTTCATCCCCGCCTCCTTTCCCGGTGCGGTCATTCGCCGCGCCACCGGCACACCCTTCATGGGATATGCGGGTGCCACTTATGTCGTGCAGGAATATTGCAACGCCTTGTTCGATGCGTTGTTTCATATCCTCCCGCTGGCCACCGACATGGATAAAATCGATGCGACACCGGCGCGCAGTGCCGAGCATCAATCATGGGACCAGGCAGCAATCGATTTGCTCGATGAGCATCTCGAAACCGAGCCCTATCTGATCCGTATTTCAGCGGCCAAGCGCCTGCGCGACCGCGCCGAGCGCAACGCCCGCGCAGACCATCAAACCCAGGTGAGCGCAGCCCATGTGGCCGCCGCCATCGCCGATCGGCAACTCGCATGATCGGCGCCAGAACAACCGAGATCGGTCATCGCTCATTATACGGGCATGGCCGTCCCCGCGCGCGGGTTGCGCGCGAACTAAGCTTCCGTGACCCTCAAAAGTCTGGGAATTTGTAAGGATATCATTGCAATGTCCAACTCTGTCCAACCGAGGGAAGGCTCACTTACGGGTCTTACCGAAAATGAGGCAAAGGAGTTTCACAAAATTTTTGTGATGAGCTTCATTGTCTTCACACTGATCGCCATTGTCGCGCATTTCCTGGTTTGGTCATGGCGGCCATGGATCCCCGGCCCGAACGGCTACACCACGTCCATGCTCCTGCCACAGGTGCACGGCGTGTTGCAGTCTCTCACCTCTCACATCGGCTGAGGAGACGACAACATGTATCGTATCTGGTTGCTTTTCGATCCACGGCGCGCGCTGACCGCTCTCGCCGTATTCCTGTTCACCCTGGCGCTGCTGATCCATTTCATTTTGCTCAGCACACCGCGGTTCGACTGGCTTGCCGGCGCGTCGGCCATGCCGATGGCGCAGCAGAACACCTCGATGCCGGCAAACAAATAGCCGGGCTTGAACAGGCCGGAATTGCACCCTGCAGTTCCGGCCGTATCGCGCCGGTCGACCGGCAGTCTATTAGGAAGGAACACGGCGATGGCCATGTTGAGTTTCGAGCATAAATACCGCGTTGCAGGCGGCACTCTGGTCGGCGGCGAATTATTCGATTTCTGGGTCGGTCCGTTCTATGTCGGGTTTTTCGGCGTCACGGCGGCCTTCTTTGCCATTTTGGGTACGGCCCTGATCGTCTATGGCGCATCGTTGGGCGGCACCTGGGACATCTGGCAAATCAACATCGCACCACCGGACCTTTCCTACGGGCTCGGCTTCGCGCCGCTCGCCAAAGGTGGGCTATGGCAAATCATCACGATCTGCGCGATTGGCGCTTTCGTATCCTGGGCTCTGCGTGAGGTCGAAATATCCCGCAAACTCGGCATCGGTCTGCATGTACCTTTCGCGTTCTCGGTGGCGATTTTCGCTTATGTCACGCTGGAAGTCATCCGCCCGGTTCTGATGGGCGCCTGGGGCAACGGCTTTCCCTACGGCATTATGAGCCATCTCGATTGGGTGTCCAACACCGGCTATCAATATCTGAATTTCGAATATAACCCGGCGCATATGATCGCGGTGACATTGTTCTTCACCACCACATTCGCGCTGGCTTTGCATGGCTCGCTGGTGCTCTCGGCGATCAACCCGGGTGCCGGGGAAGAGGTCAAGCCGGTCGAATATGAAGACACGTTCTTTCGCGATTTCATCGGCTATTCGGTCGGCACGCTGGGCATTCACCGTCTGGGATTGTTCCTGGCGCTGGCGGCAGGGTTCTGGAGTGCCGTGTGTATCTTGATCAGCGGTCCATTCTGGACCGCCGGCTGGCCGTCCTGGTGGAATTGGTGGCTCAATATGCCGATCTGGCCGGTCGGGCATTAGGCCTTGAACATCAAGCAGTCAAAGCGGTGGGTATGAGGGGAGAATGGGCAGATGAGTGAGTATCAGAATATTTTCACCAGGGTGCAGATACGCGGACCATTGCACGAAGGTGTGCCGGTGCCGCGGGGCGCATGGAATCGCGGCGGAACACCTTTCTTTAGCTACCTTATGGGCCAGATCGGCAATGCCCAGGTGGGTCCGGTCTATCTCGGCAGTCTCGGTGTCGCGTCCTTGGTGTGCGGGTTTATCGCCATCGAAATCATTGGCCTGAATATGTGGGCCTCGGTGAACTGGAACCCGATCCTGTTCATTCGTGATTTACCGTGGCTGGCGCTGGAACCACCGGCACCCTCGCTCGGCCTCAGCCTTCCTGCGCTCAATCAGGGCGGCTGGTGGATCATGGCGGGCTTCTTCCTCACCGCATCTTTAATTCTCTGGTGGGCGCGCATGTATCAACGGGCCCGCGTGCTTGGTCTGGGCACCCATACCGCCTGGGCATTCGCCGCCGCCATCTGGCTTTATCTGGTGCTCGGCTTCATCCGCCCGATCCTGATGGGCAGCTGGGGTGAAGCCCCACCCTTTGGCATCTTCCCGCATCTGGACTGGACCGTCTCGTTCTCCCTGCGCTACGGCAATCTCTATTACGATCCGTTCCACATGCTCTCCATCGTCTTCCTCTATGGCTCGGTGCTGCTGTTCGCCATGCACGCCGCCACCATCCTCGCGGTCAGCCGCTTCGGTGGCGACCGGGAAGTCGAACAGACGATCGATCGCGGCACCGCCTCCGAGCGCGCCGCTCTGTTCTGGCGCTGGACGATGGGCTTTAACGCCACGATGGAATCCATCCATCGTTGGGCCTGGTGGTTCGCCGTGCTCACACCCATCACAGGCGGCATCGGCATTCTACTCACCGGCACGGTGGTTGATAACTGGTTCCTCTGGGCGATCAAACATGGCGTCGCCGCACATTATCCGCATGTCTACGGACCAGTGACCGATCCTTCGGCCATGCAAGGAGTCAAGTCATGAGATTAACCATTCCCGGCATCGCCCTGGTCGCGGGCTTTGCCCTCATGATCTTCGCGGTCCTCACTTTCAATCATCCACCGGTCCGCGCCATTGAACGTGGCGCTCCGGGGGTGGGCATGCAGGTCGAATATAACCCGAGCCAACTGGCGGCCTTGCAAAAGGCCAACATGATGCCCGCCATCCTGCCAGCCGCCGCCCCCGGCGGCCCGCTGGCCGGCAATGTCTATAAAAACGTCCAGGTCCTGAAAAACGTCCCGGTCGGTAGTTTCGTCCGGCTGATGGTCTCCATGACCAACTGGATCGCACCGCAACAAGGCTGCGGCTATTGCCATGTCGCGGGGAATTTCGCCGCCGATACCAAATACACCAAAGTGGTCGCCCGGCGCATGCTGCAAATGACCATGGCAGTGAACGCCGATTACCAAACCCATGTCGGCGCGGTCGGCGTCACCTGCTATACCTGCCATCGCGGCAACCCGGTGCCGGTGCATTGGTTCAGCGGTCCGCAGCCCGGCATGAGCGTGGGTGTCGCAGAATCGGATATGGGTAAAAATCTGCCCGCCGCTGCGGCCGATTTCTCCTCCCTGCCGTCCGATCCCTTCACCCCCTTCCTGCTCGGCAATCCCGCACCGATCCGGGTCGAAGGCACCACCGCACTGCCCACCGGCAATCGCCAATCCATCAAACAGACGGATTGGACCTACGCGCTGATGATGCATTATTCGACAGCGCTCGGCGTCAATTGCGCCTTTTGCCATAATACCCGGGCCTTCGGCGATTGGAGTGAAAGCACGCCGCAACGGGTGAAAGCATGGTATGGGTTGCGCATGGTGCGCGATCTCAACCTTAATTACATGGTGCCGCTCACGCCGGTGTTCCCCGCCGATCAGCGTGGACCTTTGGGAGATGTCGCAAAAATCAACTGCGCCACCTGCCATCTGGGCGTCTATAAGCCCATGTTCGGCGCCAAAATGGCCGCGTCCTTCCCCGAGCTCGAAGGGCCCAGCCAGGTCTCTGCAACCGGTTCGGCACTCTCCGCACCGCCGATGGCCCCACCCATGCCCATGGGCACAACGGCTCCGGCAACAAATGGTGCCAAACCCTGAAACTCGTCTCTCTCGTCTCCGCCCTTGCGCTTGCCGGCTGCTCTGTAGTCGGCATTCGCTCGGGGACCGAGGAGCCTAGTTTCAGTGTCATCGCGCGCCTGGGCAGCGTTCAAATCCGCCAATATCCTCCACGTCTTGCGGCCTCGGTGACCATTCAGGGCGACGAAATCGCCGCCCGCTCCGCCGGCTTCCGCCGTCTGGCCGGCTTTATTTTCGGCGCCAATTCAGCCGCCAGCTCCATCGCGATGACGGCCCCCGTCGCCCAATCCGCCGCGAGCAGCAAAATTGCAATGACCGCCCCGGTCGCCCAGACCCAGGATGCCTCCGGCGCCTGGACGATCAGCTTTTACATGCCGGCGCAATATACCCAGGAGACGCTGCCGCGCCCGAATGACAAAGGCATCGTGATCAGCGAAGTGCCCGCACAGACCTATGCGGTCTATCGCTTCTCGGGCATTCCTGGCCGCGCATCCGTGGCCAATGCCACTGATATTTTGCGCGCCGCCCTGGTCGGCGCACCCTGGCAGCCGGTCGGCGCGCCGCTCGATTGGTTCTATGATCCGCCCTGGACCCTACCCTGGCTGCGCCGCAACGAGGTCGCGCTCAGCGTCACACAGCACCCATGATCGCTGCCCTCATTGCCTCGGGCAACATCGCCTATGTCATCATTCTTATCACCCTCGTCGAAGCCGCCCTGGTCCTGGTTATTCATCGCCGCACCGGACATGGCCTGTCACCCGGCGCGTTCCTGCCGAATTTGATCGCCGGCGATTTTCTACTCCTGGCCCTGGGTGTGGGATTGGGGCATGGAAAGTGGGGCTGGGTGGCGCTTTGTCTGCTCGGCTCTCTGGTTGCCCACCTGACAGATCTGATCCGGCGCTGGCAATGAGCCGCCGGGCGTCATAAAATTCCGTTCTGCCCGGTTTGCATGGCTCTTCATTGCCCCGCGCGATTGCCAAGGCGACAAAATTCGATCATTCGAACCCGTCAAATCATATGATCCAGCTGGGAGACCCCAAGATGCGCGTCTATTACGACACCGATGCCGATGTGAACCTGATCAAAGGCAAAAATATCGCCGTCATCGGCTATGGCAGCCAGGGCCACGCCCATGCGCTGAACCTGCATGATTCAGGGGTCAAAAACCTCGTGGTCGGCCTGCGCGCGGGCTCCAGCGCCATTGCCAAAGCCCAAGCCGCCGGGCTGAAAGTCATGACCCCCGATGAGGCCGCCAAATGGGCCGATGTCGTGATGATCCTGACCCCCGATGAAGGCCAGGGCGATCTCTATCGCGACAGCCTGGCCAAAAATCTGCGCCCCGGCACCGCCATCGCCTTCGCCCACGGCCTGAACATCCATTTCAACCTCATCGAAGCCCGCCCGGACATCGATGTGTTCATGATCGCCCCGAAAGGCCCCGGCCACACGGTGCGCTCGGAATATCAGCGCGGCGGCGGCGTGCCCTGCCTCGTCGCCGTGGCACAAAACCCTTCGGGCAACGCGCTGGAAATCGCTTTGTCCTATGCCAGCGCCATCGGCGGCGGCCGTGCCGGCATTATCGAGACCAGCTTCAAAGAAGAATGCGAAACCGATTTGTTCGGCGAGCAGGTCGTGCTCTGCGGCGGCCTCGTGGAACTGATCAAGGCTGGCTACGAAACGCTGGTCGAAGCCGGCTACGCGCCGGAAATGGCCTATTTCGAATGCCTGCACGAAGTCAAACTGATCGTTGATCTGATCTATGAAGGCGGCATCGCCAACATGAATTATTCGATCAGCAACACCGCCGAGTATGGTGAATATGTCACCGGCCCACGCATCGTCACCGCCGAGACCAAGGCCGAAATGAAGCGCGTGCTCTCCGACATTCAACGCGGTATTTTCGCCCGCGACTGGATGCTCGAGAACAAGGTGAACCAGACCAACTTCAAAGCCATGCGCCGCGCCACTGCGTCTCACCCGATCGAGGAAGTCGGCACCAAACTGCGCGCCATGATGCCCTGGATCAGCAAAAACGCCCTGGTCGATAAAGCCAAAAACTAGAGCAACGTCCGATCAGGTTGAATCGTAGATTCAACCTGATCGGATAAAGTTGCTCGCCAGAGTATAAGCTAGAGCGTTTCCGATTGATCGGAAAACGCTCTAAATCGATGTCTGTTCAGGTTGAGTGCGAACCCAACCTGAACCGGCTCCGCCCGATCCAAAATCAGTCTCAGCCTTCACCCATCGCCGCGCGCATGAAAAAGCGCCGGGTCCGCGGCATCCGGTGCACCGCCGCAATCCCCACATCCCGGGCCAGCCGCAGAACCGGATTATCGTTGGAAAACAGCCGGTCCAGCGTATCGGTCGCTGCCAGCATCAGCATATTCGCCGGCCGCCGCGCCGCCTGATAGCGTGCCAGCAGATCAGCCGCACCAGGGTCGCCCGCCGTGCCCAGAACCAAGCCCGCCAGCGCCTCCGCATCACGCAAACCTAAATTCAGCCCCTGACCCGCAATCGGGTGAATGACATGGGCGGAATCACCCACCAAAGCCAGTCGCGTCGCGGTGTAACGCTGGGCATATTGCGCGGCCAGAGGATAGCCCCAGCGCTTGCCCACCAGCGCGATCCGCCCCAAATGATTGCCCAGTCGCCGCGCAATCTCGGCGGTGAAGGCCGCATCATCCAATGTCATCAGCCGCGCCGCCAGCGCGGTTTTCTCGGTAAACACGATGGCCGAGATATTCTCATGAGCCTCATTGCCGGTCATCGGCAGCAGCGCAAACGGCCCGCCGGGCAGAAAATGCTCCAAAGCCACACCATCATGGGGCAATTCATGGGCAATCGCACAAACAACCGCACTTTGCCGGTAGGGCAGGGTGGTCGTTGCAATGCCCGCCTCCTTGCGCAACTGGCTGTGCTTGCCATCCGCCGCCACCACCAGTTTCGCCCTGAGCTTGGGTCCCCCCGCAATGGCAATATCAGCGTGGCCCGCATGGCGCGTCACCGAAGCCGCCGCGGGCGCGAACAGGCTCAGGCCCGGCATCGTATTGAGCTTTTCATTCAGCGCCATGCGCAACGCCCGCGCCTCGACAATCCAGCCGAACGGCTCCCCGCCGACCTCGGTATGGTCGAAATGCAAATGCAACGGCGAGGCCGGCCGCCCCGGCTTGCCGTCGGTCACCCTGATATCGAGAATCGGGCAGGGCGCTATCGGCAGCGCGTCCCACACCCCCGATTGATCGAGCAACGGCCGCGAGCCGCGCGCAATTGCATAGGCTCTGCCGTCGAAATCAGGATGCTCCATCGGCGGCAGCGCCGCCCGATCGACCAGCGCCACGCGCTGCCCCGCTTGCGCCAGCCGGCAGGCCAACGCCCCGCCCACCGGACCCGCACCAATAATCGCCACGTCGAATTCATGCTGTTCCATGAGCCGAATGTGGCAGGACCCTCATTTCGCGCAAGGGCGCATTTCGCCAATAACTGCACAATTGCTGTTCAATAGGCCGCCTGAGAAATAGGCAAAGGAGTCTGCATGAACGGCCTGTAACGGGCTGCCATGGCTTGGTTCATGTTGGCACGGAAGCTGCAAGTGTCGTCTCGAATGCGCTCTGGGGCAAAACACCTGGCAGACATTCTTGTGCAACCACACGGCTGGGACGGATGGAGACGAGATAAATGATAGTTCAAGCATTACCGGGCAATTGGCTCGATACCGGCGACAACGCCTGGCAGTTGACCGCGGCGACACTCGTCGGGATCATGAGCATTCCGGGTCTGGCGCTGCTCTATGGCGGCGTCGTCAAAAAGAAATGGGCGATCAACTCGGCCTTCATGGTGTTCTACGCCTTTTCCGCCGTGCTGATCGCATGGGTCGGTTGGGCCTACGGCATGTCGTTCGGCAAGCCTTGGCTGATCATGCCCGGCACCGGCGGCAACGCCTTCCTCGGCCATGTCAGCTCCACTTTGTCGGCTGAATTCATGGAGAAGGAAGCGATCATCCCCTCCGCCGCGTCAGGCATGCCCGCCCTGGGCTACGGCATGGCCACGATGGTTTACTTCCAGTTCGTCTTCGCCGCCATCACGCCGATCATTCTCGCCGGCTCCATTCTGGGCCGCATGAGCTTCAAGGCCTGGATGATTTTCGTCCCCCTATGGACCACTTTCATCTATTCCATCGGCGCCTACTCGCTTTGGGGCGGCGGCTGGCTCGGTCAGATGGGCGTGGTCGATTACTCCGGTGGTTACGTCATTCATTTGGCCGCGGCCTTCTCCGGCTTCACCGCCGCCGCCGTCATCGGCCCGCGTCTGCCGCGTGATCGGGAAAGCTTTCACCCGAACTCGCTGCTGATCACCCTGGCCGGTGCGGGCTTGCTCTGGCTCGGCTGGTCGGGCTTCAATGGCGGTGACCCGTTCACCGTCAACGTCGATGCCGGCGTCGGTGTGTTGAACACCCACACCGCGACCGCGGCCGCCTTGCTCACCTGGCTCGCATGGGATGTCTTTGCCTACGGCAAACCCTCGGTTCTGGGTGCGGTCAACGGCATGATTTGCGGCCTTGTCGCCATCACCCCGGCTGCTGGTTACGTCAACGGCACCGGCGCCATCATCCTGGGCATCGTCGCGGCATCACTGCCTTGGATGACCTGGAACTGGCTCGGCAAAACCGCCTTGTTCCGCAAGGTCGATGACACGTTGGGCGTCATCCACACCCATGGCGTTGCAGCCTTGGTCGGCGGTATCGGCACGGGTATTCTCGCCGATCCCAAAATGATCGAGTATTTCGGCACCGTGAAGGACAGTAATTTCAGTGTCACCGGCTGGTGGTATGGCGATTTCCATCAGGTGATCCTGCAGCTTTACGGCGCAGCCTTCATCATCGTGGTCAATGTCGTCGGCACCTACATCCTGCTGAAACTCATCGGCCTCGTTGTCTCGCTGCGGATGGACGAAGAAACATTGCTGATCGGCGATGACGCTGTTCACGGTGAAGAAGCCTATGCCATCTTCGCAGATGGTCAGAAGATCCCCGTCATGGGTGACTGAACCCCGCTTACGGTCCGCCATGTTCTCCTCCCCGTGGCGGGCCTAATAGCGGAGTGCGCAGAGCGGCCGGATGTCTCCTCCATCCGGCCGTTTTTCTTGGCCTGGGTCTCAGAGCGGCATGCGCCATCACAGCACGCGCTGTAACCATATTTTGCCGATCAATTTCCTTTTACGAATCAGAGCTTTCGCGCTATGAGCTAAGGGATTGGTCGAGATAGGATATTGCCCCGTATGCCGCCTCAAGCCGCCGCCAAGGCCCGCGCCAAAGCCCGCCCTTTGGCGACCGCCCCGCGTATCGAGAGCCTGCGATCCCAGATGAACCGCCGCATGGCGGAACTCGCAGGCTTGCTCGCCGGGCTGATCGGCCTGACCATGCTCGTCGCCCTCATCTCCTACCACCAGACCGATCCCTCCTTTAACACCGCCAGCAGCCTGCGGCCGCAAAATCTCGCAGGTCCCTTCGGCGCCGACCTCGCCGATTTTCTGCTCCAGGGATTCGGCGCCGCCGCCATCCTGCCACCCTTCTTCTGCCTCGCCTGGGCCTACGCCTTGGCCACCCGGGGCAATATCTCCGCCTTTAAATGGCGTACCGCGTGCGCCCTGTTTGCGCTGCCAAGCTGTGCCGTCGCCTGCGCCATGCTCAGCCTGCTCGCGCTGCACACCAGCTTGCATTGGCCGGTTGCCGCCGGCCCCGGCGGCGCCCTGGGTGACGTTGTTGGCCAATCCATCCTCGGCTCCGGCCGCTCCGCTTTGGGTGAACTCGGCATGCTCGCTGCCCTGCTGACCACCCTGATCACCACCCTCATTTGCGTCGGCTTTGGCCTTGGCATCTCACCGGGCGAATGGCGCGCCGCCGGCCGTGGTGCCGCCCGCGCTGCCAAAACCTCCGCCCAGCAAGGCCATCGCGCCGCGCTGACCGCCTCGCGCGGCGCCGGTGCCGTCTCCTCCTGGCTCACCCCCTTGCTCCGCCGGCCGGAAATGGGCGAAACCATCGCCCAGCCTCTCGAACGCGCCACCCCATCCGCCCGCGTGACCGCGCCGCCGCCGCCCGGCCTGATGGCCGGGGCAGACCCAAGGCCGCCGCAAACACCGGTCCGCAAACCAACCGCCGCCCTGAAAAAAGCCCCACCCAAACAGGAAAGCCTGCCTTTGCCGGAATCCGGCTGGCGCTTTCCGCCCATCTCCCTGCTCAAACCCGCCCCGGCCCGCGCCGATTCAGGCCCGTCCGAAGAAGCCCTGCAAGCCAATGCACGCCTGCTCGAAAACGTCCTGCAGGATTACGGCGTGCAAGGCCGCATCGTGCAGATCCATCCAGGCCCCGTGGTCACGCTCTACGAGCTTGAACCCGCACCGGGCATCCGCAGCGCCCGCGTCATCGGCCTCGCGGACGATGTCGCACGCAGCCTCTCGGTCATCGCCGTGCGCATCGCCACCGTCCAGGGCCGCAATGTCATCGGTATCGAAGTGCCGAACGCCAAACGCGAAACCGTCTTCCTCTCAGAACTGCTCGGTGCCGCCGATTGGGATTCCCATCCCGGCAAATTGCCCCTCGCTTTGGGTAAAGACATCAGCGGCGGGCTGATCATCGCCGACCTCGCGCGCATGCCCCATCTGCTCATCGCCGGCACCACCGGCTCGGGCAAATCCGTCGGCATCAACGCCATGATCCTCTCGCTGCTCTACCGCCTCTCGCCCGACCAGTGCCGCCTGATCATGATCGACCCGAAAATGCTCGAACTCTCGGTCTATGACGGTATTCCGCATCTCATGGCACCCGTCGTCACCGAACCCGCCAAAGCCGTCGCCGCCCTAAAATGGGTGGTGCGCGAAATGGAACGCCGCTACCGCGCCATGAGCCAGCTCAGCGTCCGCAACATCGCCGGCTATAATGACCGCGTCCTCGAAGCCCGCGCCAAAGGCGAGGTCGTCACCCGCCGCGTGCAAACCGGCTTTGATTCCGAAACCGGCCGCCCCATTTTCGAGGAACAACCCCTCGCCCTCGATGCCCTGCCCTTCATCGTCGTCGTCATCGATGAAATGGCCGACCTCATGATGGTCGCCGGCAAGGAAATCGAAGCCGCCGTGCAACGCCTCGCCCAAATGGCGCGCGCCGCCGGTATCCATGTCATCATGGCCACCCAACGCCCCTCGGTTGATGTCATCACCGGCACCATCAAAGCCAATTTCCCAACCCGCATCAGCTTCCAAGTCATCTCCAAATTCGACTCCCGCACCATCCTGGGCGAACAAGGTGCCGAACAACTCCTCGGCCAAGGCGACCTGCTGCACATGGTCGGCGGCGGACGCATCACCCGCGTCCACGGACCCTTCGTCTCCGACCGCGAAGTCGAGGATGTCGTGGCCTTCCTGCGCGAACAGGGCGAGCCCGCCTATGTCGATGAAGTCACCGAACAAATCGATGACGACAATCTCAATCTCCCCGCCCTCGCCACCGGCAGCGATGGTGAAGGCGGCCTCTACGGCCAAGCCGTCGCCCTCGTCGCCCGCGAAGGCAAAGCCTCAACCTCCTTCATCCAAAGACATCTGCAAATCGGCTATAACCGCGCCGCTAAACTCATCGAACAAATGGAAAAAGAAGGCGTCGTCTCATCAGCCAACCATGTCGGCAAACGCGAAGTATTGATCGCCAGTACTCGGGATGATTGAGACGAGTGATAGAAAGGAGGGGGGCTCTGCCCCCTCGACCCCCACCAGGGCATGATGCCCTGGACCCCGTTAGTTGTGGGTCTGGCAGAAAGGGGGCAGAGCATATTTCTTCAGCAAGCGAGATAGG
>NCAP01000078.1 GCA_002255495.1 Rhodospirillales bacterium 20-60-12 | reverse complement strand
GGTTTCTCGCATGACGTGGTGTTTGCGATCCCGCAGGGGATCAGCGTTTTGTGCGAAAAGCCGACTTTGATCAAAGTGACCGGCGTGGATAAGCGCCTGGTTGGTCAGGTTTGCGCCGAGATCCGCGCCTGGCGTCCGCCTGAGCCGTATAAGGGCAAGGGCGTTAAATTCGAGGGCGAGGCGATTCGCCGCAAAGAGGGTAAGAAGAAGTAATGACCACACATCTTACAATCCAGGAGCGTCGCCGGCAGCGTCTGCGCTACCAGCTTCGGCAGAAATCCTCTGGCCGGCCGCGTTTGTCGGTCTTTCGTTCGGGCAAGCATATTTATGCCCAGATCATCGATGATGTCGCCAAGGTCACTTTGGCAGCGGCTTCCACCCTGGATAAGGGGTTGAAGGCGGAACTGAAGACCGGCGCCGATAAAACGGCTGCTGGCGCAGTTGGCAAATTGATTGCTGAGCGGGCGAAGCAAGCCGGCGTCTCGGCCGTGGTGTTCGATCGCGGTTCGTATCTTTATCATGGCCGGGTGAAAGCCTTGGCCGACGCCGCCCGTGAGGGCGGCCTGGACTTCTGAGGAGCATCCGGAATGGCACGTGAACAGCGCGATGGCGGCGGCGGCCGGGGTGGCCGCGAACGCGAGCGCGAGCGCGACGCGCATGGCGAAGAACTGATTGATAAGCTGGTTCATATCAACCGCGTCGCGAAAGTGGTGAAGGGCGGACGTCGTTTCGCTTTTGCTGCCCTCGTTGTGGTCGGTGACCAGAAGGGCCGGGTCGGGTATGGCGCGGGCAAGGCGAAGGAAGTTCCTGAAGCCATCCGCAAAGCCACGGATCGCGCCAAGCGCACCATGATCCGTGTGCCGATGAAGGAAGGCCGCACCTTGCATCACGATGTCCAGGGCCGGTTCGGCGCGGGCTCTGTGGTGTTGCGTTCGGCGCCTGCTGGCACGGGCATCATTGCCGGTGGCCCGTTGCGCGCCGTGTTCGAGACGCTGGGTATTGGCGACGTCGTCGCCAAATCGCTCGGCAGCCGGAACCCGCACAACATGGTGAAAGCCACGTTCGAGGCGTTGACCGCCTGTGCCTCGCCGCGCAGTGTCGCGACCCGTCGCGGCAAAAAGGTTGCTGATCTGTATGGTAAGCGTGAAGGCCATGACAACGCCGTGGAGACTGCCGATGTCTGAACCCATCGCCCGCGTCCGGGTGACGCAGATTGCTTCTGGTAACGGCCGCAAGCCAGGCCAGCAGGCAACTTTGGTCGGTCTCGGTTTGAACCAAATCCGCGCGAGCCGCGAGCTTCCGGCGACCCCGGAAGTGCGAGGCATGATCAAGAAGGTCGCGCATCTGCTGAAGGTGGAGGAGCTGGCGTAAGCCGGCCTCCAGGAGATATTGTCATGACCATGAAACTCAACGATCTGCGCGATAATCCCGGCGCGCGGCTGAAATTTAAAAGACTCGGCCGCGGTATTGGTTCGGGCAAGGGCAAAACCTCTGGCAAAGGCGTCAAGGGTCAGAAAGCCCGTGAAGGCGTTTCGCTGAACGGGTTTGAAGGCGGCCAGCTGCCGATTTATCGCCGGTTGCCCAAGCGCGGCTTCACCAATGTCAATCGCCGTGATTTCGCGCCGCTGAATATCGGCCGTCTGGAGGCCGCCATTGAAGCAGGCAAGCTCGATGCCGCCCAGCCGATCAATGAAGCCGTGCTGCGCGCAGCCGGCATCATCAGCGGCACCGGTCTGTCGGGCGTGCGTCTGCTCGCCAAGGGCAGCATCAGCCGCGCCGTGACCATTGAAGTGGCCGGTGCCTCGGTTGCTGCCATCGCTGCCATCGAGCAGGCTGGCGGCACTGTGAAGACCCTGATTGCCAAGGCAGCGCCTGCCGCCGCCTGATGCCTCTTGCGAAAGCCGGATCATCCGGCATTATGCGCTCATGAATGCGGCGCTTCCTGGTTGCCGGTTGCGGGACCGGGAGGCGCCGTTGCTTATTTAGGGGAACGCTCATGGCTTCGGCCGCAGAACAACTTGCCTCTAGCCTGAGCCTGGAGACATTCTCCAAGGCGACGGAACTGAAAAAGCGCATCCTGTTCACGCTCGGTGCGCTGATCGTCTTCCGCCTCGGCACATATATCCCGGTGCCTGGAATCGATGCGACCGTGATGGCGCATTTGATGAGCCAGAATGGCGGCGGCATTCTGGGCATGTTCAATATGTTCACCGGCGGCGCCTTAGGCCGCATGACGGTGTTTGCCTTGAACATCATGCCTTATATCAGCGCCAGCATCATCATTCAGCTGATGACGGCGGCAATCCCGGCTTTGGAGCAGCTCAAGAAAGAGGGCGATACCGGCCGGCAGAAAATGAACCAATATACCCGCTATCTGACCGTGCTGATCGCCACCGTGCAGGCTTATGGCATTTCCATCGGGCTTGAGGGTATGCGCAGCAATATCGGGCCGGCAGTGATCCATCCGGGTGCGTTCTTTATTTTCACCTCGGTCGTCACGTTGGTCGGCGGCACGGTGTTTTTGATGTGGGTCGGTGAACAAATCACCTCGCGCGGCATCGGCAACGGCTCCAGCCTGATTATTTTCGCCGGTATCGTCGCGGCCATGCCGCTGGCGATTGCCAATATGCTGCAACTCGGCGAGACGGGTGCCATTTCGACATTGTTCATTATCGGCTTTTTTATCATGGCTTTGGTGGTCATCGCCTTCGTGGTGTTCATGGAGCGGGCCCAGCGGCGGATTTTGGTGCAATATCCCAAACGCCAGGTCGGGCAGCGTATGTTCGGAGGTGATTCGACCCATTTGCCGCTGAAAATCAACACTTCCGGCGTGATTCCGCCGATTTTCGCGAGTTCCTTGCTGTTGATCCCTGCGACGATTGTCGGCTTCAGCAAAGGCACAGGCCCCGCCTGGCTGCAATTCATCGCGCATGAACTCAGCCACGGTCAGCCCGGCTATATTCTGCTCTATGCGGCGCTGATTATTTTCTTCTCGTTATTCTATACGGCGGTGGTGTTCAACCCGCAGGAGACGGCGGATAATTTGAAGAAATATGGCGGCTTCGTGCCCGGTATCAGGCCGGGGGCAAATACAGCGACCTATTTCGATACGATCCTGACCCGGTTGACCGCGATCGGCGCATTGTATTTGTGCATCGTCTGCCTGATTCCCGAAGTGCTGATCGGGCAATATAATCTGCCGTTCTATTTCGGCGGCACCTCGTTGTTGATTATCGTATCGGTCACCATGGATACGGTGGCCCAAATCCAATCCCATTTACTCGCGCACCAGTATGAAGGATTGATTAGAAAAGGTCGCGGGAAGGGACGAGGTAAATGAGACTGATTCTTTTGGGGCCGCCGGGTGCTGGCAAAGGCACCCAGTCGAAAATTCTGGAAACGGAATATGGCGTGGCACAGATCGCGACCGGCGATATGTTGCGTGCGGAAGTCGCTGCCGGCAGCCCTGTCGGCATGGAAGCCAAAGCGGTGATGGCAGCCGGTGGATTGGTCTCGGACGATATCATCATCCGCATGCTCAAAAATCGTGTCTCGCAGCCTGACTGCCAGAAGGGATTTATTCTGGACGGGTTTCCACGGACGATCCCGCAAGCCGAGGCGCTGGATGCCTTGCTGCACGAGATGGATATGGATCTGGATGCGGTGATTGCGCTCGAAGTCAATGAGCCTGTGCTGGTCGAGCGGATCAGCGGCCGGTTTTCCTGCAAAACCTGCAATGCCGGGTATCATGAGACCTTCAAGCGGCCGAAAATCGATGGCACATGTGATGTGTGCGGCGGTCATGAATTTATCCATCGTGCCGACGACAAGGCGGAAACCGTGCATGCGCGCCTGGAAGCCTATAACGCGCAGACCGCACCCATCCTGCCTTATTACCGCGCGCAGGGGCGGTTTTTCACGGTTGATGGCATGGCCGAGATGGACGAAGTGTCGTCACAGATCGCAGCCATCCTCGATCGGCTGCACGCGTTGAACTGACCTTTAGGCAGCCGCTTCACCCGAAGCGGTTGCCGCCTTGACTGCCCGGCGCGAAGAGCAGCCAGAGTGAAACACCCAAGCTGAATACGCCGATGACGATACCGGTGACAGGTTGATGCAGATAGCGCAAAATCTGGCCCGCGGCACTCAAGCCGATAATCCAGATTTGGTTATAGCCGGACATGTCCATGTCATGCAGGCGCTTGACGCCGATGGCGAAGGAGGTCCAGGCGAAATAAATTGCCGAGATGCCCAGAATCACCACGGCAACAACGATGAGAACGGCCTCGTTGTGGTGCTTGCCATAAATCAGAGAGAGCGCGCCAATTACAGCCGGAATCGAGCCGATGAGCCCTGCCACGATTGAATAACCAAAATAGGCCAACCGCCTCAGGCGGCCGCTGAAGCTGAATAATGCGTCAAACATTTTCACGGTCCCCCATCTGTGCCGTAACGCTAAAGCTTGATGCGTCATTACGCACCCGCTCTAGCCGTATTTTCCCGGTCAATTTCATTGGTTTAGTTGGAGCCAAGTGATTCAATCTAAACCAATATCGATCTAACAGAACGAATCAGTTCGCGTAAACCGGCTATGCCAGGACGGGGCAGGGATGTGCCATCCGCCCCGGGTGACGGGGCGGATGGCATTATGTATTACGCCGCCTTCATGGCCGCTTCGGCGAATTCGTAATTCGCCAGATGGTCAAGCCAATTCACCACATAATCCGGGCGGCGATTGCGGAAATCGAGATAATAAGAATGTTCCCACACATCGCAGCCGAGCAAGGCCGTGCCTTCGCCGGTCGCCAACGGGTTCGAGCCGTTCGGGGTTTTGGTGACTTTCAGCTTGCCGTCCTTGGCCAGAACAAGCCAGGCCCAGCCGGAGCCGAACTGGGTGGTGGCGGCGGTTTTGAAGGCATCCTTGAAGGCGGCGACCGAGCCGAAATCAGCAGTGAGTTTAGCTTCGAGTGCGGCTGGAATTTTGCCGCCGTTTGGGCTCATATTTTCCCAAAACAGGATATGGTTCCAATGCTGGCCGGCATTGTTGAAAATCGGCGCCATATCGGCTTTGCCATGGGTGTGATGAATGATCTCCTCGAGGCTCTTGCCCTGCAATTCGGCATGTTTCTCAACAAAGCCGTTCAGCGCCGTGACGTAAGCCTGATGATGCTTGTCGTGATGGAGTTCGAGAGTTTCTTCACCCATATGCTGGGCCGCGAGCGCGGTTTTGGCGTAGGGTAAAGGTGGGAGTTCGAAAGCCATGGGGCGTCTCCATTCTGGATTGATGAGAGGTTAGCTATGGTTCAACGCCAGCAAGGTCAAGGCTTGAATATGGCGGCCCATGTGCGCGCCTGTGACCCGGACCGGTTTTTTGCCGCCCTGTTTGCGCCCGCCGCACAGCGGGATGTGCTTTTGCTGCTTTACGCCTTCAATCACGAACTCGCCCGCGCGCGCGAAGTGGCGCGTGAACCCATGCTGGCGCTGATCCGCCTGCAATGGTGGCGCGAGGTGGTCGAGGGTGCTGACAAGCCGCACGAGATTGCCACCCCCTTGCGCGCGGCGATTGCGGCGGGCGCGCTCGATCGGGCGGCGCTGCTCGCTTTGGTCGATGCGCGCGAGATCGAGGCAGAGCCCGCGATTGCCGATTGGACGGGGTTTTTGCGCTATGTCCGCGCCACGGCCGGGCAATTGGCGGTCGAGGCGGCGCGGGTGCTGGGCGTGGTTGATCCGGCGGTGAGCGATCTAGGCACGGCCTATGGCATAGCCGGGATATTGCGGGCCGCACCGTTTCTGGCGCCTCAAGGCCGCTGCCTGCTGCCCGCTGACGGCACCGGGCGGGCGGTACTGGCGGCCGAGGCAATTCGGCTGCTCGGCGCAGGCGCCCGCCTGCCGCGCGCGGCCTTGCCGGCGGTGCTGCCGGCCGCCTTGGTCCGCCGGGATTTAGCACGTGCTGATTTTCGACCGCGTCTGCTCACCGACCGGCTGGCGATGCTGACCGCGAAATGGCGCGGCCGGGTGGCGTGATACACGCCGCGGGTATCGCGGCGGCCGAAACTCTATTTATGGCCGGGCAGGCCGGCCTCGCGATGGACTCTGCGATGGATGCGCCGGATCGCCAAGGCGACCAGCAACACGACCAGGGGAATGCTCGCCCCCATGACCAGATGCGGGCGCACCGGCAACCCGGTCGCCTGCGCACCGCGGGCGACATAGCCGATCAGTCCGGTGATGTAATAGGTGATAGCCGCGACCGAGAGTCCCTCGACCGTCTGCTGCAAGCGCAATTGCAAATCGGCCCGCTGGTTCATCGATGTCAGGACCGCCATTTCCTGATGCTCGCGGGTGATCTCCACACGGGTGGAGAGTAATTGCGTAGCGCGGGTGACGCGCAGCGAGAGGGAATCCTGCCTGGCGGCGACGGCGTTGCAGGTGTTCATGGCCGGCGCCAGGCGCAGTTCGGTGAATTCGCTGAATGTCTGAATCGCCGGGATGCGGTCCTCGCGCAATTCCTCAATGCGGCGCTGAACCAATTGATAATAAGCCCGCGCGGCGCTGAAGCGGAAATGATGGCGGGATTCGGAGCTTTCGATGGCCGCGGCCAGTCCAATGAGGCGGTCGAGCAAAGCCGGTTCGCCGCTATCGGTCACGCTGGTTAGGGCATTGGTGATTTCGGCGAGTTCGCGTTCATGTTCGCTCAACTGCGGGGCCAATGCGCGGGCGATCGGCAGGGTCAATTGCGCCATCAACCGGTAGGTGTCGATTTCCAAAAGCCGCTGCAATGCCCGGCCGGCTTGCCGGGGACGCAAGGACCGATCGAGGATCAGCAGGCGGCTGAAATCATCCGCACGGATTCTGAAATCGGTCAAAGCGAGGGCGGCGCCGCTGGCGATGTTTGCGCCGACCAGCGTGTTGCCAGCGAAAAGCCGGGCGGAGATTTCATCGAAATCGGGTTCGGCTGGGCCGTAAGGCAGCAGGGCGGCGTGGGTCGCGACAATGATCTGCCCGGCCAGGGCGGCCACCCAATCGGCGGGGACGCGTAAAATCGGCGGGTCGGCGAAAGGGTCGTCACCGGTGCCGTTGGTGATGAATTTATAACGGGCGAATTCGGAATGCTGTTCCCATTTCAGGCGGAATCGGCCGAGATCGGCACTGTAATGAATGGCCCCGGGCGCGGGTGGTGCGACACCGAAGGCTTCGGCTAGTTCTGCCACTTGCTGGCGCTGGGTGTCACGCTGCGCGGGGTCAGAGAATAAAGCCAGATAGGAAACGCGGACAGGCGCGCTGAGCGCCTGGGGCGGGCGGGCATGGGCCTCGTTATTCAGCTCGATGCGCTGGGGGTGGTTGGACGGCAAATTCATTTTGGCTCCTGAAAGGGCGGCCGGCAGGCTGATTTTGATCCGTCATAGCGGTTTTAGCCCAGGCCTCAAATCGCGATCGAGGTCCAGCCTATCGCTATTTCGCTCAAGGTTTGGCCGCCAAGGGTGAAGGTTTTGGCAGTGCCTTGAAGTGCCACGCCGCCGAGGTGGTTGTAGAAAAGCCGGGCAGGGGTGTTGGCCTCAAAGACCATCAGGCTGGCGGATTTATGCCCGGTATCGGCCAGGTGGGTGAACATGCGCGCCATCAGCGCGCGGCCGATGCCCATGCGTTGGGCATGTTGGAGGACATAGAGCGCGTAAATCTCGCCGCCGAACCCGGCTTCTGCCAGCGCTTCATCGCGCTGCGGGCCGGATGAGGCGAAACCGAGCAGGCTGTCTGCTTCATCCATTGCCAGGACGACGCCCGGATGGCCTTGGCCGGTATCGCCCGCCGCGATAATCGCGCGCCAGGAGGCCTCGCGTTCGGCAACCGACAAGGCGGCAAGATAGAACGCGGGGAGGATGGCGGCGTAGGATTCACGCCATGCCGTGACGTGCAGGGCAGCAAGATCGGCGCTGTCGGATTCTGTAGCCGGGCGGAATATGGCAGTCACTATGCGCTCCTGTCCGGTTACGTGGCGCGGTTTATCTGGCGCATGTTATTTGGCGCGGGCGCGTAATCGCCTGGAGGCGATCAAAGCGACAATCATGAACACAGACCCCGTAACGCCGAACATATAGATGATGAAAAAAGCATTATCACTGTTTGGGGCGGGGATTTCAGGGCCGATATCGCTGCGCTCGACAATCACCGTCCATGGGCCGACCTGATAACCGGCCTGGCGGTAGAGGCGCTGAATCCAGGGGGCAGGGCCGCCGGTTCTGAAATAGCCGCGAATGGGGCCTGGCGGGTTGGGCTCGTCCCAGACATCATGTTCCCCGACAGAGGCGGAATCTTTCTCCATGAGCTGAATTTTGTCCGTCGGCGCCCAGTTCGCAGGCACGAGCGGCGTGTAGAAATCCTTATATTGCGCGACCCGGACGGCGTAGCGATGGGTAAAGATCGCGCTTTTCAGGGGCATGGCCTGCAAAGCGACGCCCCAATGGGTGCTGGCGGGCAGAGTGAGCAGGGCGTTTGTCAGTATCACGGGGGGCAGGGGTTCGCCGGCATTACGGCCGGCATAAAGCTGTAGTGAGGTGGCGAGCACGGCGCCGGTCAAATACAGGCCAATCCCGATTGACGCGACCCGCTTGATGCCACGCCGCATGGCCTCGTCAGTGCCAGGTTGCAGCCGAGCAACGCGCGGTGGTGCGGGCAGATCATCCGGCAAGCCCAGGCGCCGGCGAAATCGGTCGGTGGCCAGCGGCAGGACAAAGAAGAGTAAAACTGCCGTCACGACGGCGAGTAATTGTGGGTTCGGCGCACCGAAGAGAGCGATCTGCCAATCGAGCAAAAAGGAGAATAAGCCGCGATCGGTAAAGGCGCTGAAGACGATCAATCCGTAGAGAATCAGTCCGAGCAGTCCAGGGAGCAATTGTAGGACGCGCGGCACTCGGGGCCGGGCAGCAGGTTGGTCGTTTTCACTCGTCATCCTGGCGCGTCCTAAAATCGCAGAATCAATATTATGGAAAGAAACTTATGTTGAGTATGACAAATATTGTCTTGTTCACGCCGCCTCGATGATCATGCCGTCAAAGCCAGGCTCGATGCCCGGCGGCAGATTCGCGCAGAGAGACGCATAATCCATGTCCGGGCCCATATGGGTCAGGATCACGCGCGTCGGTTTGAGCTTTGCGGCCCAGGCCAGCACTTGGTCGATATTGGCGTGGGTCGGGTGTGGCGGACCGGCGGTGAAGCAATCGACCACCCAGATTTTAATCCCGGCCAAGGCGGCCAGCGCCGCATCGTCGAGCCGCACGACATCCGTGCTGTAAGCGATATCGCCCATGCGTAACCCAAGGCTCGGGATGAAGCCGTGATCCTGATTGAAGAATATGATATTTTCGCCTGCAATATCCATGGTTTGTCCGGGTTGGATGAGATGGACATCCATGACCGGGCGGTAAAATGCCGGCGGTGTCCAGGGCTTGAACGCGTAATCGAACCGGGCGTGCAATTCGCTCCAGGTCCGCTCGTCGGCATAGGCCGGCAAGGGCCGGCCGGCGATGCGGTTGAGGATGCGCACCTCATCGAGCCCGGCAATATGATCGGCATGGGCATGGGTAAAAATGATGGCATCGATACGGGGAATTCTGGCGGCGGTCAGCTGAAGCCGTAAATCCGGTGAGGTGTCAACCAAAATTCGTTTAGAGTCAGATGTTTCTATAACGATGCTGCTGCGGGTGCGGCGGTTGCGCGGCTCAGACGGGTTGCACAATCCCCAATCGCCCGTGCCGTCCGCCCCGCCGATTTGCGGCAAGCCGGCCGAACCGCCGACGCCGAGCAAGGTGATTTTCAAACAGGCAGCGCCTTGCTGAACAGGCGGTAGAAATTTGCGGTGGTTTGGGTGGCAATGAAATCGGGGCTCACCCCCCTCACCTCCGCCAGCTTGCGTGCGGTGTGCGCGGTGTGAGCGGGCTCGTTGCGCTTGCCGCGAAACGGCACCGGCGCGAGATAGGGTGAATCGGTCTCCACAAGCAATCGCGAGATGGGGATATCGCGGGCAATATCCCGCAATTCCAGTGATTTAGGAAAGGTCAGGATGCCGGAGAAGGAGATATATCCGCCCAAATCCAAAGCCGCTTCCGCCAGAGCGCGGCTGGAGGAGAAACAATGCAGCAGAAAGGGGAATTTTTGCACTGCCATTTCGGCGCGCAGCATGGCCGCGATATCTTCATCAGCGTCGCGGGCATGGATGCAGAGCGGCAGGCCGGTGAGTTGGGCCGCCTTGATATGGGCGCGGAAATTCGCCGCCTGAGCGTCGCGCGGGGCTTTGTCGTAAAAATAATCGAGCCCTGATTCGCCGATGCCGATGGTTTTGGCACAAGCCGTCAGCCCGGCTATGGTCTCAGGTGTCGGAATGCCGTCCTGTCCGGCCTCATGTGGATGCACGCCGATGGTGCACCACACATTCTCATGCGCTGCGGCGATGGCCATGGCGTTGTGGGACTGGGTGAGCGAGGTGCCGATGGTAACCATTTTCGCAACCCCCGCCGCATGGGCCCGGGCGATGATGTCCGTCTGTTCGGCGGCGGTGAAGTAATCCAGATGGCAATGTGAATCGATGAGCATGGGCGTTCTTTAGCCTACCGGCTGGCCAACCGGAACCGGCGCCGCACCGACCAGTTCGAACCGCTCGAACACCACATCCATATCCGTGGAAAATGCGAGGCCGATGGCGGTGAGTTCGCGGGTGAAAAAGGCGATATGTTCGGCCACCCAGTAAGCGAGGCTGCCATCGCCCTCGCCTTCGGCGGCGGCGAATGGGGCATCGGCGGTGTGAAAGGGTGCGATATGGACGAAGGTGGTGCGGATCACCCCCAAAGGCGTGCCCGTTCCATCGACAAAAATCGATAAATCGCCCGGTGCGGGTCGCGTTTCATCCTCTTCATACCAGCGCGCCAGAGAGGCTGTGGCGCGCTTTCGGCCAGAGCACACCAATTGCGCGAGGTCGGTTTGCATCTGCGGGGTGTCGCCAAAGCAGGTGACCGGCGGCATTGGCCCATCGAGCCCGTGGGCCGCACAAAAATCCTGCCAGAATTCCGCGGTCATGCGCAGGCGTCGGGTTCGACATAACGCGGGAACACACCCGCCGGCGGCGGCAGCGGCGCGCCTGTTATCATCGGCGTCCCGAGGGCCGCGAAATCCCGCGCATCTGGTGGGATGCCCAGTTGATCGAGCATCTTGGCCATCGAGCCGGGCATGAAAGGCTGCAGCAGGATGGCGACCGTCCGCAGCAGATCGAGCAGCACGGCCAGCACGGTAAGCATGCGGGCGGGATCGGTCTTTTTCAGGGTCCAGGGCGCTAGATGGTCGATATAGCCATTGCCGGCGCGGATCAGCTTCCAGATATCTTCGAGGGCTTCGTGCAAAGCCAGCCGGTCGATTGCGGCGCGGAGTTGATCGGGCAACGCGGTGGCCTGGGCGAGAATGGCTTCATCGGCCGGGCTCAGCGCGCCGCCCGCGGGCACCTGGCCACCGGCATTCTTGGCGATGAAGGAGAGCGTGCGCTGGGCGAGATTACCCAGGTCATTGGCGAGTTCGACATTCAGCCGGGAAATCAATGATTTACGCGAGAAATCACCGTCATTGCCGAAGGGCATTTCACGGAGCAGGAAAAACCGCAGCGCATCAAGCCCGAATTGAGCGATCAGCGGCTCGACGGCAAGGGCATTGTTGAGCGATTTGCTCATTTTCTCGCCCTCGACCGTCCACCAGCCATGGCCGAATACGCGCCGGGGCAAAGGCTGGCCGGCGGCCATCAACATGGCCGGCCAATAGACCGCGTGAAAGCGCGTAATCTCCTTGCCGACCAGATGGATATCGGCCGGCCAACGCGGCGCCTCGCCGGGATAGCCGGCGCCGGTGAGATAATTCGTCAGCGCGTCAATCCAGACATACATCACATGGTCCGGTGCGTCGGGCACCGGCACACCCCACGAAAAACTGGTGCGGCTGATCGATAAATCGCGCAGCCCGGAGCGGACGAAGCTCGTGACCTCCCGCTTGGCGCCAAGCGGCTGGATGAAATCCGGGTTTTGTTCGTACAATGCCAGAAGGGGCTCAGCGAAGGCGCTGAGTTTAAAGAAATAAGATGGCTCACGGACCCATTCGACAGGCGCGCCGGATGGGGCGCGCTTGATGCCGTCCGCCCCTGTTGTCAGGTCGCTTTCATCATAGAACGCTTCGTCACGTTGGGCGTAAAATCCGTCATAATGACCGAGATAAATCTGTCCGGCGGCTTCGAGTTTGCGCCACAGAGCCGTGCAGGCGCGCTTGTGACGATCCTCGGTGGTGCGGATGAAATCATCATATGAAATCTCAAGAGCATCCGCCATCTGCCTGAATTGGGACGATATTCGATCGGTAAATTCTTGCGGCTCCAGGCCGGCGGCGCGGGCTGCGGCCTCCACTTTCTGGCCATGCTCGTCAGTACCGGTGAGAAACAGCACATCAAAACCGTCAAGGCGCTTGAACCGCGCGATGACGTCTGCGGCGATCGAGGTGTAAGCGTGGCCGATATGCGGTGCGCCGTTGACGTAGAATATCGGCGTCGTGATGTAAAAGCTTGGTTTCATGGGTTCCGGATCAAATTCAGCGCCACCAAAATGGCCGTGCGCGGGTCTAGATTAAGCCCTTCGGTTTCGGCTGCAATGCGCCCCAACTCCTGCCAGAGGGTCACGCGCGGGGTGAGACCTGCCTTGTTATGGCGGGCATCCTGCCGGGTGCGGGTCGATAAAGCGCTGCGCAGCAGGCTGAAAAACTGCGCAAACCCGTTCTCGATTCCGGCGACCTGATCGGCCATGGCTTGGGCTTTGGCGGCCGGCAGGGGTGTGCCGATATCGAGCGCCAAATCGACCAGGCCGGCCATCGCCACCCCGCCCTCGCCGGCCAACGCCAAGGCCCGGCCGATCGAGCCTTCGGCAATCTCGGCAATCCGCCGTCGGTCGGCCTCGCTGGTCTCCGGCGCGTAGATCCCGAGCAGGTCATCGACCGTCTGGTCCGGCAATGGCCCGAGATTGATCCGCCGGCAGCGGCTGCGGATGGTCGGCAAAAGCCGCCCGGGCGCATGGCTGGCGATCAGCCAGAGGGATTTGTGCGGCGGTTCTTCGAGTAGTTTGAGCAGCGCGTTGGCGGCGTTGCGGTTCATGTACTCCGCCCCGTCGAGCACAACGATGCGCCAGCCACCCTCGCCCGCCGTCCGGCGCAATAAGGCGCCTGATTCGAGCACGGTGTCGATGACGATTTCGCCTTGCATGCGCTTCTTTTTCTCGTCGTAGCGCCGCTCGATGGTCAATAAATCGGCATGGGTGCCGGCGGCGACCCGGCGCGCGACGGGGTTGGCGGGATCGACCGCCAAATCGGCGCTCGTGGCCCCGGCGAGCAGCCAGCGGGCAAAGCGGAATGCCAAACTGGCCTTGCCGACGCCCTCGGCGCCGGTGATCAGCCAGGCATGGTGCAGTCTGCCCGCTTGGGCTGCGTCCCGCATTGCGGATACCGCGCTTTCATGGCCCCGGAACAGGGGATTGGCACGCGGTTCGATCAAGGGTGCGCTGCTTGGGGGATGCCGAGGCGGTCGTGCAGGATGGCCGCGATGGACGCGGTGACCGCATCGGGCGGACCTGACGCATCGATCAAAGCGCAGCGCACGGCTTCATCGGCGGCAATGGCGCGGAAGCCGGCGGCGATGCGCGCCTGCATCGCATGGTCCATCCGCTCATAGCGATCCGCCCCGCCGCCGCGGGCGGCAAGTCGCGCGGCCGTGACATCGGGCGGGGCATGGAGAATGAATGTGAGCGTGGGATAGCAGCCGAGCATACGGATCAGGCGCAGAATATCGTCCCGGTCGACCCCCATGCCGTAGCCTTGATAGGCCATGGTGGAATCGTAAAACCGGTCGCACAGCACGATCGCACCGCGTGCAAGAGCGGGCTTGATCAACCGTTCGACATGATCCGCGCGGGCCGCGAAATGCAGAAATAGATCAGCCAAGGGCGTGAAGGCGCTGGCCGGGTTGAGCAGCAGGCCGCGCAGCGCTTCAGCACTCGGCGTGCCGCCGGGCTCGCGGGTGAGAATGATCTCCCGCCCGCTCGCGGCGAGCAGGTCGCGCAGCGCCTTGATTTGGGTCGATTTGCCAACCCCCTCGCCGCCTTCCAGCGTGATGAAGATGCCCGGCTGCGCTGGCGCATGCGGGCCGGCCGTGCGGCTCATCGGACGATGATTTCAGGGTTGGTGACGCCGCGGGCGAGCACTCCCTGCAGCGCCTGATCGGCATCCTGCACGCTGTGATACGGGCCGATTTCCAGGGCGTAGAGCGTGCGGCTGCCGCCGAATACCGGGGCAACGTTGGCTGGCATGCCGGCAAGCCGCGCGCCGATCCGTCGGGCATCATAAGCCGACCCAAAGCCGGTTATTTCGACATAAAGCGGGCCCGGTGCGATGCTGCCCTGACGGACGATGCCGGAGAGAACGCCCGCATCATTTTCGGCGGCCGTACTGCCCAGGGCCGCCTGATCGGGGGCAACGCTATTGGCCGAGCCTGCCGCGCCGGGAGGTGGCGGCAAAGCCGTGGCTTGCACCGCACCCACCGGGGCAGCGGTGAGCTGCGGGCCGGCGCCGAGGGAGATGTCAAGTGCTGAGCTGCGCGCGGCGAGCAATTCCACCCTCACTTCGACGACCCCTTGGGTCGGAAAATCGAGCATCTGGGCAATTTTTGGGGTGACGCCGATGATCCGCCCGGCTTGGTTTGGCCCGCGCCCATTGACCCTGACGGTCAGCGTGCGGCCATTCACCAGATCGGTGATGCGCACCAGGCAGGGCAATTGCAAAACCGGGCTTTGCGCGGCCAGGGCATTGGGGTCATAGGCCTCTTGATCGGCGGTGAGCGGCGGCTGGCCGCTCGGGATGACCATGGCCAGACCCGTCTCGTCATAGCTTTGATATTCGCGCGGATAGTGCCACTCATTACCGGCCTGAAAAGGCTGGCCGATCGTATAAGTCGGGTGGCTCGGCGGCAATGGCGGTTGATGCGCCATGCAACCGGCGAGCAAGGCCGGCAGCGTCGCGATGATATGCCTGAAATCGATCATGCGACGCACAGACGGCCAATGATGCCGACCGCCAGGGCATAGAAATCCGACGGGTTATAGCGGCGGATGACCGAGAAATTATGATAGACCAGAAAGGCCTCGCCACC
>NCAP01000077.1 GCA_002255495.1 Rhodospirillales bacterium 20-60-12 | reverse complement strand
CCCGCCGCCGAACACCAATGCGCCGGCACGATAAAACGCGGCAAACAATAATGCCAAGCCATGGGCCGGCAAGAAGCTCGCCGCCAAAAGTGCAGCGCATAATGTTAGGGCGATGAATGATGCGCGCGGCGTTATCGCAATCGGCAATGGCTCCAAAATCATGTTGGAGCTAGGGGGTAATACCAGGCGGCCGATGAAAAGACCGGCCATGCCGCCTGCGATAATCACCATAACAGGACTGAGAGCGCCGCTGACGCCGAGTGCCAAAGCAAGCCCCGCGAGAGCGATAAGCCGCGTATGCCACGTCCGGCACAGGCTGCGCGCCATGCCCCATACCGCCTGCCCCACGATGGCCGCAGCGGCGAGTTTCAGCCCGTGCAGCGCGACGAGGCCGATAGGTGCTGCAATGATAACCGATGCACTTGCAGCGAAGCACAGCATGAGCAAGGCTGAAGGCAATGTGAAGCCGAGCCAGGCCGCCAAGCCACCTCGATAACCGCCCTGCCGCAACCCGATGGCAAAGCCGGTCTGGCTCGACGCCGGACCCGGCAAGAATTGTGCAAGGGCCACCAGATCGGCAAATGCCGGTTCGCTGAGCCAGGCGCGGCTTGAAACGAATTCAGTGCGGAAATAACCCAGATGCGCCACCGGGCCGCCGAAGGATGTGCAGCCGAGCCGCAAAAAAATCCCGAAAATCGTCCAGAAGCCGGAACGCGCCTGGGTGTCCGGTTGCGCCCTAACCTCCAGGATAAGGCCACTTCATGTTCATGCCGCTCCACAGAATACGATTGAATTGAGCAGTCGGAATATGATCCTCGACATCCCAATCATAATGCGGCGTCGCCCTCGCCCACCATTGGGCGTTATGCGTATCATGCCAAGCGGGTGTCAGAGCGGCGTGTGTCGCTTGGGGCAATTGGGTGGCGGTCAGTGGTGCGGGCTCGGTTGCGGTGAAGGTCCAGTTTGCCTGGGCAGGATCGAATATGTCGGTCATCGGCGGTTGATAGGCATCGTTGAGGGTCATCGGCCCGAACCCAAGTATATCCTCGATCGTGCGGATCATATTGACCGTGGAATAGCGTGTGGAAACCACCGCATGATGGCGGACATAAGGGCCGGCGATAAAGGCGATCGAGCGATGCGCATCGACATGGTCTGGTCCGTCTTGCGCGTCATCTTCAACAACAAATATCAACGTCGAATCGGCATAAGGCGAATGCGCTACGGCCTCGATCAGTTTGCCCACAGCGTAATCATTATCGGCCACTTCGCGGGCTGGCGTGTTGATGCCCAATATGGCGGTGCCGAAATTGCCCAGATGGTCATGCATCAGACGGACGAATTCGAGCGAGGGGAGAGATTTGGTCGCGACATAATGGTCGAACTCACGCTGCCACTCCGCTTCGCGGAACAGATCGGGAAAATTATTGTCGAAGCCGCGAAAATAGATATCGGTGAACGGCGCCAATGTCGGATTTAATTCATAGGCGACCTGTAGGTGGGTACTGGCAGGATCGGTTACATCGGCAATACCGCCTTTGGAAACCGGCAGATGATAGCGGGTCAGATCGACGAAAAAGCCGTAATTGCGCACGGTTAATCCCGCGCGCAGAGCCGCATCCCAAATATAGCCGCGCTCAATCTGGCCCTGCGGTCCATCGGGTGCCGCGACATTGGCGGTGCCGGGGAGAAGGTTTGGTTGGTTTTTGGAATAAAGCGGATCCTCGGCCACGCGCTCAGCTGTGGTGGCCAATCCGACCGGCACATTTCGATTGCCCCCTTCCCAGTCATAGCTGGCGCCGCGATCGGCATAATTGAGCGGAATGGTCTTCACCCCAATGTCAGATTCGCGTGCGGACGTGCTCCATTGCCAGCCATTACCGCTGACTTCGCCAGGATCGAAAAACCGATCGAGATCGACAAAGTTGCTGGCCAATGCATGCGCATTGGGTGTGATGTCCTGGCCGAACTCCGCCAGAGACGGATCACCATCGCCGGTGCCAAGATCACCGAGCAGTTGGTCATAAGTGCGATTTTCGCGAACGATGTAAATGATATGTTTGATATGGGCGTGCAGAAACGCCATCATTTGATCATCGCGGGCACTGGCTTTGCTGGTCAGGTAATCATTGGCCGCGACGTCACGGGTAAGCGTGGCGAGCTGCGTGCTGCTCGGCACTGGAAGGCTGAGAAAACCCGCTTTGGAGAGCTGTAATATGTAATTATTATTGGCGTAGCAGGCATTCTGATGGGCCTTGTTGCCAGACAATGAAAGACAATTGCCGGGATTCGGGCCGGGGATGCTTTTGCCATTGACGACATAAAGCATTTTGCCGTGGTCGCCGACGCTCACCGCATTCGGGTAATAGCCGGTTGGGATCAGCCCCTCGACCGTCGGGGTCGCGCCACTCAGCAAAATCACGGCAAGCGCATTCATGCCGCCATCGGTCACATACAGCGTCTTCTCATCGGGCGAGAGCGCCAGCGCATCGGGGGCTGTGCCATGAACATAGGCAGTACCCGTCATTAACCCGACCGGCGCTGTTACGTTCACCGTCGATAATAATTGATTACGAGCCGTATCGATCAAGGCGATATTGGCCTCGTTGTCACAGGCAACATATAGCATCGATCCTGATTTATTCAGGATCAATTTATTTGGATTGCCCGAGACCTTGATGCGCGCGCTGACATGCGGTGTCGCACCAAGTGTCACGACGTCGATCTCGCGGTCGCGTTCACTGGATATATAGGCGGTGTCATTGCCTTTAATCGCCACGGCAAAGGGATACTCGCCGCCGGGCACACCGCTTTGTGCCGGATCGATCACGCCAGGACGCAGCGGGATGTCCTGCACCGCTCTGGTCGCTAAATTGACGACCGATACGCTGTCATTTTCAAAATTTGCCACGACCAGTGATTTGCCGTCGGCACTGACGGCAAGATTGGCGGCCAGCGGCCGGGTGGCAATACCAAGCCCGCCTTTATCGACCGGCGGGTGAATTGCCGCATTATGGCCCAGAGCAATGGCGGAGCCATGCTCGGCCCAAACGCCGTCGGATTTCGCAAAAACATGAACATTGTCGTCGACACCGCCAGAGGCATAAAAATGCTGCCCGTCGGGCGCAAAAGCGAGGCCCAAAAAGCTGTTGGGAATCTCCAGTACCTGCGTTTGTACCGGGTGCCGTTCGGAGATATCATAGACGAAAATATATTCGTTCGAGTCAGCCGCGATTGGGTTGCCATCGGCGCCGTTGATCTGATTGAAACCGCTGGTCAAGATCAGCAATTGCTTGCCATCGGGGCTCACGGCGGTGCTCACGGCTTGGCCCGCGGTAAATAAGGGCAATGTCGGCAAATGCGGGTTCAGCGCGCTGAATTGCGCGCCGGCCGCGGCCAGCGGCGTGATCGCCTGGCCGCTCGGCGTGAAGTCCTGGTGTGCCAGGTCCGAGGCATGCGCGGCGACGCTGCCGAGCAGGCATGCGGCAAGGCATAAAATGATCGGTTTCATGGCACTCCGTTGCATTGTTTGCGCCTGAATATCAAAGGAATGCGCCGGTGCATGTGACCGATCCGTGAAGCTGCTCTCATGCCTCAAATCGCCGGATCAAGACCATCCACCCGCCTTGCCCGCAAGCGGCGAATACGCCGTGCGTCGGCATCGAGCACCACGAATTCGATCCCCGAGGGATGCAGCAGAATCTCGCCTTTGGTGGGCACGCGGCCGGCGAGGGTGAATACCAGCCCGCCCACCGTATCAACATCGGTGTCACGCTCATCCTCCGAGAGGATCGGCCCGAATTTCGCTTCGAAATCCTCGACCGGCAGACGCGCATTGATATCGACACTGCCATCGGTTCGTTCGATGAGCATCGGCCCTTCGATTTCGTCATGCTCGTCGGAAATATCGCCGACGATTGTCTCCACCAAATCCTCGAACGTCACCAGTCCGTCGATGCCGCCATATTCATCCACCACCAGTGCTAGATGAATATGTGTCTGGCGCATTTGCAAAAGCAAATCGAGCACTGGGATTTGCGGTGCTACCATCAGCGGCTTGCGCAGAACCGATTCGAGGGCGAATTTGTCGCGCGGGCCGGCAAAGGCGAACACGTCCTTGATATGCACCATGCCCAGAATGTCATCGAGATTATCGCGGAACACCGGCAGGCGCGAATGGCCTTCGCGGCGGATCTGGTCAATCGCTTGGTCCAGCGTCACATCGACGCGCATGGCAATGATGTCGGCGCGCGGCACCATCACATCATCGGCGGTCAACGCGCGCAGATGTAGCACATTGGCGATCAAGACGCGTTCCTGCCGGTCAAGCTCGGGCAGGCGCTCGCCGGGCTCGCTCGTGTCATCGGCCTCCTGGACCAGTTCGCCGATTTGTTCGCGCAGGCTCGGCTCCGGTCGAAAGCGCTGCAGGAGCCGGGATAATCGGGTATTCACTTTTGTCTCCAAGGGTTGGCCACATGCAAACGGGCGAGCAAGCGGGTTTCGGTGCGCTCCATGCGCTTGGCATCACCGACATGCTCATGCTCATGCCCCGCCAGATGCAGCGCGCCGTGAATGACCAGATGGGCCAGATGATCACCCACTGATTTCCCCGCGATCCGCGCCTCACGTGCCATCACGCCGCTGGCGAGCATGATCTCGGCGGGCATTTCATAGGTCAGCACATTGGTTGGTTTATTCTTGGCCCGATCGCGCGCGTTCAAGCGCTTAATGGTCAGATCGTCGGTCAGAATAACCGTGGCTGCGCAACCGCATTGCGCCATCGCGCGGGCGATGATGCGGCGGGCGTGGGGCACCAGCCGGTGCCAGCGCGGATCGGCAATGATGATCTCTCCCCCGGAACCGGCAAAGCCCGGTTCGCGGGGGCTTTTAGGTCCGGGTTCCATCGCGGTCCCGGTCGTCCGGCATGCGGCTCTGGTGGCGTTCGCGCACGGCTTCCATGCGCTGATCATAGGCTTCGACAATGCGCGCGACCAGCGGATGCCGCACGATATCTGAGGTTGCAAATCGTGCCACGCCGATGCCTTGCACGCCTTCGAGCGTATCGAGCGCGTCGGCCAGGCCCGAACGTGTGCCGGGCGGCAGATCGATCTGGCTCATGTCGCCGGTTATGACCATCCGTGTGCCTTCGCCCATGCGGGTGAGGAACATTTTCATCTGCACCGATGTGGTGTTTTGCGCTTCATCCAGAATCACGAACGCATGAGCCAGCGTGCGGCCGCGCATGAAAGCGAGCGGTGCAATCTCAATTTCGCCGGTCGCCATCCGCCTGGTCATTTGCTCGCCGGGCAGCATGTCCTGCAGCGCATCGTAGAGCGGCCGCAAATAAGGGTCGACTTTTTCCTTCATGTCGCCGGGTAGAAATCCCAGCCGCTCGCCTGCTTCGACCGCGGGGCGCGAGAGAATGATTTTATCAACCCGGCCGGAGACCAGCATGGCAACCGCTTGTGCGACCGCAAGATAGGTTTTGCCGGTGCCGGCGGGTCCGACCGCGAAGACCATCTCATGGCGCGCCAGAATATCCATATACCCGGCCTGGCCGGTGCTGCGCGGGCCGACCGCACCCTTGCGGGTGCGAATTGCCGGCAAGTCCGACAGCGGCAGCCTGGGGTCGCTATCGGGCGAGGCCATGCGGGCGGCAGCATCAACCTCGCCGCCATCGACTGGTTCGCCGCGCTCCAGCCGCCGGTAGAGCGACGAGAGAGCAGCTTCGGCGGCGGCGACCTTATTGGCCTGGCCCGAGATGGCGATGCGGTTGCCACGGCAGGCGAGCTTCACGCCCAGGCGCTGCTCGATGCGGGCAAGGTTGCGGTCGTGATCGCCGAGCAGCAGCGAAAGCAGGCTGTTATCGGCGAAAGTGAGGGTAAGCGAACGCGCGGCGGGTTCGGCGATGATCTGGTTCAAGCGGCGACACACTCCTGTTTCAGGGTTCCGAGCAATGAGTTGGTGTTGGCAAGGTCGATTGTCACGGTCTCCACGCGGCCGATCAAATCAGCGGGTCCGGTGACGACGACCGGCTGAAGATAGGGTGAGCGGCCCATGATCTGCCCGGGATGGCGGCCGGGATTGGTGAAAAGTACGGGCATGGTCCGGCCGATTTGCGCGCTGTTGAATTCATCCTGCTGCAGCCGGAGCAGCGCCTGGAGTTCCTGCAACCGCGCGTCCATCGTGGCTTTGGGCACCTGGTTGGCTGCACCGGCGGCCGGGGTGCCGGGGCGCGGCGAATAGGTGAAACTATAAGCCATCGCAAAATTAGTCTGGCGCACCAATGCCATAGTGGCGGCAAAATCCGCGTCGCTCTCGCCGGGATGGCCGACAATGAAATCCGAGGAAAACGCGATATCGGGGCGGACAGCGCGCAACCGGTCGATGATCCGGTGGAAGTCAGCGACATCATGCTTGCGGTTCATCGCCGCCAATATGCGATCCGAGCCCGATTGCACGGGTAAATGCAAAAACGGCAGCAATTGCGGAATTTCGCCATGTGCTGCGATCAACCCATCGGTCATGTCGCGCGGGTGAGAGGTGGTGTAGCGCAGCCTTTCCACACCAGGGATTTCAGCAAGCGCATGGAGCAGGCGGGTCAGGTCCCAGGTTTCGCCTGACCGCAGACCATCGCCGTGATAGGCATTCACGTTCTGCCCGAGCAGCGCGATCTCGCGGGCGCCGCCTGCGATCATGCGGCTTGCTTCGGCAATGACCGAGGCGGCCGGCCGGCTCGCTTCGGCGCCGCGGGTATAGGGCACGACACAGAACGAGCAGAATTTATCGCAGCCCTCCTGAATCGTCAGGTAGGATACAACGCCTTGCGGTGCCACGCGGTTGGGCAGAAAATCGAATTTTGGTTCGGCCGGGAAGTCGGTATCGATCGCCGCACCCGTCTTGCGATGCGCCTGGGCGATCAATTCGGGCAGGCGATGATAGGCTTGCGGCCCCACCACCACATCGACATAAGGCGCCCGGCGGATGATCTCCGCCCCTTCGGCTTGCGCCACGCAGCCGGCCACGACGATCATCATGCGGCCATCCATCGCTTGCTTCATCTCCCGCAGCCTGCCGAGTTTGGAGAATAATTTCTCCGCAGCCCGTTCGCGGATATGGCAGGTATTGAGAATGATCATGTCCGCGCCCTCGGGCGCATCGACCGGTGCATAGCCCAAGGGGGCGAGCACATCTTCCATGCGCGCGCTGTCATAGGCGTTCATCTGGCAGCCCCAGGTGATGACGTGGAGCTTGCGGGGCGCTGCCTTTGATGAACCAATAGTCAAAATTTCGTCCATTACGCTGATCCTGCCGCTGCAAAGCGCGGATGCATCGCGGGCAAACCTGTAAAGGTCAAGCGTGAGATCGTGGCGATCCCTCCAAGGAGCCGGTTTTCACGAATTTTATCATGGCAGATGGGCAGCGTGTCTTGTCAAGCATTTTGCCATGACGATTCAACGAACGGTCCAGTCGCGGCCCTGGCGCACCCGGGCAGCCTGGGTGGAAATCAGGGATTCCAGCTTGGTGGCGAGGATTTTCCGGTTGGTTTCCTGGACAATATCATTGGCGATGATGGTGACGTGAACATCATGCGGTAAAATCCGCCGAATTGAACTGACCATGTCCATATCGCCGTACCAGGCGACAATAGGGCGATTCTGCCGCCGTACCGGCAGGCCGTCGAGTTGGTCATAGACCACAGTAATCGGCTGGATGGTGGGCTGGGCGGGTGCGGCGGCGATGGCCAGGAAGGTTGAATTAAAGGGCAGTACCCGTGTTCCATCAGAGGTCGTGCCCTCTGGAAAAAGGATCAGATTATCGCCGTCGTCCAGGCGTTGGGTCAGTTCGTTGGTCTCGCTGCGCACGCCCGCGCGGTCTCGACTGACGAATATCGTGCGGCCGAGCCTCGCTATGATGCTGATGCCGGGCCACCCGGCGATGGCCCCTTTGGCCACGAAACAGCCTGGCATGGTGGCGCCGAGTGCCACGATATCGAGCCAGGATGAATGGTTGCCGATGAAGAGAACCGGCCGGGCGGTCGCACTCGCCGGTGTGCCGTGCAGGGTGATCCGCAACCCGATCAGCCGGGCCAGGACCCGCCAGTAGATCAGCGCGAAACGTTCCTTGCCACGGCCGGAGCGGCGCAGCAGCACCGCCTGGACCGGGCAGGCCAGAAGCGTCCAGAGTATGGCAAAAGTAACCCGCCGGATCATGCGGATGGTGCCGGGCCAGTGGCGCATGGCGTTAAGGCGCGCCGCCTTTGAGCATCAGCCGAAGCTCTGCGCGGATCGGGTCGGGATCGGCTTCCAAGGTGGTTTTCAGCATATCCGCCCAATCGCCTACATCCTCGACGCGGGTCGGGTTGTCGCGCAGCAATTCGCGCTTGATGAAAGGGTAGCCCGAGAGCAGCAATTGCCGCCAGAGATCGCTGGTGGGATTGAGCGCCATGCGCCGGGCGATGGCATCGCGGATACGCAGTATGTGCAGCCGGCGGACCAAAATGACCGGATCGGTTTTGCCGGCATCCTTGGTCTCCAGGGCGAGAAACTGGTTCAACTCGTCCTGATTGACCTGCTTGAGCAACATCTCGTAGGACCACAAGGCAGAACAGCGCAGACCACCGAGCAGCATGGCCTGAGTTAGTCCGATTTCATATTTATGGATGATGAAGGATTTCGCAGGGGCGGGCAGGACATTGCGCCAAAATTTACCAAACGCCGTGCTGGCCAAAGCGGCTGGTCCGAAGGCGATGAAGTAGGACTGCAAATGATATCGGCGCTGCCAGCTCTCGGTCATGCCCCAAACATCGGCCTCCTCGTAATCCAGCCGGTCCAGCGTATCGTCAAGGCGGCGGATCGGGCCGAACACACTGTCATTGCAAATGATCAATTCACGCGTGTTGGCGCGCGGCAAGGCAAGCTGGTCGATGGCATCGCGCCACGCACCGAAATCGTAACCAATATTACGGCGGATGATAATGCACGAGCAGATCTCGCGCAGTTTTGCCTCCGCGTTAGGGAGCAGTTTTTCACTGTTGGTGACAAACACCACCGACCTGCCATTTTCCGCGAGCTGCTTGAGATAGATGAATATCTGCGGCCGTACAGCGCCGAACCCGTCGAAATGCATGAACAAGGCTACCCGCTCGGCCAGATCAACCGATTTGTCCGGCCAGACCGATATGGTCTGGTGCGGGCTGCGCAGCCTGCCGACTATATGCGAAATGGTGAAAACAATTTTGCTTTTCCACTCTCGCCAGAGTTCGAGCATGCGCGCTTTGTTCATTTTTTTCTCCCGCCGGCGCGCTTGAGCAGATCATCAGGTGCGCCGGGATGCCGCTTGGTGTAGATTTTAATAAGTGATGTCGCTTCTGCCGCACGGCCCAGCGCATCAAGCGCGACCACTTCGCCGCGCAGGCAGGACCAGAAAAGTCCTGGAGCAGGCTCGGATTCAGCCAAATTTGTTCGATACCAGCCGCGCAATCTGCTAAACGCCACAACCGCCGGCAATTTGCTCTCTGGTTCGTGCAGGCTGAGCATGCCCAGCGCGAATAATCCATCACGCCAGTTGGGTTCGGACAGGTCGAAATCGGCAGAAGCAGGCAATCCCAATTCATCGAGCAAAATCCGGGCCGCCTCGAAAGCGGCCTGATTGACCAAGGTGACAAAGCCGGTGAGCCCGAGCGTTTGAGTTTGTGCCGGATCGGTCTGTCGCGCGGCAATCTGTTCAAAGGCCCCGATAAGGCTGGCGGCGTCCCCGCCAGGCTGCAAGGCCAACAGATAAAGGCAGGTCAGAGCATCCGTGCCGGTCATTGACGTGTCAGCGACGGCGCGCTGCGGGATATTGTGCTGGTCGCGATATTCAGCGGCTTCGCGGGTCCGGCCGGCATTCACCAGACGGCTAAAACCGCCCAGGATCAGGGCGCTGGCCTGCGCGGGGTCAAGACCCGGAACAAGCTGCAAATGAGTCGGCACCAAAGCGGGATCGCCGGCGTTTAAGTCGAGCATGGCCAGTGCGATAGCGGCATCGTGGCCCGTTTGTCCGCCGATCGAGCGTGCGCGTTCGGCGATGGATGATGTGTGCGCCAAAGAGCGCGCCTGCTCGTAGTCACCTGCGCTGACCAGGCTGGCAAAAGCAGCAATGAGCAGTTTGCCCGCGCTTGCCGGCTCGATGCGCGGACGTTTTGCCAAGCGCGCGGGCACGGCGATGGCGTTGCCGCTGGCGAGATCGAGCGTGCATAATGCGAGCACCGCGTCATCCCCGGCCTGGCCCTGATCAATGTCGGCCAGGCTGGTGATCTGATGCGCCGCCTCGAAGGCAAGCGCTTGGGCTATGCGCGACTGGCCAACGAGTGTGGTGAACGCACTCAGGATCAAGGGTGTGGCGTCTGATTGCGGGATGTGCGCGATGCCGGCCAGCCGGCCCGGCACGTCGGCCGGATCACCGGCCGCGAGGTCCAGCACCGCCAGTGACAGCGAAGCCGCGCGGGCTGATTCCGCGTCCTCCGTCGTGCGGGAGAGCGTTGCGATGTGCTCGGCATCACGCCATGCCAGTGCTTCGGCGTAGCGCGACTGATTGACCAATTTGGTAAAGGCGCCAAGCGTTAGAGGGTCCAATCGTGCCGCACCGATGCCCGCGGCGCGCAGGGCGGAAAGCCGAGCCGCTATGCCGGCCGGGTCGCCGATTTTCAGATCGAGCACGCATAGACCGATCCGCGCATCGGCAGCTGCGGGACCGCTATGGCGGGCGGCAATGGTTTCGATGTCATCGCTCATCTGCACTGAAGCGGCATCATCATAGCGTGCCTCATTGATCAGGCGGGCGAAGGCATCGAGCATAAGGGCATCGAGCCGGTCTTGTTGGATGCGTCCTGCGGCGCGCAATATTCTGACACGTGCGGGCACCAAAGCCGGGTCACCTTTTGCCAGATCGAGCAGGCATAAAGCGAGCCGCGCATCATCGCCGGCTTCATTGTCAAAACGGACAGCACAGCTCTCTATCGCCTCGCGCGTTGCAATGAGGGCCGCCTCATCGTAACGGGCCTGATTAACAAGCTGGACAAAAGCGCTGAGTTTCAGCGGATCGCTTTGCGTTTGCGACAGTTTGCCCGCCGCCAGACGGGTGAATACCGCAGCCGGATCACCCTTTGCCAAATCGAGCAATGCCAACGCGATCAGACCGTCGGTATTTGTTTTGCCTTGGCTACGGTTTACGCGTGACGGGATATCTTCGTTGACCGACAACGCGCTTGCGTCATCGAGGCGCCCGGCATTGACCAGACGGGCGAAGGCATCGATCAGAAATTCATCTTGCTGTGCGAGGGGGACATCCAAACCCGCGAGATGTGCCGCCACCATCGCCGGATCACCGGCGGTAAGGTCAAGGACAACGAGCGACAGCAAAGCATCGGTGCCGGCTTGCAGGTTGACGCGCGCCATATTGTCAATGTCGTGCGCGCGCGTGAAATGCTGCGCTTCTGCGTAGCGTGCTTGTGCAACCAGCCGGGTAAAAGCGTCGAGAATCAGGATTGTGCGGCGATCGGGATCGATATGGGCGCCGGCCAGGCGTGCCGGCACGCGTGCGGGGTCGCCTATAGAGAGGTCGAGTACGGCGAAGGCCAAGGCTGCATCGGCAGCGACGGCATCGCTGTGAGCATTGATCAGGGCTTCAATAGCCTCGCTTTCACCCAGAGCTTGGGCCTCGGCGAAACGTGACGCATTGACCAGTCTGGTAAAGGAGCCAAGCAACATTTTGCGGCGGTCGGCTGCATTCAAGCCGAGCTCTGCGATTAATGCGGGCACGCGTGCAGGATCGCCATCGGCCAGTTCTAAAACAGCAAGCGACCGGCGTGCATCGGCGGCATCCTGGCCGGGATGATGCAGAGCGAGGCTGCCAATGTCGTGAATCTGGGCAACGGATTTTGCCGCCGCATAATCGCCCTGATTGACCAGTCGCGAAAAGGCGCCAAGGCGAAATCCAACAATGATCTCGGTGTTATCGGGGTTTGCCGCGTCGAGCGATGCTGCATGAGTGAGAGCCTCGGCGGGGTTGCCGCCTGCGCCGAGCGCCAATTGACCCAGGATAATCGTTGCATTTCGGGCCAACAAATTTGGCAAATCCGCAGCCGGGTCGATTAGTTTTTCGTGCAGTATGAGTGTCCGCGCGAGGTCGTTTGCACCTTCATTGACCAGGGCGATCAATCCGCGCCATGCCATTTCGCGTCGGCGCGCGCCACTGCCATCGCGCACCGGCAGGTTGGTGAGGGCGGCAATACAGGATGGCGATGCCATCTCGGCGAGGCAAAGCGCGTATTCAGCGCGTGCCGTCCAGGCAATTTCTTCGGTCAAGGCGTCAGCCAATGCAAGGCGGCCCAACGCGCCGGAGAGCGCATCGGCGGCGTGGGCCGCAAGATCAAACTGCGGCGCGAGTGTGGCGCGTGGCGTGCCGGTGGCCAACAATGCCATGGCATGGCCGAAGAGAATTGTGCCCAGATTGAGGGGCATCGTGTCTTTCAAAGCCGCCAATGTCATGGTCATGGCATCAGGCGGCAGTGCGGTGAGGTTTGTCAGATCCAGCCCGAAGCGGCTTTGCGCGGCCTGCGTGACGATCGAAAAACCTTCGGCAGCAACGGCGAAATCACCATCATTCGTCGCCTCGAATAATGAGCGACCGGCCAAGCCGAATTGCAAGTCGCTGGCGGGGGGTACGCTGTGGCTGCGCAATTGCAGATAGGATCGGTAATCGCGCCGCAGCGCCGGCTCATCATCGATCAATGTGAAAGCCATGCGGGAAGCGTAAATGATTAGTGAGCCTGAATCGCGCTCGATTACGACATGGGCAAAGCCGAACTCGTTGAGCATCGCGCGCAGACTGATTTCAGTCTGGAATACGAGATGCGCCCCGGGCACCAGCAAGGGAACCAAAATGGCGCTTGGCGTGGCACGGGTAATACAATCGCCATCCGGTGTGGTCATCAGCAAAATGCCGTCAGGCTTCAAGGCGCGGCAGAGCAGCCAAAGGAAATCGCGCGGCGAGGGGACGTGTTCAATAACTTCCGTGGCCGCTACGATATCGAACGGCTCGCCGTTCAGGTCGGCTTCGGTGAAATAATCATGGCGCACGGGAATGCCGAGCTCGCGGCCGCCCAATTCGGCCAGGGGCGAGGGGTCAATGCCGCGAGCGTCCCAGCCGCGCATCCGGGCCACGAAATCGATGCCGAAGCCGTAGCCGCAGCCAACTTCGAGAAACCGTGCGCCGGCGGACTTGGCGATTCGTCCCATCGGCGTAATGATCGACCAAATGCCGGCACCTTGCTGGATATGGAATTGGTGCCAACCCCAGCTCATCACCCGTTCGGCGTCATAACTCGGCGGGTTCTGATCGTCATAGAATAGCACGTGGCAATCAGCGCAGGCGAGCAGGCGGGTGGTTTTCGGCGCATAACCGGGGGGCGTGTAATGGCAATCAAGCACGGCCTGCTTTGGTCGGGCACTGCCGCAGGCAGGGCAATGCATGGCGTTGAGCGGCGTCTCTGCGGGCAGCCAGGTTGCGCTGATCGCCTCGTCATGCGGGGTGCTGTCGATGTGCAAGCTCATTTAAGCATCGCCGCATAATTCCGGCACCCGGGCGCATAACGCAGCGTCAAGCTCCGCGCGTCGTGCCCAGAGTGAATGATACCAAGCCAGCCGGCCGGCCAATTGATAAGCGAGCATCCGTTCGGCGGCGATTTTGGTGCGCGCCGCGTCGGCCAGGCGACGGGCCGAATCGGGGTAGGCGAGCAGACGCAGCAGATTAACCCGCAGCGCCTCCGGTGTCCGGAAAATCAAGCCGGTTTCACCATCTGTCACGCTGTCCTCATAGACAACCGGGCTCGCCAAGCAGGCGACCCGACATGCCGCGGCTTCAATAAATTTAAGATCGGATTTCGCCCGATTGAACGGATTATCGGCGAGCGGCATGAAGCAAATTTCCGAACTGGCGAGCAATGATTTATATGTTGGGTAATCGCAGGTCGGGGTAAAATCCTTGTGGGCGGTATCGAGCGCTTCGTAAAACCGCCGGTCATGCACAACGCGGAACTGCAAGCGCTCGCCGACCGCGCGCGCAACCTCGTTCAGCACGGTGATATAGGGTGCCCAATCATCTTCGCGGTTCAGAGCGGCGAATAACAATGTCAGTTTGTTCGGATTGGTGAAATTAACCGGCTCCGGCAAATCCAGGACCGCATTGGGGAATACGGCAATTTCAGAGTTATACGCGCTCAGAACGGCGGCGAGCGATTCGGTGCTCGTTTGAATGGCGTGCGCGGCGCGGAATGTGAGCAGAGTGTCGGTGTTGATGCCCTGATTTTCCAAAAAAATCGGGTGATCATCGAACTCGGTAACAATCACATAGCCCTTCTCGCGCAGCGTGCGCAGCCGGGCCAAGCCGGCCTGGCCGATTAATAGCGGCCGGTGCAGCACAGCGATCCGCGGTGCGTCGCCAAGTGGTGGGTTGAGGTCATGCTCAGGCATGATCGACCCGACGACCGAACAATCGGTGGAAAGTGCCCGCATCGGCTCAATCACCCGGACATCGCTGACACCGCCGACCGGCGCGAGCATGGTGGCGTTGACGACGATTCGGCTGGGGATGGATTTGCGGGCGCGCCAGACGAATTGCAGCGGGCCGGCGCGATTGAGATATTCATCGGGCGCGATGCCCATATTGCGCAAGGCCGGTTCCATCGCCGCCACGAAACGCTGGGCATTGGCCTGATCGATGGCGCGCGGGCGGACATCAGTGGGGTAAAGTCCGGCGCGCTCCAGAGCCCTGCCCATCATGCGTGGGGTGAACCAGCGCAAATGGGTGCGGTCCAGCAAGCCTTGCGGCTCATAATCGAAGTGACCGGTGAGCAGGCGATGGGTGAAGCTCCAATGCTCGACATTGGGCATGCACACCAGAACGGTGCCATCCGGGTTCAGCGCCGCCGCATGACGAGCGAGCAGCGCCCACGGGTTGCGTAAATGTTCCAGCACATCGCCATAAATCAGGCAGTCGATTCCCTCCGGTATTGCGAACGGTAGAGGTGTTTCCTCGACATCGACACACGCCACGTCGCTAAGCCGCGGGCGAGCGCGTTCGACCGAAACCGGATCGCTGTCGATGCCCAGATAGCGAGCCCGCGGGTTGCGGCGCAAATAGGCGAGGCCCAACGCGCCAGCACTGCACCCGACATCGAGAACGGTATGCGCGGAGAGCGGGATGCCATCGAGCAGATCGGGGTTGGCATAATCAGGGTAGGCTTCAGGGGAGACGAAC
>NCAP01000076.1 GCA_002255495.1 Rhodospirillales bacterium 20-60-12 | reverse complement strand
CATCAGATGAAAAACACTCTAGCCGATCGGTTGAATCAGAACTTCGCGGAGACGCTGAGGAACACCGAACGTGGCGGGCCATAAAATGCAGCGGCATAAGGCGAGGTTGCGAGATACGGCGTTGCACCGGTCGATGGGCCTGCGATCTGCTGAAAGACGTTATAGAAATGCTCGTAATATTTCAGACCGAGCAGATTTTTGACGTCCAGCGACAGAGTCACTTCCTTGATCCGCTCGAAGTGAACGGGGACCTTATATTCAGCGAGCACGTTCAAGGTCAGGAACGCCGGCAGCTTGAACGATGTATCGGGTGATGTCGTCAAAGCATATTGGATGCCGGGGAAGCCCGAAGCCGGCTGCGCGGTGCCGGGGATGTAGGCCGCATTGGTCGGCGCGTAATCGAACGTTGTGGTCTGCTGGCCGGTATATTGACCAGCCACCCGCAACGAATAGGGGCCCTTGTTATACGTCGCCCCGAAATTGGCGAGCCAATCGGGAATGGACGCGACAGGGTTGCCCTTGAAGGCATAGCCAAACTGGCCCTGGAACGGTGTCACGCTGGCGGCGAAGCTATTGAGGTAATTGGCCTGATTATAAGAGGCGTTACCGAACAATTCGATCGCCGGGGTCAGGCGATATTTCGCTGAGCCTTCGATGCCGCGGAACTGCTCGACACCGACATTGATGTAGGAGGACAGGCCGGTGTTGTAGTTGGTGTAGAAGGAGAAAGCGCTCGTGACTTTCTGGTAGTAAACATCCGCATTCAGATAAAGCCGCGACGTGTCATATCGCAGACCGAGCTGGTAGGCATGGACGATTTCGGGGTTCGGGGCGGCGGTGGAGCTGCCGGCCGAGCCTTTCGAGTAATCGGCCACCGGTGCAAAGCGTGCACCCTTGCCATAGCTTGCATAAACCGTGGTGTCGTAAGGCAGATTATAGCTGACACCGAGATAAGGTTCGGCAACGCGCCCGAAATTCGACAATTTATAGGACGGATTGAAATAGCTCAGCGGCACCTTGCTGCTGCTATAGACGCCGGTGATGCTGACGCCCGGTTCGATATGAAGCTTGTTATTCATCAAATCGATACGGTCTGAGAGGAACGCCGTGTAGATCGTCCGCTGCGAGCCGCCACCGAGGGCGAAGGAGTTATAGCCCGGGATTTCGGGCATCGGGTCGGAGCCGTAGAGATATTGCGAACCGGCACTGGTTTCCTTCGCAAACAAACCACCAAAAGTGATGTTGTTATGCGGCAGGAAGATGTTCAGCTTCGGTGTGAAGCCCACCGTCGTTGTGTGGTTATTGGTCTGGGTGGAGGAGATACCGGCATAGGTCGTGCCGAAAACAGCAGCCGGATTATAGGTGAACAGACCCGGCTTATAGAATGTGTTGCCTGGACCGAAATTGGACGTGCTGTAGAATTGGGCCAGCGCCTGACCATCAACACCGTAAGGTTCGGCAGGGTTGTAGGCGCCCGGATTGATCGACGGGTTGATGAAGTTGGTCTGATCGCTTTCGGTGTGGATGTAGAACGCCTTCGCGCTCGCGACCAGGCTTGGGTTGATATATTGTTCGACGCCGAGAATCGCCGTCAGATATGTATCGTCCTGCCGGTTATAGGTTGTTGATTTCGGGAAGTTGAAAGTCTGGCTGTTCGCCTGGGTCAACGGTACCGGCAACGGCGAGGTCTCGAGATAGGCATTGCCGCGGTTATAGATCACCGTTGCGGTGAGCTTGGAGAGGCCATCGTCATACGGCTTGTCGGCGGCGAACAACATGTCGTCGTAACGACCGTTGGTGTAGTCGATATAGCCGTCGGTATAAGTGTGGCTGTAGCGCAACAGCACTTTCGGCGCGTTCGGACCCTGGGTGCCGATATCGCCGGAGTTCAGTTCAAAGCCGAGATTGCTGGTGTTGAACGAGCCGTAGCCGCCGAAGACTTCAACATATGGATCCGAGGTCGGGCGCTTGGTGCGATAGGCGATGGTGCCGCCGATGGTCGCGAAGCCCGATTTATCCGGCGGGGCAACGCCCGGATAGATGGTGGAACCGGAGATCTGACCCAGCGTGATGGGTGAACCGATATTGTTGTTGAGGAACGAACCCTGGCCGCCGGAGAGGAGATCCTGCAGGGGAATATCGTCCAGCGTCTGGGCCAATTGGCTGTTGCGAACGCCGCGCACGGTGAGAACCGGCACGCCCTGGCCGATATTCTGCTGGTATTCGTTGACCGACGGGGTTTGTTTGAGGAGGCTCTGGATGGAGCCCTGCACGCCTTCGGCCTTGATCTGATCATGCGAAATTTCCGACACCGCGGCGGTGACGTTCTTTTCCTTGAGCAGCAATTCTTTGTAGAGTTTTTTCACCTTGGCGATATGGATCGCATAGGTATCGGAGGTGGCTCCGGCGTCAACTGCGGGCGCGGTTTGCGCCCAGACGCGGGTCGAAAAAACCATTCCACTTGCGACTGAACATGCCGTTAAAAGCAGCAATCTCTGTCGCGTAGTTGTCAAACGACGCATCCATTCTCTCCCGCACGCCCGTGATTGAGCGTAAAATTTGTTAATGAACGAGCCCGCAGAAATCATCAGCGCACGGCTGTGATGGTCGCTAGGCCCTCATCAGACCTCCGGGTTCTGCATGACGCAGGGTTCTGTGCCAAGCGGCAAGAGGCTCGACATGGCAGTTATGTTGCAATTTTATCACAGTATTTTTACTGCAGATTCAATACTTTGTCAGATCGATAAATCGATTTCTGTCGCCAGACCTCGCGATCGATTGATAAAATTCGTCAGATAAGGGGGTTGCGAGACAGTTAATTACCAATTCCGAAATGTGGTCACGAATCCGTGATCGGCGAGTTCGCCCAGTATAGATTAATAACATGTGTTACGATCAAAACTAACAATTCATCCATGAGAACGGATCGAGCATTTGCAGGGCTGCGATGCTCAAACGAAGGGCAGGTTTGATTCATCGGCTTTCGGCGGGCGCACAAAAAACCCCGGTATTCTCATACCGGGGCTTTTGCAGGCCTTAGAGCGTGATCGTTTTACAACGACACCCTCTGTGCTCATTTTGCCGGTCAATTTTATTGGTTCAGCTGGAGCAAAGTTACTCCATCTAAACCAATATTGATCTAGAGTGTTTCTCACCCGATGAAAAACACTCTAGCTCTATTTTGGCGAGCAAATTCATTCACCTAAATAGAACCTCTGGTTCAATTTAGGTGAATTTTGCTCTAGCGTTCAGCGTCGATTTACCCGGCGTTCGGGTCGATTTCGATGGCGACGGTGATGATTGCGGGAATGGTTGGCATGTTCGAGGTGAAGGGCCGGTAGGGGTGGCCGAGCACGCCGTCGAGGGCGGCTTTGTCGATCAGCGGATTGCCGCTGGATTTGATCACTTTCGCCCATTCGACATGACCGTTCGGGTCGACTTTGGCCTGGATTGTCGCAGTGCCGCTCAGACCCAGAGACGCCAGTGCGGGCGGGATGGTGATGTTATTCTCGATCATGTCATGCATGCCGGCCGCGTAGGCGGGGATACCTGACGTATTCTGCACGGCCGGTTGCGGCGGCGGCGGCGGGGTGTTGACCACGGGCGCCTGGACGACCGGCGGCGGCGGCTTGGGCACCACGCGATGAATGACCGGCTTTGGCGGCGGCTTGGTGGGGACCACGATGCGGCTTGGAATCGGCGGCGGCTTGGGAATCGGGATCGGTTCCAATTTCGGCGGCACGACTTTCGGCGGCGGCGGCGGCGGTGGCGGCGGTTTGGGCTGCGCCAATGTCACCATTTTGACTTCCGTGACATTCAAAGGCGGCTTAGGCGGCGCCTGGGGAAATACCTGAATGGCGCCATACATCAGCGCGCCCGTCACCGCGATGATCACGAGTGTCGCCGCGGTGGCGCGCGGCAGGCCCATCTCCTCAGGTTTCCAGGGCGGCAGGCCGCCCATGGTCATCGCCGTCATCAATGAAATCCCTATTCAGTGTTCTATTGCATATTCAAGTCAGTCGGGAGGTCGATCAGTTCGGTGTAAGCCGGTCTGCTGCAAGAGAGTCAAGCATGAAGGAAAGCAAAGCCTGTGCCGTTGTGCATGCGCCAAGCGCGCGGCTGAGGGCTGAATTATGGTTGGTTGCGCAAGGCTGGCCGGTGGTGAAATCTTGTGGCGTCAAGCGCGATTAATCCGATGCAACATGTCTTTTTTTATCGTCCAGCCTGGTTTGCTCACCGAGCCGGCCGCGCAGGTCCTGAATGAATTGCCAGGCGACACGGCCTGAGCGGGCGCCGCGCGTCATTGACCATTCCACAGCCTGGGCATGCAAGTCCGCGCGGGAGATCGGGAGGGTGAAAAAATCGGCATAGCCGTCGACCATGGCGAAATAGGCATCCTGGTCGGCGCCGTAAAAGCCGAGCCAGAGGCCGAAGCGGTCGGACAATGAGACTTTCTCCTCGGTTGCCTCGTTCGGGTTGATGGCGTTGCGCTCGTTTTCGCTCATGTCGCGCGGCATCAGATGGCGCCGGTTCGAGGTGGCGTAGAAGAGAACGCTCTCGGGGCGGCCCTCGATTCCGCCATCGAGGACGGATTTGAGCGCCTTATAATCGGCGTCTTCGCGCTCGAAGCTCAGATCGTCGCACAGGATCAAGCAGCGCCGCGCAGCACCGCGCAGCATGTTGAGCAGGGCCGGCAGGGTGGAGATATCCTCGCGGTGGATTTCGATGAGGGCGAGGCTGCCCGGATAGGCCTCGTTGGCGGCCTGGTGGACGGCCTTGACCAGAGAGGATTTGCCCATGCCGCGCGCGCCCCAGAGCATGGCGTTGTTGGCCGGCAGGCCGGCGGCGAAGCGCAGTGTGTTCTCTGATAATATTGTGCGCTGGCGCTCGACGCCCTGGAGCAGCGCCATCGGCACGCGGGCGATGTCGGGCACGGGGGCGAGGCGCGCGGGGGCGGGATGCCAGACGAAGGCATCGGCTGCCGTGAGCGAGATGGGGGCGGCCGGTGGCGGGGCGATTCGTTCCACGGCGGCGGCGATTCGCGCCAAGAGATCGAGGAGCGGGCCGGCTTCGGACTCACCTGCGGGTGGGGAAGATAAACTCACGGGATAAAAAACTCCGGCTTGACGTTGAGAGGGGGCAAACTATGGTCCGCCGCCTCTCCCTACAAGCAGGACCCCACATGCTCATTTCTTCCGCTTACGCCCAAGCCGCCGGTGCTGCGCCATCGGGCGGCCTCAGCACGATTATTCAGTTCGCGCCGATCGCGCTGATTTTCGTGGTGTTCTATTTTGTGCTGCTGCGGCCCCAGCAAACGGCGCAGAAGGCGCTGCGCGCCCGGCTTGCCGCGATCAAACGCGGGGACCGGGTTGTCACCGGCGGCGGGATCATCGGCACGGTGCAAAAAGCCCCTGACGGTGCCACCGAGATCGAGGTCGATCTGGCGCCGAATGTGCGGGTGACGGTGCTGCGCAGCACGATCACCAGCGTTTTGACGCCGGCGGCCGAACCCAAGGCAAATGACAATAAAGCCTGAGACGGGCCGTCCGGGCAGGTGAAATGCCAGGCTGGAGCGGGGTCGATCACGAAAAATTGATCGACTTTGATTGACTCATCCGTGAGCGGCTGTATATCAGCGCTCACAGCGGCGCTTCCGAATGGGGCGCCGTCATTTGTTCCGACATTTGCCCAACCGATCCGGTGGCCGATCAGGCCCCGGATGATCAGGAGATTTCGTCCGTGGCGCGTATTGCTGGCGTAAATATACCAACCAATAAGCGCGTGCTGATCAGCCTGCGCTATATCTATGGCATCGGCGCGACCAAAGCGCGTGAAATCTGCACGACACTTGCCATCCCCGACGATCGGCGGGTGAATCAGTTGTCGGAAGACGAAATTTTGCGCCTGCGTGAGCATATTGACCGTGAATTCCGCGTCGAAGGCGATTTGCGCCGGGAAAACGCGATGAATATCAAGCGGTTGATGGATTTGGGTTGCTATCGCGGCCTGCGCCATCGCAAAGGCCTGCCGGTTCGCGGCCAGCGCACCCACACCAATGCCCGCACCCGTAAAGGCAAAGCAGTCGCAATCGCCGGCAAGAAAAAGGTTACCAAGTAATTTTTTTCTGCAGCCTTGCTGTTGCTCGCCCCTTAACTGTCAGGACTTCGTAACATGGCTAAACAAGCTACGACTCGCCCGCGTAAAAAAGAGCGCAAGAACATCTCCGCCGGCGTGGCGCATGTTCTGGCGAGCTTCAATAACACCATGGTCACCATCACCGACGCGCAGGGCAATACGATTGCCTGGTCGTCGGCCGGCAGCCAGGGTTTCAAGGGCAGCCGCAAATCCACCCCGTATGCGGCCCAGGTTGCTGCCGAAGATGCCGGCAAGAAAGCCCGCGAACACGGCATGGAGACGCTGGAGATCGAAGTCAGCGGCCCCGGTTCGGGCCGCGAGAGCGCGCTGCGCGCTTTGCAGACGGTGGGTTTTCAGATTTCGGCGATTCGCGATCTGACGCCGATCCCGCATAACGGATGCCGCCCCCGCAAGCGCCGCCGCGTCTGATCCGAACTGAGGTTTGGGAGCCCCGCGTTCGCGCGGGCCTCTGAAGAGGTAGAAGATGCTTAAAGACACACATTTAGCGATGCAGAGAAACTGGCAGTCTCTGCGCAAGCCGGAAAAACTCGATGTCGAGCCCGGTGCCGACGCCGCACGGATCGCCACGATCATCGCCGAACCGCTGGAACGCGGCTTTGGCGTGACATTGGGCAACGCCATCCGCCGAATCCTGCTCTCGTCGTTGCAGGGTGCGGCTGTGACGTCCGTGCGCATCGATGGCGTGCTGCATGAATTCAGCTCGATCGCCGGCGTGCGCGAAGACGTCACCGACATCGTGCTGAACATCAAGCAACTCGCCGTGCGCATGCATGGCGAAGGCACCAAGCGCATGGTGCTGACCGCGGTTGGACCCGGCGAAGTCAAAGCCGGGCAGATCCAGGCCGGTGCCGATGTGGAAATCATGAACCCGGATTTGGTTCTGTGCACCCTCGATGACGGCGCCAAGCTGGGCATGGAATTTACTGTCGATCTCGGTCGCGGTTATGTTCAGGCCTCGGCCAATCGGCCGGAAGATGCGCCGATCGGGCTGATCCCGGTCGATGCGATCTATTCGCCGGTGCGCCGGGTGTCCTACCGGGTGGAACCCACCCGCGTCGGGCAGGTGACCGATTATGACCGGTTGATTTTGCAAATCGAGACCAATGGCGCGGTGACACCGGAAGATTCCGTCGCCCTCGCCGCGCGCATCCTGCAAGACCAGCTCGGCATGTTCGTGAATTTCGAAGAACCGCAACGGCTGCGCTCGGAAGAGCCGCGGATCGAGCTGCCGTTCAATGCGAACCTGCTGCGCAAAGTCGATGAACTCGAACTCTCGGTGCGCAGTGCGAACTGCCTGAAGAACGACAACATCGTCTATATCGGCGATCTGGTGCAGAAATCCGAACAGGAAATGCTCCGCACCCCGAATTTCGGTCGCAAATCGCTGAACGAAATCAAGGAAGTCCTCACCGCCATGGGCCTGTCCCTCGGCATGACCGTTCCCGACTGGCCCCCCGAGAATATCGAGGAACTGGTCAAACGCTCCGACCAGCCCTTTTAAGGAAACACTCTAATGCGTCACAATATGTCTGGCCGGAAACTCGGGGTGACCTCGTCGCATCGCGCGGCGATGTTCCGGAATATGGCCGTCGCCCTGCTCAAGCACGAACAAATCACCACCACCGTGCCGAAAGCCAAGGAACTCCGCCCGGTCGCGGAAAAGCTCATCACGCTCGGCAAGCGCGGCGGACTGCACGCCCGCCGCCAGGCCCACGCGCTGCTGCGCGATGAAACCATCGTCGGCAAGCTCTTCGATACACTCTCGACACGCTACAAAACCCGCCAAGGCGGCTATACGCGCGTGCTGAAAGCCGGCATGCGCTACGGTGACGCGGCCCCCATGGCCGTGATCGAACTCGTCGATCGTGATGTCAGCGCCAAAGGCCTCGATAGCGGCCCCATCGCGGCCACCGCCGACGAACCAGCCGAAGCCTGATCCCATCCGGGGCCGCCTCTATGGCCCTGCTTAAGGGGGTGTAAGGCCAGGAGGCTTTGCCTCCTGGACCTCCACCAAAGGCGCTAGCCTTTGGAAACCATTGATTTGGCTCTCATTAAAAAAGGGGCTCAGCACACTGTTTCAAACAGGATGCTGGGCCCCTTTTTTGATGAGAGCCGTACCAGGGTCCAGGGGATTATCCGCTGGCGGGGTTCCAAGGGAGCCCCTTGGCCTTACTTCCATTTGCACGATCATACAGACGGCCCGGATGGGGTCAGCGGCGGAGGGTGCCGTTGGTGGCTTTGGTGATGGCGGCGATGATTTTTTGGCTGATCGCTTCGATTTCGGGGTCGGTGAGGGTTTTTTCGCGCGGTTGCAGGGTGACGGCGATGGCGAGGGAGGTTTGGCCGGCGGGGATTTTATCGCCTTCGTAGCGGTCGAACAGGGTGACGTTGGTGATGAGTTGGCGTTCGGCGCCGCGGGCGGCGCGGAGCAGGGTTTCGGCTGGGGTTGCGGCGTCGACCAGGAAGGCGAAATCGCGGCGCAGCGGTTGCAGGCTGGGCAGGTCGGGGGCTGATTTGCGGCGGCGTTTGGGTTCGGCGACGGCATCGAGATTGATTTCGAAGGCGATGGTTTCGGCCGGCAGGTCGAGTGCGGTGGTGATTCGGGGATGCAGGGTGCCGAAGCTGGCGAGGATGGTTTTGGGTCCTTGGCGGATCAGGCCGGATTGGCCGGGATGGTAGTAGGCGGGTGCGTCGGGCGTGAAGGATAGGGCTTCGAGCGGCACGCCGAGGGCGGCCAGGGTGGCCAGCGCGTCGGCTTTGGCGTCCAGAGCGTCGGTTACGCGGGCGGGGGCGAGCCAGGAGAGCGGGGTGCTGCCGGCGCGCAGACCGGCGGCGGTGAGGCTTTGGGCGGCATTGGGCCAGCTCGGCCCGATTTCGAAGACGGCGATGTCGGGCAGGCCGCGGGCGATGTTGCGGCCGGCGATGAGGGCCAGTGTGGCGATGGATGTGGGGCGCATGTGATCGAGATCGGCGGCGATCGGGTTGGCGACTCGCGGGCTTTCGGGCGTGGCGGCGAAGAGGGTGGCGGTGGCGGTATCGAGAAAGCTGAAGGTGACGCATTCGGCGAGGCCGCGGGCGGCGAGTGTGCGACGGGCCAGGGCGATGCGGGCTTGTTTGGCGGTGAGGCTGACGGCGGGGATGAGATGGTTCACCGGCAGGGAGACTGCCGGGATGGCGTCCATGCCGCCGAGACGGAGGATTTCCTCGATCAGGTCGCGCTCGGGTTCGATGATGGCGGCGGCTTGGGCGGCCTGGGTGGCGCGGGCGGGGTCGAGGTCGGGATATTGATCGAGGCTGAAGGGGGCGGCGACGTCATTGCGCCAGGATGGGACATTGACGGTGATGCTGTGCTCGGTTTGCGCGGCTTGGGTGAAGCCGAGGCGTGTGAGGCGGTCGATGGCGGTGGCGGGTTCGATGTCGACGCCGCCGAAGGCTGATAATTGATCAAGGCGCATGGTGGCGGTGCGTTGCCAGGCGGGTTCGGCGCCGGCCTCGGTGGTTTGGCTCGCGGTGCCGCCGCATAAATCGATGATCATGGCGGTGGCGGCATCGAGGGCGGCGGGCAGCAAAGCGGGGTCGATCCCGCGTTCGAAGCGCTGGCGCGCGTCGGAATGGATGGCGTGTCGCTGGCCGGACAGAGCGATGCGCACCGGGTCGAAGAGGGCGCATTCGATGAAGACATTGGTTGTGGTCTCGTCGCAGCTTGTGGCTTCGCCGCCGACGATGCCGGCGAGCGATTGCGCGCCGTTTGCATCGGCGATGACGCAATCTTCGGCGGATGCGGTGACATCTTTGCCGTGCAGGCCGCGGAATGTCTCCCCCTCGCCGTGGCGCAGGCGCAGGAGGGAGCCCGCGACTTTATCGGCATCGAAGACGTGCAAGGGCCGGCCGAGATCGATGGTGAAAAAATTGGTGATGTCGGCGAGTATGTTGATGGGTCGAAGGCCGATCGAGAGCAGGCGTTTTTGCAGCCAGTCGGGGCTTGGGCCGTTGGCGACACCGCGCACGGTGCGCCCGAGGATCCAGGGGCAGGCGGCGGGAAAATCATTCTGCCAGACGATGGCGCTGGCCCCCTGCCCTGCGATCGGCGCGGGGGTGAAGGGGCGCAGAGTGCCGAGGCCGGCCGCGGCCAGATCGCGCGCGATGCCGCGGACGGCAAACGCATCGCCCCGGTTGGGTGTGAGGCCCACTTCGATGATCGGGTCGTTCAGCCCGGCGTAATCGCCGTAAGCAAGGCCGATGGGTGCGTCGGCGGGGAGATCGACAATGCCGTCATGCTCGTCACCGAGGCCCATTTCGCGCGCGGAGAGCAACATGCCGGCACTTTGGATGCCGCGAATTTCGCCGATTTTGAGCGTGATATTGCTGCCCGGGATGAAGGCGCCGGGCGGGGCGAAAACGGCCTTCATGCCGGTGCGCGCATTGGGTGCGCCGCAGACGACGCTGACCTCACCGGCACCGGTATCGACCCGGCAGACGCGCAGACGGTCGGCATTGGGGTGCGCTGTTGCTTCGATGATGTGGGCGATTTTGAAGGGCGCGAGTGCGTCCGCCTGATTTTCCACGGCTTCGACTTCGAGGCCGATCATGGTCAGGGTGTCGGTTATTTGATCTAACGTGGCTGTGGTGTCCAGATGCGTGCGCAGCCAGGAGAGGGAGAATTTCATGGATCAAAGTCCCTCGTGGAAATTGGCGGGTGCGAGCGGGGAGAATCCGTAATGGCGCAGCCAGCGCAAATCGCTTTCGTAGAATAAACGCAGATCATTGATGCCGTGTTTGAGCATGGTGATGCGTTCGATGCCCATGCCGAAGGCGAAGCCCTGGTAGATGCTCGGATCGATGCCGCAATTGGCGAGCACGCGGGGATGAACCATGCCGGAGCCCAATATTTCGAGCCAGTCATCCCCTTTGCCGATTTCACCGGTTTTTCGGCTCCAGCCGATATCGACCTCCATCGAGGGTTCGGTGAAGGGGAAATAGCTCGCGCGGAAGCGCACGGGCAGGCTGGGATTATCGAAATAGACGCGCAGAAAATCGCTCAGGCAGCCTTTCAGATGGCCCAGCGTGATGCCGCGATCGATGACCAGGCCTTCGCATTGATGGAACATCGGGGAGTGCGTCGCGTCGTGATCGGCGCGGTAGGTGCGGCCGGGCACGATGATGCGGATCGGCGGGGGTTCGGCGAGCATGGTGCGGATTTGCATGGGCGAGGTTTGGGTGCGCAGCACGGGGGGGACATTGCTTGTGCTGGATATGTAGAACGTATCCATCATGGCGCGCGCCGGATGGTGGCTCGGGATATTCAGCGCGCTGAAATTATACCAATCATCCTCGATATCGGGGCCTTCCTTCACGGTGAAGCCCATGGCGCCGAAAATGGCCGTGAGTTCTTCGATGGTGCGGCTGATCGGGTGGATGGAGCCTTGGGCATCGGGGCGGGCGGGCAGCGAGATATCGATGCGTTCTTGCGCCAATTTGGCATCCAGCGCGGCGGCCTGCAGGGCGGCGCGCTTGTCATCGAGCGCCTGGGTGAGGCTGGTTTTGGCCTCGTTGACCGCAGCACCAAGGGCCCGCCTGGCATCGGGGTCGAGCGCGCCCAAGGATTTGAGGATGCCGGTCAGCGTGCCGGATTTGCCGAGGATGGCGACACGGATGTCATCGAGGGCGCGCAGATCGGCGGTTTGGGCGATGCGCCGCAGCGCATCCTGGGTCAGGTTCGACAGGTCATGGTTCATGCAGACGGGGCAGACAATCCGGCAGACCAAATGTCAAGGCGGGCGGCGTTCAGTTCCGGCCGAATATGTCGTTCAGAAAGCCGCCGGCGACCATTCCGGCGGTGGTGCCGGTAGCGGCCTGACCGGCTTCCTGGGCGCCCAGATAGGGTGAGAGGGCGTGGGCGAGGCCTGGGACCGTCATGCTTTGCAGGAACACTTTGCCGGGGCCGGTGAGGCGGGCGATGAACAGGCCATCGCCGCCGAAAATGGCGTTGCGGATGCCGCGCATGAAGGTCATGTCGAAGCCCACAGTGTCTTGGAACATCCCGATATGCCCCGGATGGACCAGCAGCGAGTCGCCCGGGCGCAGATCATAGATGACGCATTCGCCGCCAAGTTCGACAAAGGCGGTCCCTGCCCCGGTGAGTTTTTGCAAAATGAACCCGTTGCCGCCGAACAGGCCGGCGCCAAGGGCTTTCTGGAAGCCGATGCCGAGCTGGATGCCCTCGGTCGCGCAGAGAAAGCCGTGTTTATGGATCATGTAGGAATGGCCGGGCGGGATATCGACCTGATGGATCGAACCGGGGACTTTGGCGGCGAAGGCGACCATGCCTGGGCCGCCGGCTGCTTCATACTCGGTCATGAACAGGCCGCCGCCGGAGAGCGCGCGGCCGAGTATGCCAAGAAAGCCGCGGGCTCCGGCGGTCATGGTTGTGGTGTGGAGCTGGATATTGGGGGTCATCCAGGAGAATTCGCCTGGTTCGGCAATGATTTTGTCACCCGGATCGAGCTGCATTTGCAGCACCGGCATCGTTGAACCGGTAATGGTGTGGCGCATGATGACCCCCCAAAATTGCCGGGAAAGAGTGGCATATCGGCTCTGGCTTGTCTAACCCGAAACGACCGAGGGGCGGCGGAAACCCGGGTCAAAAAGGGCGGCGCTGCGTGGGGCAGCGCCGCCTTGAGTTGGGCGCGGGCGTCAGCGCCTTTACAGGGGAGGAAAGAAGAGGTTTGGGAACGACCTCTGAGCGCATTCATAGCAAGCAAAAGTAAACAGAACATTACAAGAACACACAACCAGAGAGCGCGGCGAGCGTTGCTGAATTGCTGCAATAGCGGGAATTTTCATCGCGCCCCGAAAAATCCGGCCTCATCTGCCCGTTTCGCATGGATTGACCGCTTGACCGGGCGGCGAGCGGCGCGTTAAGCGGCGTTCATAAGAATTGGTTTCGGAACTTGTGTTCGAGACTTGTTTCTGAAGCCTACCAAACCCAACTCTGATCGAAGTCTAATTCCGTTTGCACCCCAACACAGGGACGATTACACCATGAAGTTCAAAGCATTTGGCGCTCTCGCTGCCGTCGCCCTGCTGGCGGCGTGCTCCAGCACCCCGACTGCCACCACCAACACCTCCGGCTCCGGCGCCATGGCCACCAACACTGGCGCGGCCCCCGGCAGCGAGCAGGATCTGGTTGCCAATGTTGGCGATCGCGTGTTCTTCGCGTTCAACAAAAAGGCGCTGAGCAGCGACGCCACGGCGACCCTGAGCAAGCAGGCCGCCTGGCTGGCCAAATACCCGAATGTTGACGTTCTGGTTGCCGGCAACGCCGACGAGCGCGGCACCGAGACCTATAACTTGGCACTCGGCAAGCGCCGTGCGAACGCTGCGCGCGACTATCTGGTCGCCCAGGGTGTTGCCGCGAGCCGGATCCAGACCACGTCCTATGGCAAGTCCTGCCCTGTTGATCCGGGCAACACGCCGGAAGCCTATGCGCAGAACCGTAATGCGATCACTTCGGTTCAGGGCTTCAACCCGCAGACCTGCCACTAATCTGGTCTTGAAAGTCGCTCCCACGGGCGGCTTTGCCTGAATGACCGGCGCGTCCATCGCATGATGGGCGCGCCGGTTTTATTTTGCCCCGCTTTATTTAACTCCGCTTCATTTAACCGGCTGGTCGCGGCTGCGGGCTTTTCAAGCCCCCCCGCGCGGGGGTAGATGAAGCGACAATCAAATATCCCGCTTCAAGGTTTTCAATATGCGCCGTCATTTGCTCAGCCTCGCCGTGTTTATCGCCGTGCTGCCATTGGGTACCGCCTACGGCCAGATGATCGACAGCCGCGAGGGCATCGCGCTGGAAAATCAGATATTGGAATTGAAGCAGCAGATTCAGCAAATGCAGGCCAATGGCGGCGGCAATGGCGGTTCGATGCTCGGCAATGCTCAGCAAAGCGCGCCTGCGGCCACAAGCTCGGGCAGCCAGGGGGATATTATCGCCAATATGCTGACCCAGCAGCAGCATGACGAATCGCAAATGCAGGATCTATCGGGCCGGGTTGATACGTTGGAGCATCAACTGACCACCCAGCATGACCAGATGGAACAGGAAATCGGCGATCTGAAATTCCAGTTGCAGCATGGCGGGATGAGTGCGAACGGCACTGGTGCGGCGCCCGGCGCTCAGCCGGACGGCAATGGCGGCGGTTCGAGCGGCGATACTCTGGGCACCCTGCCCGCAGGTCAGTCGGATTCGAGCGGTCAGAACGCCGGGAGCCAGAGCGCAAGCCCTGCGCCGATGCGGCCTGTCGCGTCGATCAGGGCGGCCAAGCAGGCGCTGGCGAGCCATGATTACGCGACGGCCGAAGCCGATTCCAAGGCTATTCTGGCACAAGGCAAATCCTCGCCGCAGGGTATTCAGGCGCAGTTCGTGCTCGCCCAGGCCCTGGCCGGCCAGGGCCGAAACCAGGATGCGGCGATTGCCTATGACGATTCGTATAATGCGGATCGGACGGGCGCTGAGGCGCCGGCCTCATTGCTCGGACTCGCCAATTCCCTGGCGGCAATCCATCAAAACCGCGCGGCCTGCGATACGCTCGATCAATTGCAGAGCCAGTTTCCGACGCCGCCTGCGGCCATGGCGTCCAGGATCAGCGATGCGCGGCTGCGCGCCCATTGCTCCTGAGGACAAGACCCACCGCTTGACGGCCGGGGTGCCCGAGGCAGCCCAGGCGGAGTTGCTCGGCGACGTATTTGCGCAAGCCCTGGCCCGCGCAGCCAGCTTGCCGCCCCGACCGCGCCTGGCTGTGGCCGTGTCCGGCGGGGCTGACAGCATGGCTTTGGCCCTTTTGGCCGATGATTGGGTGCGGCCGCGCGGCGGTGGGATTCTGGCGCTGATCATTGATCATGGGCTGCGGGAGTCCTCGGCCGAAGAGGCGAGCCTGACCGCCGCACGGCTGGCGGCGCAGAATATTCCCGCGCGGATCATCACGCTGAGCGATCTGGCCCATGGGCCGGCTTTGTCCGAGCGTGCGCGGGTGGCGCGTTATGCGGCGTTGAGCCACGCGGCGCGCGCGGCGGGACTTGGGCATGTACTGCTTGGGCATCACGCGGGGGATCAGGCGGAGACGATTGCGATGCGCGCCGCCCGCGGGCGTTCGGGGTTGCAGGGTATGGCGCGCATGGTGGCGCGTGACGATGTGCTGCTGATCCGTCCGCTGCTGAACGTGGGACCGGCCAGTTTGCGGGCGTTTCTGACGGCGCGGCGGGTCGGCTGGGTGGAGGACCCGAGCAATCAAGATTTGCGCTATGAGCGCGCCCGGTTGCGCCATGGCGAGGGTTTGAGCCGGCCCGCGACCGCGCAGGAGTCTGACGCAAAAGCGGCTTCCGACCGTGAGACGGCAAGGTGGCTGGCGGCGCATGTCACGCTCCGGCCGGAGGGATTTGCCCGCTTTGCCGCGGATGCGGTGCCGGCCGGGGCGCTGAGTGCGCTGGTGCGGGTGATCGGCGGGGCGGTTTATCCGCCGCCGCGGGCGCAGATTGCCCGGCTGGTGCGGCAGCTTGCCCCGGCGAGTCTGGCTGGGGTTTGTATCATTCGCGAGCGCGCCGGGTGGGTTCTGTGCCGCGAGCCGGCTGCCTGCGCGCCGCCGATGGCGGCGGGGGATGGCGCGCTGTGGGATGGGCGATTCCGCGTGCGGGCGGCGCCGGGTGCCGGTGGGGCTATTGGAGCGCAGATTGGGGCATTGGGCGCGCAGGCGGCGGATTTTCGGCGCAAATCGCCTCTGCGGGCGCAGATTCTACGCGGTTTGCCGGCGATTTGGGTTGATGGCGCGGTGATTGCGGTGCCGCATCTGGACATCGGGGAGCCGGCCTGGCGGTTGAGCTTTGCGCCGCCCGCACCCCTGGCAGCTCATCATTTCGTAACCTGAGTATGGCAAGGGATAGGAATATCTGTGCGGCGACCCATGTGATATTTGGAATGGATAATCGGACTGAATAATCAGACTGAATAATCAGACTGGCAGCGCATGATATTGCGTGCCATCATACCAACAAGTGCTTCGCGTTCGGAGCACAATAGGGCAGAACTGGACGGGCTCGATGAGTAATTTTACGCGTAACCTCGCTTTGTGGGCTATCATTGCGGTGTTCTTTTTGGTGCTGTTCAATATTTTTCAGCCCAACGACACGAAGACAGACGCCACGCAGGTCGCTTATTCGACATTCCTCTCGGAAGTGAATTCCGGGCAGGTGGATAGTGTTGTGATCCGTGGGCATGATGTCACCGGGACCATGAAAGATGGCCGGACATTCGAGACCTATACGCCATCCGACCCGACTCTGGTCGATAAATTGGTGTCCAATAAGGTCCATGTCGAAGCGAAACCGGAAACCGAAGCGGTTAACCCGTTCCTGCATTATTTGATTTCCTGGGCGCCGATGATCGTGGTGATCGGGTTCTGGATTTACATCATGCGCCAGATGCAATCGGGCGGTGGCCGGGCCATGGGGTTTGGTAAATCCCGCGCCCGCCTGCTGACCGAGAAGCAAGGCCGGGTGACGTTCGAGGATGTCGCCGGCATTGAGGAAGCCAAGCAGGAATTGCAGGAGATTGTGGATTTCTTGCGCGACCCGCAGAAATTCCAGCGGCTGGGCGGCAAGATTCCGAAAGGCGTGTTGCTGGTCGGCCCGCCGGGCACGGGTAAAACCCTGCTGGCGCGTGCCATTGCCGGTGAAGCGAATGTGCCGTTCTTTACCATCTCGGGCTCGGATTTCGTTGAAATGTTCGTTGGTGTCGGCGCGTCTCGCGTGCGCGACATGTTTGAACAGGGCAAGAAGAATGCGCCTTGCATCATTTTCATCGATGAAATTGATGCGGTGGGGCGGCATCGTGGGGCGGGCCTGGGCGGCGGCAATGATGAGCGGGAGCAGACGCTCAATCAGATGCTTGTCGAGATGGACGGGTTTGAGAGCAATGAGGGCGTGATCCTGATTGCTGCGACCAACCGGCCCGACGTGCTGGACCCGGCCTTGCTGCGCCCGGGCCGGTTCGACCGGCAGGTGGTGGTGCCGAACCCGGACGTGAATGGGCGTGAGCGCATCCTGAAGGTTCATATGCGCAAAGTGCCTTTGGCGTCCGACGTCGATCCGAAGGTGATTGCCCGCGGCACACCGGGATTTTCCGGTGCTGATCTCGCCAACCTGGTCAATGAGGCGGCGTTGCTGGCCGCGCGGATTGGCAAGCGCGTGGTGGCCATGGCCGAATTCGAGCATGCCAAGGACAAGGTGATGATGGGCGCTGAGCGGCGTTCATTAGTGATGAGCGACGATGAGAAGCGCATGACCGCGTATCACGAATCGGGCCATGCGATCTGCTCGATCTCGCAGCCGGAATGCGACCCGGTGCATAAGGCGACGATTATTCCCCGTGGCCGCGCGCTGGGCCTGGTGATGAGCCTGCCTGAGGGCGATCGCTATTCGACCAGCAAAGCCAAGCTTCTGGCGAGCCTGGTGATGGCGATGGGTGGCCGTGCCGCTGAAGAGCTCGTCTTTGGGCCTGACAAGGTTTCCAACGGCGCGTCGGGCGACATTAAAATGGCGACCGATCAGACACGGCGGATGATCACTGAATGGGGCATGAGCGATAAGCTCGGCATGGTCTCGTATGGTGAAAACGGCCAGGAATTATTCCTGGGTCATTCGGTGCAGCAGCATAAGAATGTGTCCGAAGCGACGGCGCGGGAAATCGACAGCGAAATTCGCGCTGTGATCGACCATGCTTACTCTGAAGCCAAGCGCATTCTGACCGAGCGTCTGGCCGATTTGCATGCCCTGGCCAATGGTTTGCTGGAGTATGAGACGCTGAGCGGCGATGAGATCCGGATGGTCATTCGGGGTGAGAAAGTCGTCCGCAAAGTGGTCGATGAGCCCGCCGCCGATCAGCGCCGGACCTCGGTACCGACCGCGAGCAAGCCCGATGCGCCCGCACCGGGCGGGTTTGGGCCGCTGCCGCAGCCGGGCTAGTCGCTACTCAGAGTGTGAAGCCTACAGAAAAGCCCGGTGCTGCAAGTGCCGGGCTTTTTTGCGTGCGGGATCGCGGGGCAATGAGAAGAGCTTCATTTGCGCATAAGGCGTGTTGTCAAGCGGCGCGGAAGGCGCGATATCCAAACTGTAATGGCAGTAATCGCCAACGAGGAGACGGCCCGGATGAGCACTTATCAATATCCCCTGCTGATCAAGCAGATTCTGAAAATGCCGATTGCCCAGGCGAGCCGGCACGAGATTGTGTATCGTGGTGAGGTGCGGCTGAGTTATCCGCAATTTGCCGAACGGGTGAGCCGGCTGGGCTCGGCGTTGCGCGCGCTCGGTGTGGTGCATGGCAGCCGGGTTGCGGTGATGGACTGGGACAGCAACCGGTATCTGGAAAATTATTTCGCGGTGCCGATGCTGGGCGCTGTGTTGATGACGGTGAATATCCGGCTCAGCCCCGAACAGATTGCCTATACGGTGGATCATAGCCGGGCGGAGACGCTGCTGATCCATAGTGATTTCCTGCCGGTTCTTGAGCAGATCCGATCGAAATTGCCGTTGGTGAAATCGATTATTCTGCTCTCCGACGGACCGGCGGACGTGCCTGCGGGTTTTGCCGGCGAATATGAGGCGATGCTGGCCGCGGCCGATCCGGTTTGTGATTTCCCCGATTTTGACGAGAATAGTCAGGCGACGACGTTTTACACGACGGGCACGACGGGATTGCCGAAAGGTGTGATGTTCAGCCATCGGCAATTGGTGCTGCATACGCTTTCGGTGATGTCGACGATGATGATGGCTGGGCTGAACGGCCGGATTTCACGCGAAGATGTGTATATGCCGCTGACGCCGATGTTCCATGTTCATGCCTGGGGATTTCCTTATGTGGCGACGATGCTGGGGATGAAGCAGGTTTATACCGGGCGGTTCATTCCGCAGACGGTGCTGAAGCTGCTGGTGAGCGAGAAGGTGACGATTTCGCATTGCGTGCCGACGATCATGCATATGATCCTGGCTTCGCCCGAGGCGGCGCACATTGATTTGAGCGGTTGGAAAGTTCTGATCGGCGGTTCGGCTCTGCCGCGCGCGATGTGCCAGGCGGCGCTGAAGCGGGGCATTGATATATTCACCGGCTACGGCATGTCCGAGAGCTGCCCGATCATGACGTTGGCGCAATTGCGCGGCGACATGCTGGGCGATCAGGCGCTGGATTCAGAGGCGGCGATTGATATTCGCACGAGTGCGGGTATTCCGGCTGCTTTGGTTGAGGTGCGGGTGGTGGATGAGGCGATGAACGAGGTGCCGCATGATGGGCACACGCCGGGCGAGGTGGTGGCCCGCTCGCCGTTCCTGACACCCGGCTATGACGGCAATCCGGAAGCCTCGGCGGCGCTGTGGAAGGGCGGGTGGATGCATACCGGGGATATCGGCGCGATTGATCCGAACGGTTATTTGCGGATCATGGATCGCAGCAAGGATGTGATTAAAACCGGCGGCGAATGGATTTCCTCGATCGGGCTTGAGGATTTGCTGCTGACGCACAAGGCGGTGGCCGAAGTGGCGGTGATTGGTGTGGAAGATGCGCGCTGGGGCGAGCGGCCGATTGCCGTGGTGGTGGCCAGGCCCGGCGCGCTTGTGAGCGAGGACGAGCTCAAAGCGATTGTCAAAGCGCGTGCGGATATCGGGGAGATTTCGAAATTCGCAATCCCCGACCGGATTGTGTTTACCGAGGCGCTGGAGAAGACCTCGGTCGGCAAGCTTGATAAAAAAGCGATGCGGCTGCGTTACGCAACCGCGCCTGCTGCCTGATGCGTGGGTCATCCGTGCCGCTTGCGAGGCGGCGGCGCGGATGATGGGGTGTGATGGAATTTTGGATAAAAGGGGATCGCCGCTCGCTATCCGCGCCGGCGCGTCGGCTTGGTGATGGCCCCGGCGCGTAATGCTGCTTGAAATGCCAATTCTACCCATCGCGCCATGATGTCAGGATTATCGAACGCATCGGCCGGGATCGACCAATAGGGCATGTTGACCTGATTGCCCGTTTTGCCTCGGCAAGCCCACCGCACGGCGCCCGCCGATGTGCGAGGGGTGTTGATGCGATGTGTCGTGTGTGGTTCTGCCGGGACGGGGCGGATTAACGATCCACATACTGTGCCCCAGGTTCTGAGCAGAGCGCGGGGCGTAGTGATGTGTTTGCCGGGCCGGGTTGGTCTGTGCGGTCACGAGATAAGGATTATGCCATGACACATCATCGTTTACTTCAAGCCGGGTTCGTCTGCGTTGCTATGGCGGGTGCGGTATCGCCGGCTTTTGCCTATGACGGACAGGCGCTGGCCGGCAAGGCTGCCATTTCGATTGATCAAGCCCGCGCCGCAGCACTTGCGGTGCAGCCGGGGCAGATTGTGGCCGAGGAATTGGAGGCGGAGAAAGGCGGGAGCGGGCTGCGTTATTCGTTCGACATCAAGGCCAGTGCTCAAACTCATGAGGTCGGCATTGACGCCCAGAGCGGTAAAATTCTGGAAAATACGGTTGAGGGCAGTCATCCGGATTAAGGAAGCTGTTTTCTAATCTAACCGAAATCAATTTCGATCATGACGCCGGGGTGGCGGTTTTCGATGCGCACATGGGCGTCATGAAGTTCGGCGATGGCGGCGACGATGGCGAGGCCGAGACCGCTGCCGGGGCTGTGGCGGGATTGATCGAGACGGACAAAGCGCTGGAAAATCCTTGCATGTTCGGCGGATGGGATGCCTGGGCCGTCATCGGTTATGTGAACGATGCGCCCTTGCGCGTGCAGATCGATATGGGCGGTGGGGCCGGCATGGCGGATGGCGTTTTCGATGAGATTGGCAAAGAGCTGGTTCAATAAATCGCGGTCGCCTTCGATGAATGATCCCGGTGCGATATCATGCGTCAAGCTTTGGCCGCCTTCCTCGGCGACGATTTCGTAGGTTTCGGCAAGGTTGCGCAGCAGGGCGGATAGATCGATTGTTGCGAAACCGGCGCGGCGTGAGCCGGTTTCGATTTGGGCCAGGCGCAGCATGGCGGAAAAACGGGAGAGGCATTCATCGAGCTGAACCAGAGACTCATCGATGACCATGTCGAACTCAGATTTGTCGAGCGCGCGGCGCCTGGCCAGTTCCAATGTTTCGCGCAGGCGGGCGAGCGGGCTGCGCATGTCGTGGGCGATATCGTTGGTGGCATTGCGCACTTCGCCCATCAATCGCTCGATGCGCGCCAGCATGGCGTTCAGGCTGGCGGCCAGATGATCATATTCATCGCCGCGCCCTGGGGGTTCGATCCGGCGGGATAGGTCGCCCGCCATGATTTCCCGGCTGGCCGCGCTGATCGCCTCGATCTGGCGCAGGCTGGCCCGGCCGACCAAGGCGCCGCCCGCGAGGCCGAGCAAGAGGGTGAGACCGAAGCCGAAGCCGAAAGCCTGGATGATGATTTCGTTGAGATCGACCAGGGCGCTGGCATTCTCCGCGACCAGCAAGATCGAGCCATTGAGGGTTTGCACGGCAAAGCCGCGCATCGCGTCGATTTTCGGCGGCAAGCGATCCCGATCGGCGCGGTAGGTGTGCCAGCCGGGATAAATCCGCGCGGGTCGGATATTGCCGGCCAATTTTTGGCCATCGGCTGCAACGAGGGCATAGAAGAGATTGGGCGGGGCATCCTGGACCGCCTGATCAACCGCCTGGCGGAGTAGGACGGGCGGGCCGGCGGCCGGTAATTCGGCGATTTCATTGCGGATATCACGGTCAAGCTGGGCGCGCAGGCTGCCGGCGGTGGCGAAATAGATGATGGCGAAGACGATGCAGGCGGCGAGTGCCGAGAGGGTGGCGCCCATGAGAGCGAGGCGAAAACTTGTGGTGTTGACCAGCCGCCCGCCGGTCCGCCGTTCCATCAATCGCCACCTAGCCGGTAGCCCGCACCGCGGATTGTGGCGAGCAATTCGACGGGAAAGCCGCGGTCGATTTTGCTGCGCAGGCGGCTGATATGCGATTCGACGACGCTTGTTTGCGGGTCGAAATGGAAATCCCAGACATCTTCGAGCAGCATGGTGCGGGTGACGACCTGCCCGGCATGGCGCATGAGATATTCCAGCAATTCATATTCGCGCGGCTTGAGCGTTATTTTTTTGCCCTGGCGGGTGACCAGCTGGCTCAGGCGGTCAAGCTCGAGATCACCGACCCGCAGGACCGATTCCGCGACCCGGCTTTTGCCGCGCCGGGCGAGGGCTGCGACGCGTGCGGAGAGTTCGGCGAGGGCAAAGGGTTTGACCAGATAATCATCGCCCCCTGCCCGCAGCGCCTCGACCCGGTCATCGATGCCGCCCATGGTGGTGAGGAATAATGCGGGTGTGTCGATGCCGGCGGCGCGTAAGGTGCGGACCAGGCCCAGCCCATCGAGCCCGGGCAGCATACGGTCGATGATCAGCAGGTCCCAGTTTTCGCCGGCGGCGCGCAGCAGGCCGGCTTTGCCGTCGGCGGCGATTTCGATGTCATGGCCATCGGGTGCCAGCCCGGCGCACACAAGCTCGGCCATTCGATTATCGTCCTCGACCAGTAGAATTCTCATATTTGTCGTGCTCCTGGCCGCCACGGAGTGTTGCATCCGGCCGTCCGTCAAGTGACAAAACGACAAGCTTGGCGAGAGTTTCCGGGCAAGTGACCTGCGCCATATGATCCAACCCTATCACCTGAATGACATCATGACATTTCGAACCGCTCTCATTCCAACTGCCTTTGCCTTGATGTCGCTCGCGGGTTGCGCGTCCTACAGCGCCCATCCGCTTGATCTGGCCTTGCCCCTGCACCGCTCGCTCGGTGCGATGAACCACACACTGTCCGGCGGGCGGGTTATTGATATCGGCGGGGCATTGAGCGCGCAGGATATCGGCGGGCTGGCGCTGCTGAATGATCCGACCTTGCAGGCCGCGCGGGCGCAGCGCAAATCGGCGGAGGCGGCGTTTTTCGCAGCCGGATTGCTGCCGGACCCGCAAGTGGGGCTTGGCTTCATGGCGCTGCTCGGCGGGCCTGGATCGGCACCGTCGATCACCGGGTCGATCAGTCAGGATATCGGCGCGCTGATCACGTATCGGGTGCGGCTCGCATCGGCCCGGGCGGGGTATCAGAAAGTGAATGCGGACCTGCTGTGGCAGGAATGGCAAACATTAGCCCGGGCGGAGACGCTGGCGGTGGCATTATATGCCGACCAGCAGAGTGTGCACGAGCTTGATGAGCAGCGCCGGTTGCTGGGGGGCCTTGCCGCCAACACTCAGGCGGCGGTGCAAGCGGGTAATTTGCGGCTCGATGAATCGGCCCCCAGTGCGGCGGCTCTGGCGGGGGTTGATACCGCGTTGGATACGGCGCGGCATCAATTGTTGAGCGATCAATCCTCATTGGATGCGATGTTGGATTTATCACCCGATATCGTGCTGAACATCGCGGCGCCGGATTTTCCGGCGATACCGGCGGCCTATATGGCAAATCATTTGGCCGATCTGGCGCAGAGGCGGCCCGATTTGATCGCTTTGCAGCTGGGCTATGCGCAGTCCGACGCTGATTTGCGCGCGGCGATTCTGACGCAGTTTCTACCGCTGTCACTGGGTCTGACGGGTGGCAGCGATACCAGCCAGGTGAATAGTCTG
>NCAP01000075.1 GCA_002255495.1 Rhodospirillales bacterium 20-60-12 | reverse complement strand
GATCGTTCGGCCTGCTGCATATCCATCATTTCAACGAAATTATTGACGTTGGGCATTTTCACATAACCCTGGCTGTTGGCGGCAGGATTGGAAGGATCGTATTTGGTCGGAAAGGCGGAATTGTCCTTGGTGATGTTTTCAACCTCTACCAACTTCACGCCGAGCGCCTGATTCATCGTGTCGGTGAAATTGATCACCTGGCGCTGATAGGGGTCGCTGCCGGGCGTGCTGCCGGTACTGTCGATATTGGCCATGTTCTGGGCAATCACGCGCAATCTTGTGCTTTGGGCGGTCATGCCGGCGGCGGAAATATCCAGGCTTGTCGTAAGATCCATGGGATGTAACTTTTCAGGGAACGGTGCCCAGAGCCGTGCGGAACATGCCGGTATAGTTCTGGTATAAATTGACGGTGAATTGCTGGGCCATTTCGTTTTGCGATATTTGGACCAATTGCTGATCCAGCGAGACGGCATTGCCGTCCGGCGCAACTTCGCTGACATCCATCGCCCCGGATTGCACGCCGGCATTGCCTTGGGGGGCGATGTCCAGCGCCGAAGTGATAGCCATTGGCAGACGCCCATGTCCCTGCAAAATCGCGGCGAAGGGAATCGGTGCGCGCGGACGAAATGAAGGCGTGTCGATATTGGCGATGTTGGTCGCCAATATTTGCTGGGCCTGGTCAAGATAGGCGAGGCGCGCACTGGCGAGGTTCAGCAATGAAAGCGGCATCGTCTCAGGCCTTTCGGGGAACTACACAGACATCTGATATTGCCATGAGCCTCTTACCGGCGGGTTAATTTATCGGCCAGGCGATCAAGAAAAACCCGCTTCATTTCACATTATTTGTTAATTATTTGCGCGCATAAACGGGTCACCGGACGAAGTGAATAATCGTCTGGCTCTGATGATCGTCGCGCCAAAAGGGCACGCCCCATGAACGATGCTGCCATGTTGTTTAACGCCGGTCTGGCTTTCACGGTGGTGATCGGGCTGATTTTTCTCACCGCACGGCTTGCTCCGTATTTCAATAAGGGCGCGCGCGTGCAGGTTTCGCCCGGATACGACCCGGCATTGATGCAGGTCCAGGCGAGCCTGCGGATCAGCCCACGCCGATTGGTGATTTTACTCGCCGTGGCGGACCAGACATTTCTGGTTTGTGCAGGCGGTGCCGGCGAATTTCAGGCGGTCGCATTGCCAGGAGCGGCACCGGAAAACCGGCCATGAAAGTGATCGGGGCGGGTATCATATTGCTGCTGGTCTGTGCCGCGCGGGCGCATGCGCAATCGATCAATATTGACCTTGGCACAGGGGCTGAAGCGGACGGCAATGATACCGCCAGGCTGGTGCAATTGGTGGTCTTGATCGGCGTGCTCTCGCTCGCACCGAGCTTACTGGTGATGCTGACCGCTTTTACCCGCATCGTGATCGTGCTGAGTATTTTGCGCAGCGCGCTGGGGACGCAAACCACCCCGCCCAACATGGTGCTGATCGGGCTGGCGATGTTCCTGACTTATTTCGTGATGCAACCGGTGCTCGATCAGGCCTGGCAGACCGGGCTGCTGCCGATGAGCCAAGGCAGCGTCGATAGCATGACCGGCCTGCAACTGGCCGCCGCACCGTTCCACAGCTTCATGGCGGCGAATGCAAGGCCGGGCGACGTCCAATTATTCGTCAATCTGGCGCATGCTTCTGCCCCCCAAAACCCGCAGAGCACGCCTTGGCGCGTGCTGGTGCCGGCCTTTGTGGTCGGTGAACTGCGGCGCGCTTTCGAGATGGGGTTTTTGATCTATCTGCCGTTTCTGGTGATCGATCTGGTGGTCTCATCAGTGTTGATGAGCCTGGGCATGATGATGCTGCCGCCGACGGCGGTGTCATTGCCGTTCAAGCTGATTTTTTTCGTCCTGGTCGATGGCTGGCAACTGGTCTGCGGCTCTCTGGTCCGCAGTTTCGTACCGATGCATTAAAGCTTTATGCATTATCACGCACCCGCTCTAGCTATACTTTTCCGATTGATCGGAAAACGCTCTAGAATTATGAAATCGATCGAGAAAACAGGCTTTGAGCGCGGTCGTTTGCAACGGCCCGCTCTATGGTTTTGAAAAGCGGCGGCGGGAGTCTTCCGCCGCCGCCATCGTCTTGGTTAATAGCTTTGATCATCCCGCTCGCACGGAGATGATCGGCCGGATCAGGCAGCCTGTGCGGTCAAAGTCGGGGTGGAATGATTGACCGCATTGATCAGCACGCGGCGCGGTTTCAGCGCCTCGGGCACGATACGTTTCAGCGCGATATGCAGCAACCCGTTCACCAGTTCCGCACCTTCAACAACCATGTGATCGGCCAGCGCAAAGCGCCGCTCGAACGCACGGGCGGCAATGCCGCGATGCAGAGTCTCAACCTTCTGCGCCGGCGCTGCCACGCGGCCGGTTACAATGAGGGTATTGTCCTTCACGGTCAGATCCAGATCATCCTGCCCAAAGCCCGCAACCGCCATGGTCACGCGGTAGGCATCGTCACCGGTCTTTTCGATATTGTAGGGCGGATAGGACGCGACGGCGGCATCCGGCACGCTGTCGAGAATATTGGCCAAACGATCAAAGCCAATGGCCGAACGAAACAAGGGTGTGAAATCAATAGTCATGGTAACCTCCAAAGCAAGCAAGGTTGAATGATGTATCCTGCCCGCAGGCCAGGATTTAGTCTCGCAGGCGACCCAATGGCATCGCCCACAAGACATAAATAGTCAGACCAATTTAGCGTTTCAAGAGTTTTTTTATGGCGCGTTGATCGATTCCAGCAGCCGATTATTGATCGAGTTCCGCCAGCACCGGTATCGATTTGGCTGCCGGCGTGAAAGCCCTGGTGTCGTGGTGGGCGAGCGGCAAGAGCGCGTTCGTCTCGGGATAGTAGGACGCGATCGAGCCGCGCGGGATGTCATAGGCGATGGCTTTCAGCCCGCCGACCACACGCACCGCATCATTGGCGATGGTGCGCAGGCGAATGCGTGCACCATTGGCAATGTTGCGCGCCGCCATGTCGGCCTGGTTCATCAGCACCACCTGGCGGTCGCCGAAAATGCCGCGATAGCGGTCGTTCAAGGAATAGACGGTGGTGTTATATTGATCATGGCTGCGAATGGTCGCAAGGCGCAGCATGTCCGGATGATCAACATGATCATCCTCATCGACGCCATCGAAGACCATGAAATTAGCCTTGCCGGTGGCGGTATTCCATTCCCGGTGGGCGGCGGGATTGCGCAGCTGAAAGCCGCCGGGCTGGCGGATTTTGCGGTTGTAATCGGTGAATAATTTCGGCAGTACCAGGGCAATTTTATCGCGGATCAAATCGTAATTGCCGGCAAACGCATCCCAATCGATGCCGCCGCCATCAGGCCATGTCGCTTTGGCCATGCCGCAGACGATCGCGACCTCGGAATAAAGATCCTTGCTCGCCGGCGGCAGCAGCCCGCCCGAGGCATGCACGAAGGACATCGAATCCTCAACCGTGACCGATTGCAGCCCGCTCGCCTGCTCATCGATTTCACTGCGGCCCAGGCAAGGCAGCATCAGCGATTCGACACCATGGACCAGATGCCCGCGATTGAGTTTGGTGGTCACCGCGACGGTCAGCGGAATTTTCCGCATGGCTGCCTGGACGATCGGTGTGTCGGGCACGGCGGCGACGAAATTGCCGCCCATGGCGATGAACACCTTCACCTCGTGGCGATACATCGCCTCGATGGCGGTGACCACATTATGGCCATGTGCGCGGGGCGGGGCGAAGCCGAACACTTCGCCGAGCTTGTCGAGAAATTCCGCCTTGGGCTTCTCATCGATGCCGACGGTGCGGTCGCCCTGCACGTTCGAATGGCCGCGCACCGGGCAGATGCCGGCGCCGGGCCGGCCCATATTGCCGCGCATCAGCAGCAAATTCACCGTTTGCTGCACATTGGCCGAGCCCAGCCGATGCTGGGTGATGCCCATGCCGTAGCAGACAATGACGTTTTTGGCGTGGATATAAACATCCGCCACCGCTTCGAGCTGGCTGCGATTAAGGCCGGACGTGGTCAGGATATCGTCCCAGGAGGTCGCGCGCAGATCGGCGGCGAACGCCTCAAAGCCGCTGGTATGGGTGGCAATGAAATCGGTATCGAGAATGCGCGGCTTGCCGGCCGCCTGTGCTGCGTCGTCGGCTTGCAGCACCAGCTTCATCACCCCTTTCAGCGCCGCCACGTCGCCGCCGATGCGCACCTGGCAATACAGGCTGGCAATCGGCGTCGAGCCGAAAGTCGCCATCTGGATGGCGTTTTGCGGGTTGGCGAAGCGCTCCAGCGCGCGCTCTTTCAGCGGGTTGAATACCACGATATGCGCGCCGCGCTTGGACGCATTGACAAACTCAGTCATCGCACGTGGCGAGTTGGTGCCGGGATTTTGGCCGATCACGAAAATCGCATCAGCATGCTCGAAATCATCGAGCGTGACCGTGCCTTTGCCGATGCCGATGGAATCGGGCAAACCCACCGAGGTCGGCTCGTGGCACATATTCGAACAATCGGGGAAATTATTGGTGCCCAGTTTGCGGGCGAAAAGCTGGAACAGAAACGCCGCCTCGTTCGAGGTACGGCCCGAGACGTAGAATTCCGCCTGATCGGGATGATCCATGGCCCGCAAATGCGCGCCGATCATGGCGAACGCATCATCCCACGATATCGGCACATATTTGTCCGAGCCGGCATCATAGCGCATCGGCTCGGTCAGCCGGCCTTGCTGCTCCAGCCAATAATCGCTTTGCGCCTCCAGTTCGCTGACGGTGTGTTCAGCGAAGAATGCCCGCGTCACCCGCTTGTCGGTAACTTCCCAGGCAATCGCCTTTGCGCCGTTCTCGCAAAACTCGAAGGATGATGTGTGCTTGGGGTCGGGCCAGGCGCAGCCCGGGCAATCGAACCCTTCGGGCTGATTGGCGGCGAGCAGGGCCTTGGTTCCGCGGACCATAACGCTCTGCTCACGCAGGGCTTTGGCGGTCGCTCCAAGGGCACCCCAGCCGCCGGCGGGCGCTTCGTTGGGCTGATAGACGGGTTGGTCAGACATTGGCGGCTCCGCTGAGATGAACCGACGTCAGATGTAGCCAATCTCAGCGGTGTGCAACCCCGTTCAGGCGAGCGAGCTCAGGATTTGCGCACGCCGATGCCGGCAAATTTCTTGTTGAACTTGGCGACCTGACCACCGGTGTCGATCATGCGCTGCTGACCGGTCCAGGCGGGGTGGGATTTCGGGTCGATATCCAGGCGCAGCGTGTCGCCGGCCTTGCCCATGCAGGATCGGGTTTTAAACTCGGTCCCGTCGGTCATGATGATATTGACCTCGTGGTATTCGGGATGGATCTTCGGCTTCATCGTCAGGCTCGTCCTTTTGCTGGCCCCGCCGATACCGACCGGCCGGGAAGCGGGGGGCATACAGTAACCACCCCCCTCTAGGCAAGTTCGCACGCCCTGCGCTGTTAATCGTCGTCGCCACGATCATCGTCGTCATGCCGGTAGCCGCGGTAATAGCCCGGCGCCGGCGCGTAATAGCCGGGCGGCGGGGCGTAATAAGCCCGTGGCGGCGGGGCATAATAGACCGGCGGCGGCGGCGCATAGTAAGCGGGTGGCGCATAGTAGCCGGGTCCGCCGACGCCGAAGCCAAACGAAATGCTCGGGCCACCCCGGTGCCAATCATCGCCATCGGCGCGGGCGGCTTGAACCGCACCCATAGAGGCGCCGGCCAGGATCGCAGCGAACAATAAATTCCGGTACATCATGTCTCACACTCCTCAATCTGGCGGCGGCCTGGGCTTTGTGTCTACCGATGCACCGCTGCCATGAAGCAGAGAATGCTGCGCAATTATGGCGGTAATGGGCCGGGATTATGCTGTTTTGGCGTCGGTTCTGCTGCGGTCGATGGCCGGATGGCAGCGCCCGCGGCAGTCACCGACACAAAGCTTGCATGTCAAGTTTTCCGACAGTAAGTTAAACGTCAGGTTGTGTGTCGCGCACCACTCAATCTGACGCTTACAATCTGACGCTTAATTCGTATCGGGTGGATGCATATCCCTTGGTCGGACCGAAGAAGGATAGTGACCTGAAACGAAGACCAACCGACCTGTGCGCAGAAATGCAAGCAGATTATGTCTATCCAAGCCTCGGCGCGGACTGAGGTCGATGCCTCCCGAACATACCCCGATCGAAAAGCAGAACGAAAGCCAGTTGCGCTCATTGGCGCGTCAATTGGCCCAGCGCACCCAGGAACTCGCGGACGCCCATAAACTTGCCAAGCTCGGCTCCTGGTATTGGGATCTGCAGGCCCGCTCGGTCCGCTACTCGCGCGAAGCGGTGGCATTGGTCGGCCTGCCTTATACCAATGCCGAATTCACCTATGACCAGGTCCGCGGCCTGATCCACCCCGATGATTATGACCGCGCCATCGCGACCTATCGGGGCATCATCAAAACCCGCGAACCCGCGCGCATCGCCTATCGGGCGGTCTGGCCGGATGGCAGCCTGCGGCATTTATGGACCTGGGCCGAGGTGGTGACCGACGATCAGGACCACGTGATCGGCCTGCGCGGCACCTCGCAGGACGTTACCGAGCGCCATGAAATCGAGCAGGCCCTGCGCGAGAGCGAGGATCATTACCGCCATATGGTGCAGCTGCACCCGCAAATCCCCTGGACCGCCGGGCCCGATGGCAGCATCGAGGAGGTCGGGCCGAAATGGCTGGAGATCACCGGCCTCACCCGCGCCCAAACATTGCCGCATGGTTGGGAACAAGCGGTGCATGATGATGACCGCGAGGCCTTGATGGCGGCGTGGCAACACGCGGTGGCAACCGGCGAACTCGCGGATCACGAATACCGGGTCCGCCGGCATGACGGCAGCTATATCTGGATGCGCGGCCGGGCCGCACCGCGGCGCGATGAGGCCGGGCGGATCATGCGCTGGTACGGGACGCTCGAGGATGTGACGGATCGGCGGCTGGCCGATGAAGCGCGCCGGCGGAGCGAGAATTTTGCCTCGCAGGTCCTGGAAAGCACCGGTGACATGGTGGTTGTGTTCGATCAATTCTGGCGGGTGATTTATGCCAACAGCAAGGCCGCCAGCCTGATGCCGGCCGGTATTGATCAGGCCGCGTTGCGTCTGGAGGATCTGTTCGCCGAGCGCCGCGCCGCATCGATCAAACGGCGGCTGGCGCGGGTGATTCAGGATGGCCAGCCGGTACATTTCGAGCATTCATTGCCGGCCGACGATGTCTGGCTGGAGATCAACGCATTTGCCAGTGCAGGCGGCATTTCGCTGTTCATGCGCGATATTTCCGAACGCAAGCGCGCGCAAAAACAACTCGACTGGGCGGCGCGGCATGATTTTTTGACCAGTGCGCCGAACCGCCTGTACCTCTACGAAAAACTCGATGCCTGCCTGCGCGGCGCCAAGCCCGGCGACCAGATTGCGATATTATGTTTTGATATCGATTTCTTCAAGGAAGTGAACGACCAGCTCGGCCATCCGGCCGGTGACAAATTGCTCAAGCTTATGGTTTATCGCCTGCAACGGGTCATTCGCACGCATGATCTGCTGGCCCGCATCGGCGGCGATGAATTCGCCATATTGCAGCTTGATCTTTCAAAACCACAGGATTCCGAAGCCCTGGCATTGCGAATCCTCGATGCCCTGATTGAGCCGTTCGACCTGAATGGCAGCCAGGTGCGGATCAATATCTCGATCGGGATTTCCGTCTGGAACGGCGCCACGCGCAATGGTGACGAACTCTACAAGCAGGCCGATCTCGCCCTTTATGAAGCAAAGCTGGCCGGGCGCGGCATTTACAAAATGTTTGTGCCCGCCATGCAGGAACGCGCACAAAGCGAACGGGCTTTGCGGATGGATATCGCCAGTGCTTTGGCGCGCGATGAATTCAGCCTGGCATTCCAGCCGATCGCCTGCGTGCCGAGCGGTGTGGTATGCGGGGCAGAGGCATTGCTGCGCTGGCACCACCCGACCCGCGGGCTGGTATCGCCACAGGATTTCATCCCCATTGCCGAGGCTGCGGGGCAGATCCATGCCATCGGCCATTGGGTGCTGCATCAGGCTTGCCGGGCGGCCTCCTCATGGCCTGAATCAATGACGGTATCGGTCAATCTCTCGCCCTTGCAGCTTGAACAATCCGATATCGTCGAACAAATCATGATCGCACTCGGTGCCGCGCAGCTATCGCCCACGAGGTTGCTGCTGGAAATTACCGAATCGGCCTTATTGCAGGACAGTCCGAAGATTTTGGATGATTTGCGGCAGCTGCGCGGCTATGGCGTGAAAATCGTCCTGGATGATTTCGGCACCGGCTATTCGTCGCTGAGCTATCTCAATCGTTTTGCATTCGATAAAATTAAAATCGATCGCATGTTCATCGCCGATTTCGATCAGGACCCGCAAAGCCGGTCGATCCTGGATGCGATCATGGGTATCGCGCGGGCGTTGAATTTGAAAGTCACAGCCGAAGGGGTGGAAACCCCGGCGCAATTGGCGCATGTCAGCGCCATCGGCTGCGATGATGCGCAAGGGTTTCTGATCGGCCGGCCAGTGTCCCAAGAGATGTTCTGGACGGCCTATGCCGCACCGCTCACACAATTATTGCCCGATGACACCTTGATCGTTTGAGATCGCCGCGCTGGCGCGGCGATCTCAAGTCTTGCTGTGCGCGAGTGTCGCATAAGTATCCGCGCAGGCATTTTTATCACCCAGTCCAAGCCGAATGGTGGGCAATAGAGCCAAAGGCGGAAATAATATGCCGAGCCCGATGGCAGTGCCGGTTTTCGCGCCGACGGTGAGGATATTCGGCAAAATCGAGGGATCTGCCAGCGTGCCGCCGATATTGATCGGTGCCGAAAGCGAGCCGATGGAGAAATGTGTCGCTTCGGTATGAAGGTGCATGGCGAGCTTTTCATCCGCCAGATTGATCGTGCCGGCGCCTAGAATATTCGCCTCCGACGTCGCCAGGAGCAGCGCCTTGGTATCGACCAGCCCATCGGTCAGCGTGAAATCGGTTATCATGCATTTGACATCGGTATGGCGCGGAATGCCGAGTGCTGAGAGCACGCCATCGCCGAATTGCAAGCCGGCGAGATCGACCATCAAGGCTGAAATATCGCCGCCTTGCGCCATGAAGAGTTGCAATCCGCCATTGCCGCGCCCGAGCATCTGGGCGATCGAATTGCCGGTGGTGGTGAGTGTCGCGTGGCCGCCAATCACCCCAGCACCGGTAAAGAGATGCGTCGATTGCATGATGCGCGAAAGCGGGATTTTACGAAAATCGATATTCGCCTTGGTGTGCAGAACAGAACCGACCGGATCCAGATCGACCGCACTTTCGATGGTACCAGTGCCGACCGCGAAATTCAGCGGGTCGGCGGTGATCCGGCCATCGATGATTTGCAGATGCACGACCAGATTATCAAGCGGCGTGTTGCGGTTGATGATATGTTCGCCACGATAATGCACATCGAAATCCGCCATTTTCAAATGTGGCAGATTGAACGGTGTCTGCGGCAGTAATTTACCTGCTTCGCTTGTGTTATGCTGACCTGAGGCTGCCGGTTTGGCTCCCGGCTTGGCGCCGATAAAGCCACCAAGATCGGCCAGGTCGACACGCCGCGATGTCAGCTCAGCGACGATTTTCGGCCGCGGTGTCGCGGGCGTGTATGAGATGTCGCCCTGCAGATCGCTCGACCCGACCTGCCCGGTGAAATGATCAAACCGGATTTGCTGTTTGGCATAATCGAGCATGCCGGCGATTTTGTAAGGCGGGGTGGCCGGCAGCGGCACGCCGATCAGCGGCAGCAGATCGGCCATGTTCGGCCCCGCCAGTGTGAGTTTCACATCCGCGCCGCCGAAGGTCAGCGGTTGCAAAAGCGAGCCGACCAGGCTCAGGCTGGTGCCGCCATTTTGCACCTGCAGATCGATTTTGTAGGGTTTCGCCGGATCGCTGACGGTGAGCAGCGCGCCGCCGATGAAATGGGCGGTGAGCTTCTGTCCGGCATACACCCCGGTTGCGGCTGCAACCAGCAGGCCCGATTGCGCGGATGTCTGGGCGGTGGTGAAATCGGCCTTCACCGCGGCGTGCAATTTGGCGAGCGTGGCGCGGGCCTCACCCTGTGTTATGGTCAGCGCCTCGATGCGGGGCGGCGCAGCCGAGTTGGACGGGCCGGCGCCGGCGGACGGGCTGAAGCTGTAATTATCCGTCCCGTCAGGCCATTGCCGGGCGTTGATGACCGGATGGGTGATGGTGATCGCCGGCAGAACCAATGTTTGATGCTGCAGATAATCGAGCAGGTCGATCGATACGCTGAGCTTGTCGATCACAGCCAGAGGCAATGCTTGCGCAAAGCCGGGCGGGTTGGTGATGGTGACGCCCCGCAGCGTCAAAACCGTAACCCGGCCCAGCGAGAGGCCGATCGTCTGGATGGTCACTTTGCGCCCGATGGCGGCCGATGCGCGCGCCTCGACCAACGGGCGAAACCAGTTCCAGTTCCATAAAGCAACCAGGGCAATCAGCGCGATCATGAGCGCGGACAGCGCCATCCAGCGTCGCTTCACAACGACAACCCATCTCTATTTTTACACATATTCATCAATAATATATGTGAAATGACCCCTCAGCCCGCAAGCTGAACAAAGCAAGATTGCGCAATGGTTAGATGGGATGGACAGAATTAATATATCTGATATTCTGGATATATGGATATTCAAACGGCGATCGCAGGATTTGCGGCCCTCGCCCAGCCGACCAGGCTGGAGAGTTTTCGTCTGCTGGTGCGTCATGAACCGGCAGGGCTGCCGGCCGGCGAAATCGCCCGCCTGCTCGACATTCCGCAAAACACCATGTCCACCCATCTGGCCATACTTGCCCGCGCGGGGTTGGTCGGCCAGGAACGGCAAAGCCGCTCGATGATCTACCGGGCCGATCTCGACCGCTTGCGCGCCTTGCTCCTGTATGTGCTGAAAGATTGCTGCGGCGGGCGGGCGGATTTATGCGCGCCACTGATCGCCGATTTGAGCCAATGCTGCCCGGCCGATTTTCTCCTCACCTGAAAGCGATCTGATGTCACAGCGCCTGTTCAATGTGTTGTTTCTCTGCACCGGTAATTCCGCCCGTTCGATCCTGGCGGAGAGCATTCTCCAAAAGGATGGGGCAGGGCGCTTTGCCGCTTTCTCCGCCGGCAGCCACCCGCAAGGCAAGGTCAATCCGCTCGCCCTCAAAACCCTCGCCGATTATGATTACCCCGCCGTCGGTTTCCGCTCCAAAAGTTGGGATGAATTCGCCAAACCGGATGCGCCAATGATGGATTTTGTCTTTACCGTCTGTGACGATGCCGCCGGCGAAATCTGCCCGATCTGGCCCGGCCAGCCGATCTCGGCCCATTGGGGCATTGCCGATCCGTCGCGTGTGGTCGGCAGTGAGATCGAGCGTGAGCGCGCCTTTGTCATGGCGTTCAATTATATGAAGCGCCGGATTTCATTGTTTACCTCCCTGCCGTTCAAGGGGCTTGAGCGCGCCAGTCTAGCGGCACGCCTGCGCGATATCGGCCGCAGCGCAGGCGCATCCTCGCACGCGCACAAGGATGCGTGATGGATTCCCACGCCGATGACCTGCCCGCTTTGACGCGCATCCTGCTCCGCCAGACCGACAGCGCCCGGCTTGAACCGGCCGCCCGTGCCACGCACCCGCCACGGATTTTGCTGCTCTATGGTTCGCTGCGTGAGCGCTCGTTCAGTCGTTTGCTGGTCGAGGAAGCGCAACGCTTGCTGCACGCGCTTGGCGCCGAGACACGAATATTCGACCCGCGCGACTTGCCGGTCGCCGGCAGTGTCGGGGCAGATCACCCGAAAGTGCAGGAATTGCGGGCTTTATCGCTCTGGTCCGAAGGGCAGGTATGGTGCAGCCCGGAGATGCACGGGGCAATCACAGGCGTGTTCAAAAACCAGATCGATTGGTTGCCGCTGGAAGATGGCGCCATCCGGCCAACCCAGGGCCGCACGCTGGCGGTGATGCAGGTCTCGGGCGGGTCGCAAAGTTTCAATGCGGTCAACACGCTGCGCCTGCTCGGCCGCTGGATGCGGATGTTCACCATCCCCAACCAATCCAGCGTTCCCGCCGCCTATACCCAATTCACCGCCGAAGGCCGCATGATCGCCTCGCCGCTTTACGACCGCTTGGTCGATGTGATGGAGGAATTGGTCAAATTGACGTGGCTTATCCGCGACCGCACCGATTATCTGACCGAGCGCTACAGCGAGCGGAAAGCAAAACCCCCCGCCGCCTGAACGCTCGGCGAATTTTGTTCCGATAACATCTTCATCAGCACGTTCATTTCAACCGGCTTGCGGCGGCGTCGAGATCGGCGAGGCGCGCGGCCGCGCCGGCAAGCCAGGCATCTCGGTGGGCCCAAGGCTGCCACCACGGCGTGGTGGCGAGATGATAATAGCCCCGGATGACAATCCAGAAGACCAGCGTGTTCAGAAAAGCAGGTGCCAGAAATACGATGGCATCTGAGTGCGAAAAATGAGGGGCAGTCAGGACGGCGAACCAGAAGAAAATACACCCCGCCAGATAAAGCGGCACGATGATCGACATAAAAACGAAGAAAAAATTGATAAAATAATCTTGCGTGTTCCAACGGCCTTGAGAATGCCGACAAAACCAAAGCCATATGGGAGAAACAAAAACCGGCCCACTTCAAACAGAAATGCCAAAGGATCTGATCTGTTCACATAATAACCCACGATGGTCAGGCCGTTCACCAGCCCGGTGACATGAGCGATCATAAATGCAGCTGTGATTCAGAGCACGTTTTTTTGCGGTGGACGGCAGGTACGATCACCGGGACGCGACAGGCGGTTCAATATCTGAGCGACCAGATCTTTCATTTTGCCCGTAATCCCTGCCTGCCACCCCATCACGCCGGTTTGGCGGGTTTGCCCTCGTCAGCGGCGCGCCAGAGATACCATGCGGCGGTTGAACGATGCGGCGAGAAAGCCTCGCCTATGCCGGCCAGTTCCTTCGGCTTGGGTTGTGCCTCCAGCCCGTGCAAAAGCCGGTAGCCTTCGCGCACGCCGAAATCATCAACCGGCAGAACATCGGGCCGGCCGAGGCTGAAAATCAGCAGCATCTCGACCGTCCAGCGGCCAATGCCGCGCACTTCGGTCAGGCGCTCGATCAGTTCAGTGTCGGTCATGCGCATCGCCAGCCGCCGGGTCGGCACGGTCTGATCGATGGTCTTGCTCGCCAGATCGCGCAACGCGGCGGTTTTGGCGCCGGAAAATCCGCAGGCGCGCATTTGCTCATCGGAAAATGACAGCATCGCGGCGGGGGCGGGAAAAGCTGTGCTGTTGGTCAGCGCCTGCAACCGCCCCAGCATCGCGGTGGCGGCCCGGGCATGGAGTTGCTGATGCGCAATCGCCGAAACCAGCGCCTGATACGGCTCCTCGCCGGGCTGGGCTTTGAGTTTGCACGGGCCGATCCGGGTGATCAGCGCGCCGAGCAGCGGGTCGGCCAGGGTCAGATGCTGGCGGGCATTGAGCTTGACCATTAACGTTTCGCGGCCAGAAGGGCGGCGAGCTTGACGCGCCAGGCCGCGAAGCGGCGCGACAGGCGCCCGCCATTGCTGCGATAGAGCTGTTCGCTCCGGCGGCGCACGGCCGCGGTGCGCTCCTTCGCCCAGGCCTGCCAGCCCATGATGGTGGCGTGCAGCCGGGCGAACCAGGCGACCGAAAGCAGGGTCGGCTCGCAGCTCTGATAAATCCACACCGTCATGAGCGTAGCACCTCCTTTAATGAACAGGGCCACCAGAGCGGCGGTCAGCAAATGCCGCTGGACGAGCAAAATAGTCGCCCATAGCCCACCCAGATGGCTGATCAATTCAGGGATCAGGAACAGCGGCAAAACCAAGCTCGCGGGTAATTTCACAATGGCCGCGCGCAGCGCCAAAATCACCTTCACCTGGGCAATGGCGCGCAGCAGGGTTTTGGCGCCGGCCCAGAACACATGTTCGATGAAAACCAGCAGCAAAGCCGGGGGCAGCACCAAAGCATCGCGCGCAATGCGGCCGAGTCTGTAGGACCAGCTTCGCTTCAGGCGCGAATCCCGGCCGGCCGTCGGCGGGGAATCATGAAATCCATCCATAAATCGTCATCTAGCACGAAATACGCGAAAGCCGACTCACGGTTGTGTGCCGGCTTTCTCAGTCTGCCTTGGGATTGCGGTCAGGCAGGCGGTTTATGGTCGTCACGCGGCGGCGGTGGCGCCGGACGAGGGGCGGGTGGATGGAAGGCGGGCTGCGCCGGCGGGTGAAATTGCGGTTGCGCCGGGGGATGAAACTGCGGCTGGGCAGGCGGGTGGAATTGCGGCTGTGCCGGTGGATGAAATTCCTGCACGGGCGGATGATAGGTCGGCTGCGCAGGCGGGTGATATTGCGGTGCCGGCGGATGATATTGCGGCTGAGCGGGAGGGTGGAATTGCGGCGCCGCCGGCGGCCGTATCGCCTGTGGCGCTTCGGGTCGCACCTGCGGACGCTGTGGCTGCGGCGTGATCACATTGGGCATACGCGGCGGCGCGGGCGGGGCGTGGTTGATCTGCTGCTGCGGCAAGGGTGCCCGGTTGGCGGCGGGCATTGGCGCTGGCCGGTTGAAGGCGGGTGCTCCCTGCACATGGCCGGCCAAAGCGGGACGGGCCGGAATGCCGGGCCGGGCGATCATCGGCAGGCCGCGCTGCTGGGCAAATATAGCGGGTTTCGGGGCCGGCGCCGGAGCCGCGCGGCCCAGCGGTGTCGGCGCGGGGGGCAAACGCGGCTCGATCGCGGCCGGCCGGCCGGGCGCCTGCGGACCGGGCCGGGCCACTTGAAACACCGCCGGGCGGATCGGCTGGGCGGCTGCGAGCAGGTTCGGCGGTGCGGCATGACCGATCCGGGCGATCGATTCACCACGCGTCATCGCACCGGCCGGCACAAAGGTCGCGGCCCGCCGGTTGGCGAACTGATCCGGGCGCGGGCCGTAGTTATTGACGATCGTGGTGTGGTTATTATTGATCACCGTGCGGTTGATTTCAGTAATATTCGTCACGTTCCGCACGTTGGCGACATTGATCTGCTGAATATAACGCGGCGGGCAATGATAGGTCGGGTAATAGGCTTCGCGCGGAGCAAGCGGCACCCAGCCGATGGACCCGGCCGCCAGCGCGCCGGCGGTGATGGCGATGCCGACACTCAGCCCGCCGCCGCCCACACCAAAGAAACTGACCAAAGCCGGCGCATAGACCGGCTGATAATGCGGATATTCGGCATAGCCCTCGGCAATCGGCGCCGGCGCCCAGCCCCAGCGGCCGTCCTCATCAATCCAGCGGCCATAATGGAACGGCGCGAAACCCCAAGGTTCGGCTTCCACCCAGGTCCAGCCCTAGGGAGCCACATAGGCCCAATGGCCCTCGCGATACGGCACCCAGCCAGGTGCGACCTGCGGATACCAGACCGCGCCATATTGCGGCGTTTGCGACCATTGACCGTAATTGGACAGCTCATAGGCGCCGGTCATTTGCTGCACGGCGGGCGGC
>NCAP01000074.1 GCA_002255495.1 Rhodospirillales bacterium 20-60-12 | reverse complement strand
GGTCTTCCACGGACGAAATACTTTGCTCATCAGAAAACAGAATCACGCCAAGCCAAGATTGTCGAGACAATTCAGCCGTTACCAGGACAGGCTCCTAGCGCATCTCAATCAAGCACGGGGGTCGGCGCCGGGGCTGCGGGAGTGAACGGGCTGAGCAATTGGCCCCTGATATGGGCCGGCATCGGCTGATCGATGCCGTATTCGCTCGGCCAGGATTGCGGCGCGTGGAATGTGCCGAACAGCCGATCGAGCAGCGGCAGCATGGCGGCGTAATTGCGGTCTCGCATGGCATCGTTGGTGTGGTGCCAGCGGTGGAAAAACGGCGTGGCGATCAGCGATTCCAGGAACCCGAAACGGAATTTGATATTCGCGTGGACGAAAAACCCCCACATCGTGCCGATGACGATGACGATGGCCGGCACCGCCGGGCCATGGGCCAAACCCAGCGCGAATAGCGGCAGAAAACCGCAGAGCCGGGTGAACACCATGTCGACCGGGTGGGCACGGGTATTGGTCAGATAATCGAGCTCTTCGGCACTGTGATGCACCGCATGGAAGCGCCACAGGAGGGGGATTTCGTGCGACCAGCGATGCCCCCAATAAAACCCGGTTTCGGCCACAAGCAGCGACAAAGCGAGCTTCGCGCCGGCCGGCAGACCGGACACACCCTGCACCAAAAACGCCGGCATGATGTTATAAATCACAGTGGCCACTACCGATAAAGGAGCCGCGAGCAGTAACCCGATCAGCATGGAGTTGATCATATAATAAAACAGATCGACGCCGAATTGCCGGCGGAAAATCTGCTGGCGCCGGACTCCGGCCAGGCGTTCCAGCGGCACGAAGATCGCCGATAATAATACCAGCCAGACGGTGAGCCGCAGCGCCTCAAGGGCGAATATATGCACGTCAAACCTCGCTACAGCATCTGAAGCCATCGTCCGGGCTGATGCGCCCGGACGATGATATCATATCAGACGCTCTTGTTCGACCGTGTGGCACGGCGGCGCGCGGCGAAGCCGAGCCCGACCAGACCAACACCGAGCAACGCCAACGAGGACGGCTCGGGCACCTTAACCGGCGCTTTGGTGAGTGAAACACCATCCAGCACTGCCATCGGCGGCTCGCCGGTGGGTGTGCCGATCGACAGGAACGAGAGCAATTCCGACGTGTCGGAGGCGGTGAATTGCAGCATGTCGGTAAACCAACCGGTAAAGCTCTCACTCGGGTTGTTCAGCGTATTGGTATATTGCGTGTCACTGCCCAGCGACACGGCCAGTTTCTCGGTGGTGGCGCCTTGGCGGCTCTGCACTTGGGCTGCACCCCAGGAGAAGCTGACATCATAGGTTTGGCCAGCGACCAGCCCATTGATCATTTGACTGATGCTGCTTTGCACATTTGGGTCACCATCGAGGCCGACAAAGGCGCCGCCCGTGGGCGAAGAGGTGGCCGACCAGAGTTTTTCCTGATTGGTATAGGTATATTGCCCGACGGCATTTTCGGTTGTCGCCGCGGTCGCGTTCGGGAACCATAATTCATAGCCGTTATTGCCGGTCCAGCCGGTTATGAAATTGCCCGCGCTATAGGATGTGCCGAACTGGGTGCTGACGGTTGTGTTCGGTGAGGTTGACGAAAAATCGCCGTTGGTCACCAGATTGGTCGGTGTCGGCGTGGCCAAGGCCGCGGTGACGCTGGCGGCACTGGTCAAAATCGTCGCCAGAATTAATGTTGATATCCGCATCTCGAAATCTCCGTTCATCGTGACATCTGGTTCATTCAACAGCCGCCCTGCAGGCGCCTGATTTGCGTAACCCGCCCCCGCGGCGGCATGACGTTGAAGTTCCAATTGTCGACAGCGAAATCTAGCAATCAGCGTGCCAACTTTATTTTTTGTTGTTATACAATGACTTAACGAAAAGACCGGCGAGATTTACCAGCCAGGTGTAAAATTTCTCAACACATTATGGGTTCGCATCGAAATTGCCACACCTCAACACGCGCAAGTTGCATGAAATATTGAACCAAAGATAAAAAATTCCTTATTTGTGAAGCAGTTATTGACCTGACCTGTTCGGTCTGGCAGCGTATTATTCGTAGCTGAATGCCGGTTAAATCAGGGGGCTGAGCTTTTATGACGAAATCAGAGTTGATCGCCGAATTAGCCTCCGAGCACCCTTACCTGACATTGGCGGATGTCGATCGGATGGTCGGCGTGCTGTTCGATGAAATGACCGATGCCCTGGCGCGCGGCGAGCGGGTTGAATTGCGCGGGTTCGGCGCCTTCACCGTGAAACATCGCCGGGCCCGCGCCGGGCGCAACCCGCGCACTGGCGAGATGGTCTCGGTCGAGGAGAAATCGGTGCCGTTTTTCAAAGCCGGCAAGGAATTGCGTGAGCGGCTGAATGAGCCAACTGGCAAATCGCGCAACGGGGCGCGGCCGTGAGAATTGTCCGGCTGGTTCTGGGCGGCATTATTGTTCTGGTGCTGATCAGTTTTCTGCTCTCCAACCGCGACGGCACAGGTGTCAACTTCTGGCCGTTCGGGTTACTCGCTGAGTTACCGGTCGGCGCGTTGGTTCTGGCCGCCCTGGTTTTGGGCTTCGTCGCGGGGCTGACCTGGCATTTACCGCAGCGCCTGCGGGCCGGTCGGCGTGCCAAATCGGCGGAAAAGCGGGTCGCGGTGCTGGAGGCCCAAATCGCGGCGCAACAACCCGCGACCGTACTTCCAGCCAAGCCATGAAACGGCTGATCGCGGCGATCGACACGCCCGATCCGGCTGCCGCCCGGGCGATGATCCATGACATCGCCCCGGCATGCGGGATGATTAAACTCGGTTTGGAGTTTTTCATGGCCAACGGCCCGGCGGGCCTGGCGGTGGCCGGCGACATGCCGGTGTTTCTCGACATGAAATTGCACGATATTCCCAACACAGTGGCCGGTGCGGTGCGTGCATTGTCGCGCCTGCGGATCGCCATGCTGAGCATCCACGCAAGCGGCGGCAGCGCGATGATTGCCGCCGCACGGGATGCCGCCGGCGAAGATCCGGCGCGGCCAAAAATTCTGGCGGTCACAGTGCTGACCAGCCTCGATGAGGCGGGGTTGGCGGCAACCGGCGTGCGCGGCGGCACGGCGGCGCAGGTGGAAAATCTGGCCGCACTCGCTCTGGCGGCCGGGGCGGATGGTTTGGTCTGTTCGCCGCATGAAGTAGCCTTGCTGCGCCGGCGTTTCGGTACGGCGCCGATTTTGGTGGTCCCCGGAATACGGCCGGCCGGTGCCGCCTTGGGCGATCAGGCCCGCGTGATGTCGCCCGAGCAGGCCGTGCGCGCCGGGGCGGATTATGTCGTTGTCGGAAGGCCGATCACCCAGGCGGAAAACCCTGCCCTGGCCGCGCGGCTGATTGCCGAGGCCATGGCATGACCCGCGCGAAAATCTGCGGGATCAACAGCGTTTTCGCGTATGACGCAGCCATGCGCGCGGGTGCGGACTGGGTCGGGTTCGTATTTTTCGATCGTTCGCCACGGGTGATCAGCGTGAGTGACGCCGCCACGTTGGTGCGGCGGCAACCCGATGGGCCGCGCAAAGTGGGCCTGTTCGTCGACCCAACCGATATGGCCATTGAAATGACCTTGTCGGCGTTGAATTTGGATATTTTGCAAATTTACGCGCCGATCGAGCGGGCGCGCGACATTCGCCGCACATTCGGCCGGCCGGTCTGGCACGCCGTGGGTGTGAGCAAGCCGGCCGATCTGCCCATCGAGATGAACGGGGTCGATGGATTTCTGATTGAAGCCAAAGCCCCGCAAGGCGCGGACCGGCCGGGTGGCAATGGCGCGATATTTGATTGGTCAATCCCGAAAAACTGGCAGGCACCTGGCTTCTGGCTGCTGGCCGGCGGGCTGAATCCTGCCAATGTGACGCAAGCCATCGCCGCCAGCGGGGCGACGGCGGTGGATGTGTCATCCGGCGTTGAGCATGAACGCGGCCTGAAATCGAGCGCGCTGATCACCGCCTTCGTCAAGGCCGCCCACGCGGCTTGAGCATTACCCGGCAGCATATCGGGTCAACGCATCAGGCGCTCAACGGTCGGGTTGATGAAGGCCGCAATGCGCGCCATGCCCTGTGCGTCGGGATGCAAGGCAGGCTCCGGCGGCGTCAGCTTGGAATCGACATATAACGCCGCATCCGGCGCGCCGTGGCGCTCCAGAACCCGCCCGACATTGATGAACGTCACCAGTGTGCTGCCGGCGTAATGCGCCGCGAGGACCTGGTTGATGAGCGTGGTTTGCGCTGAAATCCAGGGCGATCGGATCGAGGGGAGAATGCCGAGCAGCAGAATTTTGGCGCCCGGCGCGTGGGCATGCGCATCATTCACCACCGCCTCGATGCCCGGCGCGGTCAAAGCCTCACCCCAATGCGGGCGGCCGAGATTATTCGCGCCGATCAGGATGACGATCAGTTTCGGGTGCAGCCCGGCCAATTGACCATGATCCAGGCGCCAGATGACGCTCGCGGTGGTATCGCCGATGAAGCCGAAATTGAGCGGGTCATATTTGCCGTAATAAGCCTGCCAGACAGGCGCGATTTGCGCCCAAGGGGCCGGGCCCGTGCGCTGCCAATATTGGGTGATGGAATCACCCAGCCAGACAATTTGTGCGCCGGGATGGGTTTGCGCTTCGTGCAACGTCATGGCGAAGCGGGCGCGCCACCAGGGCAGATCGGTCCGGCCGATCGGCACGGCGGCGAGATTGAGCGCGGCATAGGCCAATCCCGGTAGCAACAAGGCGAGCAAAGCAAGAGCAAAGCGGCGCATCAGGCATCCTTCGATCGGGGTGGGCCCATAGGTTCAGCGGTGGCACGGGTAAAAAGCAGCGGGTAGAGCAGCAGATACGCGCCCTGAAAAGCCGCCGCCAGCACAAACGGCAAGGCCAGCGCGCCGGTGGCGAAAATCAGCCCCGCGAAGGCTGGGGATACAGCGCGCGGCAATTGCACAGAGAGCATGTTGATACTGGCAGCAAGGCCGCGCCGATTGCTGCGCACCAATCCCAGCGCCATCGCCTGACGCGCGCCCGCAGTGCCGCTATTCAAGCCGGAGCGGAGAATGAACGCCCCGGCGGCGAGCGCGAAGCTCGGCATGAACGGCATGACCAGGAATGCCGCCAACGCCAGGCCGCGCATGAGCAGGATGGTATTGATCATGCCAAAGCGGCTGCCGGCGCGCCCGGCCAGCAGGGAGCTTGTGCCGGCGGCGCCATAAGCCAGCGCCATGGCCGGACCGATGGCGGCGGGAGATGCGCCGAAGCGGGCGGCGAACCACCAAGTCACGAAAGGGCCCGCGAGACCGATCCCGGTGCCGTTGAGCAGATTGAGCCCGGCCAATTGCCAGAGCCTTCTGCGTTCACCGGCGATGGTGGCCGCTTCATGGCCGGCCGAAATGACCGGCGGGCGCGGCGGATCAGGGGTTGCGCTGATCAGCGCAGCACCGGCCAAGCTACCCAGCAAGGGCAGCAGGAATATCAGCCTTGTGGCGCCCATTTGTCCGGCCAGCAGCGCGCCGGCCGCCATGCCAAAAAACCCGGTGGCGGCATTGATCGACAATATACGCCCGAGCGCGCGGCCGGAGAGCAGCCCGGCAATCCAGGATTGTTCAACCGGCGCGAAAGCACCCGCGGCACCGTTTGATCCGCGCCCGAACCCACCGATGATCGCCGCAGCGGCCAGCGGTTCGCGCGCCGCCCCGGCCAGAGCGACGAGGCAGGCGGCAGCCGACAGCGCCTCATAGCCCAGCAGGAAATATTTTCGCCCCAGCCGATCGCTGAGCGGGCCGAGCGCGCCCGCGAGTGTCGCGTTGAACAGCATGCCGGCGGCGAATACCGCACCGATCAAGGCGGCACCCCAGCCCAGATGCCGGGCATAGAGCGAGAATACGGTGACAAGTGCGCCCTGGCCGATACTGCGGCAGGCGCGCGCGCCGATCAGTCTGGTGACGGAGGCGCTTGGCGCGGGCAGGCTCAGGCCCCAACGGAGAGCAGGATCAGGCTCAGCAGGCCGAAGGCCGCGCAATACCAGGCAAACGGATTGAGCGCCCAGCGATCATGGTCGCGGAAATAGCGCAGCAAAAATGCCGTGCTGGCGAAGGCGACGAGGCCGGCGACGATGGCGGCGAGCACGGCGAGGCCGAACACACCATGGGCAGCGGGGCCGGCATGGAGCAGTTTCGGCACCTCGACCAAGGTCGCACCGGCAATCACCGGGGTCGCCATCAGAAAGGCGAAGCGGGCCGCCCCCTCATGATCCACACCACGCGCTAGACCGCCGACCATGGCCGCACCCGAGCGCGATATGCCGGGCAGAAAGGCAAGGCACTGAAACAAGCCGATCACCAGCGCATCGGCGGGGCTGAGATTGGCCACCCGGGCTGCCTGGCGGCGGCGCAGTTTTTCACCCAGCACCAGAAGCGCCGCATTGGCGATCAGGAATAAGGCGGCAATGGCCGGGCTGGCGAAGAGATGCTGGATCGGTTTTTTCAGCACGAACCCGATGATCACCGCCGGCAGAGTGGCGATGATCAGATTGACCAGAAGCCGCCGATTGCCAGAGACGTCGCTGGGATTGCCGCGGCCGAGCAGGGCCATCGCAATGGCCCACCAATCGAGCCAGAAATAGGCCAGCAAGGCCGTGGCGGTGCCGACATGCAGCATCACCACGAACGGCAGGAACGAAGGTGCGGACTGGTCGATATGCCAATGCAGCAAAGCCGGCACGATGACCGCATGACCCAGACTGCTAACCGGGAATAATTCGGTGGCTCCCTGCAGGATGGCGAACAAAATGGCGTGCAGAACGGTCATGAAAGCTCCTAGCTGAGTCGTGCCCGTAGGTGGCGGAACTGACCGGCGATGGCAAGATGGCGCGCCCTTACAGCCCGCTATTGACTAATAGGTTAATATCATCTCCCATGCGTTGAAAATCGGGAGAGAGATAGCGCATGAAACTCGAAGGAATGACCGCGGTATTAACCGGTGCCGGCAGTGGCATGGGCGCGGAGCTTGCGGTTTTGCTCGCCGCGCGCGGGACGAATCTGGCGCTGGTCGATCGCAATGAAGCAGGGTTGGACGCAACCGCTGCCCGGGTCCGTTCCAACCGGATCAGGGTTTCGACGCATGTGCTCGATATCGCCGATGGCGAGGGGGTGGCAGCACTTCCGGCGGCGGTGCAGGCGATTCACGGCAAATCCGACATCCTGATCAATAATGCAGGTGTGGCCTTGGCCGGCCGGTTCGATCAGATGAGCCATGAGGATTTCAAATGGCTGATGGATATCAATTTCTGGGGCGCTGTGCGGCTGACCGAGGCGTTTCTGCCCGAGCTGCGCACCCGCCGGGCGGGGCATATCGTGTTTCTCTCGAGTGTGTTCGGCATCGTCGCACCGCCCGGGCAGACGGCTTATGTCGCCAGTAAATTCGCGATCCGCGGCTTTGCGGAATCATTGCGCCATGAACTCGCGGAATCGCGCATCGGCGTCACGGTGGTGCATCCGGGTGGCGTTGCCACCGCCATTGCCCGCAGCGCCAAGGCATCCGCCGGGATGGACCAGGCGACCGCCACGGCCGCCGGCAAATCCTTCGAAAAAATGCTGAAAACCCCGGCCCATGTGGCGGCGGCAAAAATTCTGCACGGTATCGAGACCGATGCGCCGCGCGTGCTGATCGGCAATGATGCGCGCATGATCGACATCATTCAGCGATTGATGCCGGTGAAATATTGGCGCTTGATGAAACGGCAGGCTTCGAGTGCAAAATCGCTCACCACGATTCCCACGTTGCCGCCCACAGATTAGCGAATTAGAACAGCGCGCTTAAACGAACCCGATCTTACATCGTAATGCCTCGCCGCCTTATGGATTGAACACCGAAGGAACACATCCGCTCATGGCCAGCATCGTCGCGCATATTCTCAATCCGGTGTTATCGTTTCAGGTGAAACGAAAAATTCACAAATCGCCGGACGTGGCGACCGTGCGCAAAGCCTTCGGCGCGACCTTTCCCAACCCGAAAGGCGCGCGCTTCAGCGCCGCCACGATCGGCGGGATTGCCGGCGAATGGGCGGAAGCCACCGGCGCGGGCACGGGCACCGACAAGGTGATGCTGTATCTGCATGGCGGCGCGTATATTGCGTGTTCGCCGCGCACCCACCGGCCAATTACCGGTGGCTTTGCCAAGCGGGGCATTCGGGTGTTCGCCGCCGATTACCGGCTCGCCCCCGAAAACCCGTTTCCTGCAGCAGTCGATGATGGGTTGGCGGCGTATCAGGGGCTGCTTGATTCAGGCATCGCCCCGTCGCGGTTGAGCATAGCGGGCGATAGCGCAGGCGGTGGCCTGGCCCTTGCCGTATTGCTGGCGGCGAAAGAGCGCGGCCTGCCGATGCCGGCCAAGGCGGTTCTGTTCTCCCCCTGGACCGACCTTGCCGGCACCGGTGAAACCCTGCGCACCAATGCCGACCGCGACCCGATGATTGTCGGCTCGGCGGTCGGTCAGGGTGCGGTGATTTATCTCAATGGTGCATCGCCGACGACGCCCCTCGCCTCGCCGCTTTATGGCGATCTCGCGGGATTGCCGCCGATGCAAATCCATGTCGGGGAACGCGAAGTGCTGCTGGCGGATTCAACCAGGCTGGTTGAACGTCTGCGCGCGGCGGGCGGGCGGGCCGATATCCGCATCTGGCCGGTGGTCGCGCATGTGTTTCCATTGTTCAATCTGATCTTGCGCGAAGGCCGCGAGGCACTCGATCAATCGGCGGATTTCATCAAGATCGGCTGAAATTGGCGGCAGGGCTCCGGCTGTGCTCTGCTCCGGGTCAAGGAGAATCAAAATGCCCCTACGTCGGCTGGATCAAGCGGATTTCACCAAGCTCGCCCAAGGCATTGCCCGGCCGGAAGATGTGGTGGTGGCGCGCGACGGGCGAGTATTTGCCTCCTATCATCATGGTGCGGTGGCGGAAATTGCGCCCGACGGCGGGTTTACGGCGATGGGTGCCAAAGCCGGCGCGCCGAACGGCATTAACATGGATGCCCAAGGCCGAATCATCATTGCCAATTTTGGGCTTTACGACGGCGCGCCGGGGCCGCTTGAGCGGTTCGACCCGGCAACCGGCACGCGCGAGACGCTCGTGCGTGAGCTTGATGGCCGCACCCTGACATCGAGCAACTATCCCATCATCGACCGGGCGGGAAATATCTGGTGCTCGCATTCCACGTTCGCCCCCACCTGGCCCGATGCGCTGGATGGCCGGGCGGATGGGTTCATTTATGTGCATCGCCCCGATGGTAGCAGCGAAATTGTCGCGCGCGGGCTGAAATTCGCCAATGGCATGGCGCTCTCGGCGAATGAGGATTTTCTGTATTGCACCCAGACGAGTGCGGGCAACGTGCTGCGCTACCCGGTTCTGCCGGGCGCGAAACTCGGTAAAGCGACGCAATACGGCCCCAAACTCGGCATCGTATTCGGCATGAAAATCAATCCTGCTCTGCAATTACCCGGATTTATCACGCGCTATCTCGGCTATACCGATGGCATCGGTTTCGATGCGGACGGCAATTTATGGGTGACCTTGCCGGCCGCCCATAAAATTGTGGCGATCACACCTGCCGGCAAAATTGAAATCATCGCCCATGATCCATCGGGCAAATGGCTCGGCAGCCCGACCAATATCAGCTGGGGCGGGCCGGACCTCACGGATTTATATATCGGCAATCTGGCAACGCCCTACGTGCTGAAAGCCAAAAGCCCTGTGCCGGGCATGGCTTTGAGCCATCAGAGATGAGTGCGGGACGCATGACGCACACTCGTCCACGCGATCAGCGCGGTGCCGATCAAGGTTGGTGCGATGAATATGACGGGCTTTGGCAAAAAGCCGATATTCACGACCAGAAAGGCCGTGACCGTCGCGGTGTAGGCGCCGCCCATGCCTGCAATGTGAGCCAGTAACCAATCGGGCCGCACGCTGCGCAGTTGCTGCCATTGGCGCGCCGACAGGATGAGGCTGCCCACACCAAAGACAATGCTTGTCACGTCGAAGGGTGCCGCACCGCGCCACAACAGCCAAAACCCGAACCCCGCCAATAACAAGCACGCCAGATCATCGATCAAATGCGGGCTGGCGCCGCGCCGAAACCTGGGCGCCCGCACGCCGCAAAAAATCAAAAAACCCGTCAAAACGGCAATCGTCAGCAGCAGATTGCTGTGCACAACCAGTGCCAGCACGAAGGCCGCCGCCGCGCTGCAAGCCATGGCGCCGGAGAAGATAAAACCTGCCTTTCGATGCACTCGGCCGCCCTTGCGCGAGAGCATCGGCACGGGGCCGAGCAGAAGGGCAATGCTTCCCGTCACAACGTGCAATCCCAGAAGAATTTTCAACGCCGTCATCGGAAGAACCTTATCTTGACAGCGACAAGATAAGGCGCCCTCGACTTTCCAGTCAAGCTAAACTTGTCAGCGGTAACATCCTTTGGCATGGCTTATTTATGCCAGCCCGACCTTATCATCATGGGGCACTCCGAGCGGCACTTCTCGAAGCAGCCGAACAGATCCTGGAGCGCGATGGCCTCGACCAATTGTCGTTGCGTGCCATCTCGCGCGCCGTCGGCGTATCTCACGCCGCGCCGGCCCATCATTTCGGAGATTTGCGGGGGCTTTTGACAGTTCTTGCCACGCTCGGCTTTCGACGCTTCGCGATCTCCCTTGAAGCGGCTGCGACGTCTGCGGGAGATCCGTTGCGCGCGCTGGGCCGCGCTTACGTACAATTTGCCCGGACACAGCCGGGCCTGTTTTTGCTGATGTTTCACCACAAGGTTCTGGCAGGCGATGACGCCGATTTTCAACAGGCGACGGCTGAAGCGTTTGCGACTTTATCGCGCGTTGCCGCTGTAAGCCCGCTTGGCACGGATACGGCCGTACGAGGCCGCGGAGCGCTCGCCTCATGGTGCCTGGTGCATGGATTTTGCATGCTTATGCTCGATGGCCGCCTTCCATCCCAGCCCGGCCTTGATCTGTTGCTTGAAGAATTGCTGGCATAGGGCGAGCAGGTCGCGGCAGGAAAATAATGCGCTCCTATTCAAAGTTCCTGCAAAGACCGCCCGGCACCGGTGCCGGGCGGGGCGGGGCGGGGCGGGGCGGGGAAAACAAGGATTGAAAGATAACACAAGCCGATTGCGCAGATGGCCAGATCGAGCTCCAACATCCGGCGGAGAAACAATCATATACAGCGTTTCAATGTATTGTTTCGGCAACAACCTCGGCAAAGGCACTGACTTTGCCGGGGCGGCCGAGCAGGAAGCCTTGAATTTGATCGCAGGATTTGGCGCGGAGCAGATTGAACTGCAATTCTGTTTCCACCCCTTCGGCGGTTACAGCCAAGCGCAATTCGCGGCATAGCGCCAAAATCGATGAGACGATGGCATCGGAATGGTGATTTTGCCCAAGGCCTGTGACGAAACTACGGTCGATCTTAAGCCGGTCGAACGGGTATTCGTGCAAATAACCCAAGCTTGAATAGCCGGTGCCGAAATCATCGAGGACGATGGAAATGCCCAACGCCTTGAGAGCCCGCAAATTCTCCAATGCCAGAGCGGCGTTTTCGATCAGCACAGCCTCGGTCAGCTCCAGCTCCAGCCGGCGCGGATCAAGCCCGGTGCTCGCCAGACATTCACTGACCATGGCCACGAGATTTTTCTGCTTGAACTGCACCGCCGATATATTCACCGCCACCCGCCAGGGATGATGCCAGGTGGCAGCTTCGGCACAGGCCATGTAAAGCACCTGCCGGCCGAGCGGCAGGATCAGGCCAAGCTCCTCGGCCAGCGGAATGAAATCCATCGGCGCCACGCGGCCGCGTATGGGATGTTTCCAGCGCAAAAGCGCTTCGAACCCGACCGGCATCGGCGCCTGCCGGTTGCAACCGGCATCGAACACCGGCTGATAATCGAGATAGAATTGATCGCTGGTCAAAGCGAGGCGCAAATCCGCCTCCATTTTCTTGCGCTCCCGCAATATGATTTCCATCTCGGGGGCAAAATAGCAGGCTGTGCCGGGACCCGCATGTTTGGCGCGGTGCAACGACATTTCGGCGCTGCGCAATAATTGCGCGGGTTCGGCGCCATCCTGCGGCGCAAGCGCCAGACCCAGCGAAATGCCCAGCGTAATCGGCTGATGATCGATCACGAAGGGCTGCGCGAAAGCCTCGATCAATCGTTCGGCCAAGGCGTTCGCCGCCTGCGGCTGGGTGGCCAATTCCTGCACGATGCCAAATTCATCGCCACCCAGCCGGGCGAGAAGATCAGTGTCGCGGATGGTGCCGCGAATGCGCGCGGCGGCGCGGCGCAGAATATCGTTGCCGGCCTCATGGCCGAACAGATCATTGACCGATTTGAACCCGTTCAAATCCAGGCAGATGACCGCAAACCCTGGCCCCGCACGGTCAGCGATGGAGAGTGCCTTACCGAGCTTGGCGATAAATCGCGTCCGGTTGGGCAAAGCCGTCAGCATGTCGAACTGGGCGAGACGCTCAAGGTCCTGGCGCACCAGCGCGGTGCGGCCACGCCTTATCAGCACCATCAAACGCTGACGCAGCATAATCAGGCTCACCGCCAGAACGCTGATGACGAGGACGAGCAGTGAATGACCATGAACCATGCGCGCCGCTCCTGAAACACCAGCCCGTTGACGGGCGACGAGCTAATGTGCGGCGGAAAGATTAACGGCAGGTAACCGGGGCGCGATTATCTTTCCGGGTCCGGACCGGTTTCGCGGCTCACCCGCACCCGCTCCACCCGTCTGCCGTCCATCGCCATCACTTCCAGGCGCCAACCGCCGAACGCAATGGCATCGCCCTGATGCGGCAGGCGGCGCAGCAAAGCCAGGATCAACCCGGCCAGCGTGTGATAGCTGCCTTCGGCCGGCAAATCGGGCAGATCGAGCCGGGATTTCACTTCATCCACCGGCATCAGCCCGTCCATCAGCAGCACCGAATCAGCCGGGTCCGCACCGAGTAAAGCCGGCTCATTGGCCGCATCCTCGGGGTCGCCGACGATGGCTTCGAGCAGATCCGACGCGGTGATCATGCCTTCGAAACTGCCATATTCGTCGAGCACCAAAGCCAGGCCGATCGGGTCGGATTTCAGCCGTTCCAGCGCGTCCAGGGCGGTTGCGGTATCGGGGATGGCGAGCGGCTGGCGCAAAGCGGAGGCCAGGGAGAGATCTTTGCCGTCCAGCACGCGATCGAGGATATCCTTGGCCTGCACGACGCCGACGACGTTATCGATCACTCGATCACAGACGATGAAGCGCGAATGCGGGGCGGCGCGCAGGGCGGCGATGATGGCGCCGCGCGGGGCGGTGCGGTCAATCCAGGCAATCTCGGTGCGCGGGGTCATGATGGCGCGCACAGGTTTGTCGGCGAGGCGCAATACACGCTCGATCATGTCGCGCTCCTCATGCTCCAGCACGCCCGATTCCGTGCCTTCGGCCAGCATGGCCTTGAGCTCTTCTTCGCTCATCGCCCGCCGGTCGCCGGCGGCCGTGCCGAAGGCGCGCAGCACCAAAGTCGAGGAATGATTGAGCAGCCAGACCGCGGGTGCGACGATCACGGTAATGATAGCGAGCACCGGGGCAATGCCGGCGGCGAGGGTTTCGGGGTGGCGCAAAGCGAGTTGCTTGGGCACCAATTCGCCGAACACCAGCGTGAGGAAAGTGATGCCAAGCACCGTGAGAAGCAAGGAGATGGTGCTGGCAAAAGGCTGCAGGGCGGGAAATGACTGCAATACCGGGGTCAGCGCCGCCGATAGCCGCGCGCCGCCGAATACACCGGTGAGAATACCGATAAGAGTGATGCCGACCTGCACTGTGGGTAGAAAACGCTGTGGATCATCGGCCAGCTCGCGCGCCCGCGCCGCCCCGCGCACGCCTTTGCGCTCGAGCAGGGACAAAGCAGCCCTGCGTGAGGAGACGAGCGCCATTTCACCCAATGAGAACCCGGCATTGAGCAGGATCAAGAGCGCCAAAACACCGATTTCGAGGAATAATCTCATACCCGCACCATAGCCGAGGCGGGTCGATCAGGAAAATTATAAACATTGCAAAAGCTTCATGCCATGGTTTGGCCATATTGCGGCCCGGGGGAAGCCGCACTGCACCATCAGATAGGCCCTGTCGCGAAGGATTTTCCCCTCGCTAACCGGATGATGGCCCATGACATTCCAGTCGCCGATTCACCCTGAGCTTGCCCGCAGCAGCACTCGCACCAGCCCTGGCGCCCCCCGCCGGAGCGGCTGGCGGAGCGCGTCCTCCTGGATTGCCGCCCTCGGCGCTGCCGCCGTGGGCTTTGGCATCTGGGCCGCGGTGAACCAGCCCGTGACCGATATTGCCCCCTATCATGGCGAAATTGGCGGCTTTGCCTTCTCGCCGTTCCAAAAGGGCCAGAGCCCGCAGACCGGGGTTTACCCCTCGACCAAGCAAATCCAGAGCGATTTGGCGCTGGTGGCCGCCCGCACCCATAATATCCGCACTTACACGGTTGAGGGCGATCTGGGGCAGATCCCGGCTTTGGCCGCCCCGTACGGCCTGAACGTCACGCTCGGCGCCTGGCTGGATACGCATTTGAACGCCAATGAGGCGGAACTCACCAAGGTTGTGAAAATCGCCAACGCCAATAGCGACGTGAAATCCGTCATGGTCGGCAACGAGGTGATTTTGCGCCGCGATTTGACGGTGCCGGAGTTGATTGCCGATATCAGGCAGGTCAAATCCCAGGTGCATGTGCCGGTGTCCACCGCCGAGCCTTGGCATGTCTGGCTGCATCACCCTTCGCTCGCCGCCAATGTCGATTTCATTACCGTGCATTTGCTGCCCTACTGGGAAGGTGTTCCCGAGAAGGACGCGATTGCTGACGTGCAACATCGCCTGGCGCAATTGCATGAGCGCTTTCCGGGCAAGAAAATCGTCATCGGTGAGGTCGGCTGGCCGTCCAATGGTATCGATATCGGTGCCGCACGCGCCAGCACGGTCAATCAGGCCCGCTTCATGCGCGACTTTTTCAATCTCGCGCAGGCGCAACATCTGAATTACTTCATGATGGAGGCGTTCGATCAGCCCTGGAAATCCAGCTTCGAGGTGGGTGCCGGTGGCTATTGGGGCATGTATTCGCTCGGCCGCCATATGAAATGGTCATTGACCGGCAGCGTCAATGAAAACCGCGATTGGATGATCTATGCCGGTGCGAGCGCATTGCTCGGCGCGCTGATGGTCATGCTGCTGCTCTCCCGCCGGCCGGATTTGCGGCTGCCGGGCAAATTGCTCTTCGCGGTTCTGGCTGAAGGCTTCGGCACCGCTTTGGCCGCTTTGCTGATGACGATGGGCGAGACTTATCTGTCATGGTCGGCGAGCTTTGTGTGGGGTGGCCTCGCACTCGGCCAGGGGCTGCTGCTGTTCCTGCTGGTCGCTGACAGTTTCGATCTGGTCGAGACCTTGTTCGGCCGGGTGACCAAGCGCCATTACGAGCCGACCCCGGCGCCGGCCGGCATGGTGTTGCCGAAAGTGTCGCTGCATCTGCCGATCTGCAATGAGCCGCCGCACATGGT
>NCAP01000073.1 GCA_002255495.1 Rhodospirillales bacterium 20-60-12 | reverse complement strand
ACACCATTTTCACCGATTTGGTCGCGCGACGCCTCGAATTGCGGTTTGATCAGAGCAACGGCAAACCCGCCTTCGGCGCACAGCGACAAGGCTGCCGGCAGGACCGAGGCAAGCCGGATGAAGCTTGCATCACAAACCACGGCATGAATCGGCTGGCCGATCAGGTCGGCGGTAAGATGTCGTGCGTTGGTGCGTTCATGCACTTTCACCCTCGGGTCGGTGCGCAATTTCCAGGCCAGTTGGCCATGCCCGACATCGATGGCATGGACAAACTTGGCACCCCGTTGGAGCAACACATCGGTAAATCCGCCGGTTGAGGCGCCGATATCAAGGCAAGTGAGACCGTCCGGCGAGAGGGCGAAATGGTTGAGCGCATGATCGAGTTTGAGGCCGCCACGCGATACAAACGGATGGGCCGGGCGGCGTAGGACGAGCGCCGTATCGGCGGGCAAAAGGTCGCCGGGTTTCGCGATTTTGCGTTCGCCCGCATACACCAGACCGGCCATGATCAATGCCTGCGCACGTGCCTGCGTATCAGTCAGTCCGCGCAGCACGAGCAGATGATCTGCCCTGGCCCGGGCCATTCAGCTTTTGCGTTGAACGGTGAATTGCGCGAGGGCACGCAGCAAGTCCGCCTTTTCACCAAAGCTGTCGAGATGACCGGCGGCCTGGGCGGCGAGATGATCGGCCTGCTGTTTGGCGCGTTCGAGCCCGAGTACAGCGACCATGGTTGCTTTGCCTTGGGCTTCATCCTTGCCAACGGTTTTGCCGATGTCGGCGACATTCCCTTCGGTGTCGAGAATATCATCAGCGATTTGAAAGGCGGCACCGAGATCGCGACCGTAAGCGATGATCATTTGCTTCTGGGCGTGCGAGGCGCGGCCGAGGATAGCTCCCGCTTCGGCACTATATTGAATGAGGCGGCCGGTTTTCAGCGCTTGCAGCCGGGTCACCTGCGGTGCGTTGAGGCTCTGCCCCTCAGCCAGCATATCGATCATCTGGCCGCCAGCCATGCCATGAGCGCCAGAGGCCAGTGCCAGTGCCAAAACCAATTCGCAGCGCGCCTCACTGTCGGAATGGGTGTCGGGCTCGGCAAGAATTTCAAATGCGCGGGTTTGCAGTGCATCACCGGCGAGGATCGCGGTCGCTTCGTCGAACGCCTTGTGACAACTGGGTTTGCCACGGCGCAGATCATCATTATCCATGGACGGCAAATCGTCATGCACCAGGGAATAGGCATGGAGCATCTCGACGGACGCAGCGACGCGGGCGGCGCAGGTTTCGTTCACCGAAAACAGGCGCGCGACCTCCATGACAAGGAAGGCACGCAACCTTTTGCCACCGCCCAGGACCGCATAGCGCATCGCTTCGACCAGACGTTGCTCGGCGCCTTCGGCTTGCGGGAGCAGCGAATCGAGCGCAGATTCGACAATCCCGGCGGACATTTGCATCGCCGCCAGCAAGGCGCCGTCTTCAACCAAAATAGTGGCCATGATCAGGCCTCCGTTTTCAGAGCAAGGCTGCCATCGGCACGGGCAACGATCGATTGAACGCGCGCCTCGGCTTCGGCGAGTTTGGTTTCGCAATGGCGCTTCAACGCCGCTCCCCGCTCATAAGCGGCGATGGCGTCCTCCAATTTTTGCTGGCCGGTCTCCAGGGCGCGCACGATTCGTTCGAGTTCACTCAGCGCGTCCTCGAAGGACAGATTTTCGAGTTCATGGGACGCTTTTTCGACCATCATCAAATATCCCTGTTACCGCTTGTATAGTACTTGCAGAACGACAAACCAATCAAAGCGCCTGTCGTCAACCAGGCCCGCATGATCAGCCGGGACATGGGTGAGCGCCACTTCATCGTCGACATTGCCGCCGATCACATCAATATCGCCAGGTGCACCACCAACGACGAGGGCGCAATGAGCGGGAAATGGCTGCCGAGCCGGCAGATCGGCGAAGTTTAGAGATGAAGCACGGCCACGGCCAAGACATAGCAGATCACCTAAGCGCGGCGCATAGATTTTGGGGTCTCGCGCAATGAGCAGCGGGTTCGACACCGAATGTGCCGCGGCGCGGGCGGCGTAGTCGATATAATAAGCATGGTCGGGCGCATATGGGAAAGCAGGGCCGGCGCCGGCCATGCGCATAACATAGGAAATGAAAGCGGCCGACCAAGCATAGCGGCCATTGATAGCCGGGGAGAACTTGGTGCCCGATGCGTCGTACTTGCCGGTCCAGCCGGCTGTTTCATTGCCGGCATTCTGGCCGATCCACCAATACAGACCGACCTCCTGCCAAAGCCCCGGTTGCCGCTCGGGCATCGCCTGTGCCGAAATTGGGTGATAATGGGCCTCAGTCTGATCGACAACCGGACTGCCCCAGAGCCGCCATTCCTGCCGGGCCACCGCAACGGCGGCAGTGCGGGAAAATGGCTCGAATGGGACGCGCGCTAAGGGCGGCGCGTGAGCATCCGGAGCTGCGCAGCCGGTCAGGACGAGCAGCAGAGCAGCCGCCGCGGCTATTCTGGTCACGCCGCCTGGGGAAATAAGGCGGCCAGGGCTGCTGTATTGGCCGAGCAAACGCCGCGTTCGGTAATCAACCCGGAGATCAGACGGGCGGGCGTGACATCGAACGCAGGGTTGGCGGCGTTGCTGTCTTTGGGGACGATTCGAACCGTGGCGATTGCCCCGTCCAGAGCTCGGCCGGTGACCGTGGTGATTTCGGTCGCTGAGCGTTCCTCGATCGGGATGTCGGATAGGCCGTCGCGGATCGTCCAATCGATCGTCGATGAGGGCAGTGCGACATAGAACGGAATGCCATTATCGCGTGCTGCAAGGCCCTTGAGATAGGTGCCGATTTTATTCGCGACATCACCGTTGGCGGTTACGCGGTCGGTGCCGACAATGACCATATCGACATCGCCCCGCTGCATCATATGGCCACCTGCATTATCGGCGATGACCGTGTGGGCGACCCCGTGCTTGCCCAATTCCCAAGCTGTGAGAGAAGCGCCCTGGTTGCGTGGCCTGGTTTCGTCGACCCAGACATGAACATCGATCTGGCGATCATGTGCCATGTAGATTGGTGCGAGAGCGGTGCCCCAATCGACCGTGGCAAGCCAGCCGGCGTTGCAGTGAGTGAGAATATTCACGCGCCGGCCGGCCGTGGCCCTGGCCGCAATGAGACCGAGCCCATGGCGACCGATAGCCCGATTGGTGGCGACATCCTCGTCGCAGATTTTTGCTGCTTCCTGATACGCAACCTGGACGCGTTCGGCCGGCGGATAAGAGCGCACCAATAATTCCATTCGCGCCAGCGCCCAGCGCAGATTGATCGCAGTCGGGCGGGTGGCGGCCAGGACATTGACGGCGTGGCTGAGATTAGCATCCGAACTGTCATGGCGCATGGCCAGCGCGACGCCATAGGCAGCTGTAGCACCGATGAGCGGCGCACCGCGAACCAGCATGGCCCGAATAGCGTGAGCCACTTCATCCATACTTGTCAGGCGCGGCAGATCCAACGCCCAGGGGAGTTTGGTCTGGTCGATGATACGGATCGACCAATGGTCGGTCTCATCGACCCAGATGCTGCGAAAAGCCGTTCCGTCGATCTTCAATGTACGCTCCCGTCGACCTGTGTGGCAGAGGCATATCGCGATCCGCTTGCTAATACCATCAAGGCATGGGCCATGATCAGAGTTTCTGGTGCAGGGCGCCGATCAATGTGAATAGACGCCGGGCGGTCGGGAAATCGAGGTTTATTTTGTCGGCCAGGCGCTCGATGAGGAGTTCGGCACCTTCGTTATGTAAGCCGCGGCGGCCCATATCGATGGCTTGAATACGTGATTCCCGACCGTCGGCGACAGCTGATTCGTAACTGTCGAGCAGCATCTGGTAATCCTTGATCAGTGGGCGGAACGGGCCGAGCGCCAGGACAACTGCGACCAAAGCGACATCGGCAGCGTTGCGAATATCGAATACCAGCCGACCTTCCTGAATGGATAAATGCAAAATCGTCGAGACGCCGGGATGAGCGGCTGGGGCAAAGCTGTTTTCCAGCTCGAGGTCTGCGACGGCCTGCATGCGATCGGCTTCCTGAGCGGGGGAGAGACGGGTGAGCGCTTCACCCTCCAGGACCACGCGGATCAGTTTGCCGGACAGAGTATTGCCGTCAGTCGACATCGGGGCGTCTCACGATATCCAATTTTAACATTGTCGCAATCGTTGCACCTTTTACCGGCCGTAACAACGCCATCATCAGAATAATCAATAACGGTATCAGGAGGAAGAGAATGCGAAAACTGACCACCCCTTCACCGGTATTGATGAAAACAAAGACCAACCCGACTACATGCAAGGACAGCAGGAGCGTGATGTAAGGCGGCGCATCGTCGGAAGGGACGGCACCGAGTGGCGCACCACAATGGGCGCACAACATCGGCACTTTCAGATAATTATGGAACAGGTCCCCGACCCCGCAAGACGGACATTTACCGACCAGCCCACGACGCAGTGCCTGCGGCCAGCTCGGCATGGGTACCAACGGCTTACGCGGGGAGCGGTCGGGCTCCCAACGTGCGGGGATGTCATCGGGCAGGATCGGCTCCCAAGAGGTAATGAAGAATCATGTTTGACAGGTGTCGGTCCGAAATCAAAGTCCGGCTGCGTTAAAACCGGCATATCGAGGATTGCCGCGGGCGAAAATCCGTGCATGAAGAGTCACGATATACTCTAGCTGACTATTTTAACGATGCTTGGTCGTGCCAAATCCCATCATCAGAGGAACCTGAGAAAGCTCATGCAAACCCACGAAGTACGCGTCTTTCCATCTAAATCCAACTTGAAGCGAGAAGACCAGCTGGCCTGGAAGATCGCCACGGTTGCTGCTGACAAGGTCGCTGTCGAGAAAGATGTCGCGGCGATGATCATTAATCGTATTATCGATAATGCCTCGGTCGCCATTGCTTCGATCAACCGTGGGCCGATCGTGACTGCCCGTGACATGGCGTTGGGTCATAAGCGCAAGGGCGGCGCAACCCTGTTTGGCCTTCCCAGCCGGACGACGGTGAGCCCTGAATGGGCGGCATGGGCAAATGGGACGGCAGTGCGTGAGCTTGATTATCACGACACGTTCCTTGCTGCTGATTATTCACATCCGGGTGATAATATCCCACCAATTCTGGCGGTGGCGCAGACGATGGAGCGCTCGGGCAAGGATTTGATTCGCGGCATCGCGACCGGATATGAGATTCAAATGGATCTGGTGCGGGCGATTTGCCTGCATGAGCACAAGATCGATCATATTGCGCATTTATGCCCCGCCCAGGCAGCCGGCATCGGTACATTGCTGGGGCTGAAACCGGAACTGATTTATCAGGCTGTGCAACAGGCGGTGCATGTGTCGTTCACAACCCGACAGTCACGCAAGGGCGAGATCAGCTCGTGGAAGGCGTTCGCGCCGGCTCACGCGGGCAAGCTTGCGATCGAGGCAGTGGACCGCACGATGCGCGGCGAGGGTGCGCCCAGCCCGATTTATGAGGGCGAGGACAGCGTGATCGCCTGGATGCTGGGTGGCAAGGATAGCGTCTATCATGTTCCGTTGCCGAAGGCCGGTGAGGCCAAGCGCGCGATTATGGATTCCTATACCAAGGAGCATTCGGCGGAATATCAGAGCCAGGCGCTGATCGATCTGGCATTTCGGATGCGCGCGGAGATCAAGGATTTTGAGACGATTGAGAAGGTAATTATTCATACGTCGCATCACACGCATTATGTGATTGGAACCGGCGCCAACGATCCGCAGAAGATGGACCCGAAAGCCAGCCGTGAGACGCTGGATCATTCGATTATGTATATTTTCGCCGTCGCACTGCAGGATGGCACGTGGAATCATGTCGATAGCTATGCACCCAAGCGGGCTGCGCGGGCCGACACGGTTCGACTTTGGCACAAGATAGAGACGCGCGAGGACAAGACCTGGACCGATCGCTACCATACCGCGGACGCCAACAAGAAAGCCTTCGGCGGGCGGGTGGAAATTATCTTCAAAGACGGCAGCAAGCTGGTTGACGAGTTGGCGGTGGCGAACGCGCATTCGCTCGGCGCACGACCGTTTGAACGTGAGGATTATATCAAAAAATTCGACATGCTGACGGCCGGTATCATATCGCCTCGTGAGTCCAACCGATTCCTGGAGGCTGTTCAGGAATTGCCACGACTACCAGCTGAGGAGTTGTATCGGTTGAATATCGCGATTCCAGCTGGGGCATTGAAAACCGGCAAGCCCGGTATTTTTTGAAGGCCTGAGCGGTCGCCTAGTCTCTCTATGGGGCTGGGCGACCGAACGGAATGATCGATTAAGTTTAATTAAAGGCGATTTAGCCCTTCGCCACGACTGATGTCTCAACCATGCCAGCCATTTGCCAACCTGATGACATTCTCAAATGTAAGAGCTCAGGAGATGGCATATTAGGGAGGAACAAGCCATGAACGAATCAACCACCGCAAAGCCAAAAAAGTCTGTTGCGTTATCCGGTGTCACGGCCGGCAACACGGCATTATGCTCCGTCGGTCGTTCAGGAAATGATCTGCATTATCGGGGTTACGATATTCTCGACGTCGCCGAAGCCTGCACGTTCGAGGAAATCGCGCATCTGTTGGTCCATGGCACATTGCCCAACGCTGCTGACCTGGCGGCCTATGAACTCAAGCTGAAATCGCTGCGAGGCATTCCAGCCGTTGTCAAAGCAGTTCTGGAGGCCTTGCCGGCAGCGTCGCACCCGATGGATGTGCTGCGCACCGGTGTCTCCGCATTAGGCTGCACATTACCTGAGGCTCATGACCATAACGTGCCAGGGGCTCGCGATATTGCCGACCGCCTGATGGCATCTCTCGGCTCAATGCTGCTCTATTGGTATCATTTTTCGACCAATGGACGGCGCATCGATGTCGAGACGGACGACCGAACGATTGCCGGACATTTTCTGCATTTACTGCATGGCAAGGCGCCGAACGAGGCATGGATTCGGGCGATGCAGACGTCATTGATCCTGTATGCCGAACATGAATTCAATGCCTCCACCTTCGCTGCCCGCGTTGTCGCCGGCACGGGTTCGGATATTTATTCGGCGATCACCGCCGGCATCGGTGCATTGCGTGGGCCCAAACATGGCGGTGCCAACGAGGCTGCATTTGAAATTCAAAAGCGCTACGCCGATGCTGATGCGGCCGAGCAGGATATCCGCCGCCGGGTTGAAGCACGCGAAGTCGTGATCGGGTTTGGGCATCCGGTTTATACAATTGCCGATCCGCGTAACGAGGTGATCAAGCGTGTGGCAAAAGAACTATCGGAAAGTGCCGGGCAGATGCGGATGTTCCGTGTCGCAGAGAGGATCGAGAGCGTCATGGCTGATGCAAAGAAGATGTTTCCCAATCTCGATTGGTTCAGCGCGGTATCCTATCACATGATGGGTGTGCCGACGGCGATGTTTACGCCGCTATTCGTGATCTCGCGTACCGCTGGATGGAGCGCACATATCGTTGAACAGCGAATCGACAATAAGATCATTCGGCCGTCGGCGAATTATATCGGCCCAGAGAATCTGACCTTCCTGCCGATCGAAAAACGGAACGCTGATTGACCTGGATTACCCTTGTCATCGCCATAATTCCGCCGCGATTGACCGCGCGGCGGAATTTTTTTGCCATAGATGCAAAAAATATTGCGTAAATAGCGTTCTTGATGACGCTTTTTGTTGACATCGCGATAATGGAAGTTGATTAGCGATTCTTGTGTGCATCGCGCGATTCGCGCTGCAAGTGAGTCAAGATCGTATTGGTCAAGACAGCATTGCACGCAACAGGGAAGGACGGTCGATGGACCGTGAACATGATGTCTCGATACCGCATCCAAAACACGATGCATTCGGGCTTAGATCGAGGAAGAAGGAAGCCGCATCTGCCAAGATGCGCTCCCCGAAACAGGTGGATTGCGGTTTCGCTGCGGTGCAGCGCATCCGGCTCGGCTCTGCCTCGATGACGATGTTCCGCATAGACGCCGATTTCTTCCACCAACCTCATCGAAGGAGAATCCCCTCGTGACCAATGAAGACAATAAAGACCTGCACGCGCAGCCTTTGGCGATGCGTGCGACGACGAAAAAAGCTGCCGCGAAAAAGCCGGCGGCGAAAAAACCAGCTGTGAAGAAGGCCGTCAAAAAGACTGCCAAGGCCGCGACCGCCAAAGCCGCTCCGGCCAAAAAAGCTGCCGCTAAAAAACCCGCAGCGAAGAAGACTGTAGCAAAGAAGGCGACCGCGAAAACCGCGACCGCTAAAAAGCCCGCTGCCAAGAAGGCTGTCGCTGCCAAGAAGCCGGCGGCGAAAAAGACTGCCGTGAAGAAAACCGCAGCCAAACCGGTCGCGAAAAAGGCGGCAGCTAAAAAGCCGGTCGCGAAAAAGGCCGTGGCCAAGAAGGCCGCTGCGAAACCCGCGAAGAAGGCGACAGCTGTCAAGAAGACAGTGGCCGCCAAGAAGCCGGTTAAGAAAGCCGCCGCGGCAAAGAAGGCCGTCGTTCGCCGCCCGCGTAAGACCGCGGCTGCTCCGGAAATGATGACACCGCCGTCAGAGACGCTGAACTAGATCAATATTGGTTTAGATGGAGTCACTCGACTGCAGCTAAACCAATGAAATTGATCGACAAAATGACCATAGAGCGTGTCGTTGTAAAACGATCACGCTCTAATCTGCATAGCTATCAACAGCCGGTTATCAGTCCGCACCGATCACTGATAACCAATCATCGATCAGCCGCCGCGCGATACTGTCGTGCGGCGGCAGATTGAAGCCAAGCTCCCGCCGGTTGGCAATGTCTTCTGGCGTAAACCAGCGGGCATCGCGCATCTCGGTCTGGTCGAGGGTAATCGTCTCGCTGGTTGCAATCCCATGGAAGCCAAGCATCAGTGACGCTGGAAACGGCCAAGGCTGACTGGAATGGTAGTGGACGTGACCAACCTGCACACCCACTTCTTCGAGTACCTCACGCCGGACTGCCTCCTCGAGACTTTCGCCAGGCTCAACAAAGCCCGCCAGGGTCGAGTAGAAGTTTCGTTCGACCGGAAATTTATGGGATTGGCCGAGCAGAACCTTGTTGCCTTTGGTGATCAGCATGATGACCGCCGGGTCGGTGCGCGGGAAATGTTCGGCGTGGCAACCGGTGCACTGCATTGTGTGACCGGCTTTCACAGGCAAGCAGGCCGCGCCGCAGACACCACAAAATTTTTGCCGGCTTTGCCAATAGAGCAAGCCGCGGGCGGTGCCGAGCAATACGGCATCGTCGGCCGGCAGGCTGCCGCGTAAGGCGCGCAATTCGACGAACGAACCAACATCGCCGACCGCGGGTTCATCCTGCGCCGACAGATCGATACCGAATATCGCCACCCGATCCTGAATGCCGATGAAAGCCCAGGGTCCGTCAAGCGCCGGCGCGCTGATCAGGACCGCGCAGGGGGCTCCGGCTTCGATACCGGCGATCAGGTTTTTGCCCCGCCAATACGGGATGAAGCGAGAGGCCGGATCACGCAGCGCCGCCTGGATGAAGGCGGCGTCATCGCGCTGATGGGAGGCGCGGTCGAGACGGCCGCCCGTGTAGGAATTGGGTCGATTGGGAGTGATGTTTGACATGCCCTAGACGTCGCATGAGGGCGATTACGCTTCAAGGCTTGCGAAGGGGCCGCAAACGTCGGATATGGGGAGCGGGAGGTCGGCGGTGGACGGGCGCCTCGCCAACCCGGTCAGGGCCGGAAGGCAGCAGCCGCAACGAGTTTCCGCTCGGGTCATTTGTTCGGCCTCCCACCTTCTGAGGGCTTCATGTAACGTCAGGATGCCGTGCCGCATGGCTGGTTTGTTCGAAGATGATGAGCCGGCTGAGGCATCGCTATTCCCCGCCGAGACGAGCGAGGCAGCACCGCAGGCCGTTGCCTACAGGGTCCTGGCACGAAAATATCGGCCGACGACATTCAATGATCTGATCGGGCAGGACGCGCTGGTGCGGACCTTGCGCAACGCCTTCGCGATGGGCCGGATTGCCCATGCTTTTATGCTCACCGGCGTGCGTGGCGTGGGGAAAACGACGACGGCGCGTATTCTCGCGCGAGCGCTGAATTGCGTCGGGCCGGACGGCACCGGCGGCCCAACCCCTGACCCGTGTGGCGTGTGTGATAATTGCCGCGCCATTCTGGCTGACCGGCATCCCGATGTGGTCGAGATGGATGCCGCTTCCAACACCGGCGTTGATGACGTGCGGGAGATTATCGAAGCGACCAAGTTCAGGCCGATGACAGCGCGGATTAAAGTCTTCGTTATCGATGAGGTTCACATGCTGTCGCGCAACGCTTTCAACGCGCTGCTCAAGACCTTGGAAGAACCACCACCGCATGTGAAATTCGTTTTTGCCACGACCGAGATCCGCAAAGTGCCGGTGACGGTGCTGTCACGCTGCCAGCGTTTTGATCTCAAACGTGTCTCGGTTGCCGAATTGTCAGGCCATTTCGGCAAGATTGCCCAGGCGGAAGCGGTGAATATAGAGCCCGGCGCGGTTGATCTGATTGCCCGGGCAGCGGATGGGTCGGTGCGTGACGGGTTATCGCTGCTTGATCAAGCAATTGCCCTGGGTGCGATGGGTGATGGTGTGATCTCGATGCCCATCGTCGCCGATATGCTGGGGCTGGCCGACCGCTCGATGGTGTTCGACCTGATGGATGCGGTGATCGCCGGCGGCGTTGCCGAGGCGTTGGCGGTGACCGACAAGGCCCATGAGCGAGGGGCGGATTTGGGAGTGCTGTTGGGCGATTTGCTCGGGCTCGGCCATTTATTGACCCGGCTGAAAACAGTGCCTGATTTGGCGACGGGGGACGCGCTGCCCGAGGCTGAGCGGAGCCGGGGCGCTGAGATGGCGGCGCGCTTGTCGATCGCGTGGCTCGGGCGCTTTTGGCAGATTTTGCTCAAGGGGCTTGGTGAGATTGAAGCAGCTCCTGATCGGCGGGCGGCATCCGAGATGATGTTGATCAGGCTTTGCCATGTTGCGGACATGCCGCCCCCGGGCGAGTTGGTACGCCGATTGAGCGACATGAATGCCGCCGGCGCGAGCGCAACGCCCGGCCGCGTGCCCCCCCCGGCAGGTGGCGGAACAAAAGCAGTTGCCAACGGCGCGCCGATGTCCATGGCCGCACCCATGCCGCAAAGTTTCACCGAGGTGGTCGCCATGGCTGGTACACGGCGGGACCCGTTGTTGCAGGCCCATTTGCGGCATGATGCCCATTTAATTCGATTTGCGCCTCCGGTTATTGAAATGCGCCTTGCGCCATCGGCGCCGCGCGACTGTGCGGCGCGTCTGGCAGCGATGCTGGAGAGCGAAACGGGGCGTCGCTGGACGATTGTGCTGTCAACAGCGCAGGGCGAGCAGAGCATAGCTGAGGCCGCCCGTGAGGCGGCAGCCGATGCCAAGGAGGACGCGATCCGCCATCCGCTCGTGCAGGCGATCTTGGCAGTTTTTCCTGGCGCAAAGATCGAGACTTTACATCAGGAGGAGGCCGCATCGGCGCCGACCACGGCCGCGGATACCATTGAACCGCCGCCCTGGATGGAGTTTGCCCCCGATGACGCGGCGTATTTTGAGGAAGCAGAGGAATAGAGCATGAAAAATCTTGCCGGATTGATGAAACAGGCGTCGCAGATGCAGCAGAAAATGCAGGACATGCAGGCGAAGCTGGAGACGATGGAGATTACCGGTGCGTCCGGCGCGGGCCTGGTGAGTGTTGTGATGTCAGGCAAAGGTGATTTGAAGTCGGTCAAGATCGATCCAAAACTTGTCGACCCGACGGAGACCGAGATGCTCGAGGATTTGATTCTGGCGGCCCATCGAGCCGCCAAAACTAAGCTCGATGAGGCGACTGCGGCGGCGATGCATGAAGCAACTGGGGGCATACAATTGCCCGCCGGCATGAAACTGCCTTTTTGATTGATGGTGACGGGTGGGGCTGAAATTGATCGGTTGATCGGGATTTTTGCCAAACTTCCGGGTCTCGGCCCGCGTAGTGCCCGACGGATTGTGTTGAAACTTTTAGCCGAGCGGCAAGGCAGATTGGTTCCCCTGATTGATGCACTGCGTGCGGCGTCGGAGTTCGTGCGTACGTGCGCGGTCTGCGGCACGCTCGATGCCCAGGATCCTTGTCATATCTGTGCCGATCCTGACCGGGAGCCGATTATTTGCGTGGTTGAAACCGTTGCCGATTTATGGGCTCTCGATCGTGCTGCGGGTTATCGGGGGCGATATCATGTTCTAGGCGGCACCCTGTCAGCGATCGCAGGGCGTGGACCGGAACAGATCAATATCGCGTCGCTTCTGTCACGGCTGTCCAGCGGGCAGGTCAGTGAGTTGATCCTGGCGCTGCCCGCGACAATTGATGGGGCAACGACTGCTCATTATCTGCTGGATCGTCTCGCCCGCTATAATATTCCAGTGTCACGTCTGGCGCAGGGTGTGCCGATCGGTGGGGCGCTGGAGATATTGGATGACGGCACGCTGGCCGCGGCGATGAAGTCCCGCCGGGCAATGTGATCCGCGGTCAGTTGAAATAGTCTTCGAGCTGAAGGATGAATGTGGCTTGCTCGGCCGGTGTGTTGACCGCATAGCGATCCCACCCGGCAAGCCCGCTCATGTCGGCAAATAAACCGAGCGGATCTTCATGAAAATGCAGAAAGGCTTTGCCACGGCGGTAAAATATGCCGGGCTTTTTCTCGATCATGCCGGCTCTGGCGCGCAATTGGATCAATAAGGACTGCAAGCGCAATAATGCATCGGGCCCTGCGTGCTTCATGATGCAAGATTTAAGACTACAATAAAGGCGGGTGCAAATTCAGGCCCATCGGATCGTCCAAGGCCCAAAGGGCGCAGGCTGCGCGGGTTTGGCGGCACAGTATAGCCATGGCGGCCAACCAGTTTCGGCGCGCAGTCGAATTTAACTGTGCACTGACACCGAACTCGCCAATGACCAACGGCATGCGATGAAGCGCAGCCCAATGGGCGGCGATCCCGGCGCGCGTTTGCAGTAACGCTGCGTCCGGGTGAAGGGCGCAATAATAAGCAATCACTGCTCTCGTTGGACGATCAGCCGTGTGCGACGCCACGGCAATACAGGCCGCCTCGTCAGTCACGGGGAAAGGCAGGCTGGCGAGGGCCTGGTGATCGAGTGGTGGGTTAAATGCGCCGAGGGCGGTCAGCAAAGCAGGCTCATAATCATGGACATCCAATGCCAAATGGGCATCGGGCGGCGGCGTGAGGGATGCGAGTCCGTCGATGCTGCTCCAATTGGGACCGGTGATCAGGACCGTCACACGCGGCAAGGCGGCGCGGATGCATGCGACAATGCGCGCTTGCAGGCGGTTCCATGATTGCGGATTGGCGCTGAATATCGGTTCGTTCAGTGTTTCTGGCATCAGCATCGAGGCCGGAATGGTGCGCAAAGACGGCGCGAGAATCTGCCAGAGATGCAAAGCGGCATCGGGGTTTCCGATCGGGACCAGGATGATGTTCAACCCCGCCGCAGTGGCCCGCCTTGCCGCGTCGACAACCGCGTTGATGGCCGAGGCTGTGGTGAGCAAGCCAGGGTCGATCGGGACGCGGATGAATTGATAACGCTGCCGGATCCAGCGGAGATCGGCGCTCGAGAGATAGGCATCCATCGCCGCCGGAGACGGATTGGCGGGATAGCGAAACCAATGGGCAATGTTGAGCCCGGCGCCGCGCCATGACGGCGCGACCGGGGCGGCGGCGGCAATGGAAGGGGCCAAGAGCACCAGCAGCACGATTACAACCCGCACAATCTTCATAATATATCTTTCGATAACACTCTCCTCAAGGTTGCATTATTTCGGTATCGGTGCGAGAGTTTTGTTGCATGTTCAGATATAATTCTCGGTTTGTGATGAGCTTGGTGATGTCGGCCCTGCTATTGGTCGGCATCGCCGCGCTGCGCGCTGGGGAATATGATGAATATTATACGGTGTTCCTGCTTGCGGGACACGCGCGACCCGGCTGGCCGGTGGGCATATTCAGCGCCGGCGCTGTGCGCGCGGCGTACCATGGTCATGCCGGGCTCGTGCAAATTGCACAGGATCTGCGCCATGGCGATGTGCATCCGCCGCTTTATTTTTGGGTTGCATCGTTCTGGCGGGCTTGGGCGGGCAATGGGTTATTTCCATTGCGGCTGCTCTCGGTCGGGATATCGGTGGCGGGCTTATGGGGCTTGGGGAAACTCGCTCAGGCAACGCGCGTGCCGGTCGCGAGTGCGATATTGATGACCGTACTTTGCTATGGGTTCGCCTATACCGCGATTGTGGCGCGTGGCTTTGCCTTGGCACAAAGCCTGAATATTTTTGGTGTGTGGCTGATTTATGAAGCCCTCGTACGGCGATCGGGCAGCCGTGCATTGCTCGGCGGGTTATGCCTGGGTGCGGCCAGTTTCAGCAATTACCTTGCCTGTTTCGTTGGCTTTGGCGCGTTATTCTGGCTGTTTTTGAATGGGTTCAAGCAATGGCGCCTGTGGGTTTTGGCTCTGCTGGGCTTCGCTGCTTTCATGCCGGCCGATGGGTGGTTTTTCATCGCCCAGCGCAGCTCGCGTGCGGGCCAATTTGCCCCCTTTGAATGGCCGAAGGCTTTGGCGCTGTTGGCGCGTGATGGCGGTGCATCGATGTTTGGCGGGCTGACGACTTATGGCCCGTGGTTTGTGCATATGCCGGTTGAGCTTGGGTTATTGGGCATGACCATCGGGCTGCTTATTCTAATGGCACGCCAGCCCCAAGGGCTGTTTGTCCTGTGCGCTTTTGCCACACCGATCGGGCTTTTGGTGCTGGGGCGCGTGTTTGATAATCTGCCGATCGAGATACGGTATCTGACATTTGTTCTGCCGTTTTTTGGGCTACTCGCGGCGGGCGCCTTGGCTGATATGAAGCCTCTGCGCAACGCGATCATTGCCGTGCAGATCGCATCCGTGATCGGGTTGGCGGTTGCGCCGGCGACGATGCAAAAGCAGCAGATCCTGGCGCAGGATTTAGCTCCTTTGGCTGATCCTTCGACCTTGATCTTGCTGCCGTTCGGGAATGACGGCGTCGGGCTGCCTGGCCCGTTCATTGCGGCATCGCCGGACCGGCAGACTATATTATTGGTCAAGCAGAATTTCGAACCCGCTCAATTGGCTGCGATGATTGCCCCTTACCGGCTTGTCGCTGTTCCGCTCATTCTTGGTGATGGTTCAAGCCGGTCGGCGGTGCCGGCGATGCTGGGTCTGTTCAAGAGTGCGTCCTGCTGGCAGGCTGTGCCGACACAAGAGGGCATTGCCGCCTTCGAAAATCATTGTCGGGGGACGACGCTGAATGTTATTTCCGGGATTCACTGAAGAATTTGTCGATCTCAAGCAGGGACGCATTCGGCTACGCCGCGCCGGCACGGGGCCTGCTTTGCTGATGCTGCACGGTATGCCGCAGACCCATATGATGTGGAACAAAATCGCCCCGCAGCTTGCGCAGACCTACAGCGTCGTGTGTCCTGACCTCACCGGCTACGGCGGCAGCTATAAGCCGGGTGCGACCGATGACCATGCGCCCTATTCCAAGCGCCGGATGGCGCAGGACATGATCGATGTAATGGGTGCGCTGGGGCATGAGACGTTCCGGCTGGTCGGGCATGATCGGGGGGCACGGGTGGCGCATCGGCTCGCTTTGGATCATGAGAAGGCGGTCAATCATGTGGCGTTTCTCGATATCGTGCCGACCATTGAGCAT
>NCAP01000072.1 GCA_002255495.1 Rhodospirillales bacterium 20-60-12 | reverse complement strand
TTTGCCCGCCTGCAACGTTTCTCAGCGGACTGGCACGCCAATACATTCGCGGGCTCCGTGGTGCGCAAAGTGACGCGCGGCATGTGGGCGCTCGATCTGCTGAACGATACGATTTTGCTGGCGCTGCTGCCGGCCATCGTGGTGCTCGCGGGCTCGGCCATCATGCTCGGGCTGCAATGGCCGACCTTGGGCGCCATGGTGGCCATCGGCGCGTGCTTGTTCGGCGTGCTGACCGTGCTGATGACCGTAAAATATGTCGCCCCCGCCGCGCAGCTTTCCAACGCGTGGGACACCAAAGTAGGCGGCGCGCTGGCCGATGCGATCGGCTGCAATGCCGTGGTCAAGGCCTTCGGCGCCGAGGAACGCGAGGAGAAAAAACTCGCTTTCGTGCTGGGCAAATGGTCATCGCGAACCAGCCGCACCTGGCGGCGCGGCATCGCGGCGGGAACGATACAATCCGCCGCCCTGCTCTGCCTGCGCAGCCTGATCACCGGCCTGATTGTGTGGCTGTGGTGGACAGGCCATGCGACCGCCGGCGGCGTGACCACCGTGCTGACAACCTATTTCATCATTCAGGGCTATTTGCGCGATATCGGTTATCACATCAGCAATGTGCAACGTTCGGTGAATGAGATGGAGGAATTGGTCGGGCTGCACAGCCAGAAACTCGGCGTGGCCGATCAGGTCGGCGCACGGCCGATTATGATCAGTTCGGGCGAAGTCGTGTTCGATCGGGTCGGATTTCGCTATGGCCCGCATGTCAATCCGCTGTTCGATGAGTTCAACCTGACCATCAAAGCCGGCGAGCGGATCGGGCTCGTCGGGCATTCAGGCTCGGGCAAAACAACCTTCGTCAAATTGCTCCAGCGCCTGCATGATGTCACCGCCGGACAGATCAGGGTCGATGGCCAGGATATCGCCCAGGCCAGCCAGCAATCGCTGCGTGCGCAAATCGCCATCGTGCCGCAAGAGCCCATCTTGTTCCATCGCTCGCTGGCCGAAAACATCGCCTATGGCCGGCCCGGCGCCAGCCAAGCCGACATCGAACATGCCGCCTTCCTTGCCAATGCCCATGATTTTATCAGCAAACTACCCAAGGGCTATGGCACATTGGTGGGTGAACGCGGGGTCAAATTGTCCGGCGGCGAACGCCAGCGTGTGGCGATCGCCCGCGCGTTCCTGGCGGATGCGCCGATCCTGATTCTCGACGAAGCCACAGCCAGCCTGGATTCAGAATCCGAAGCGTTGATCCAGGATGCGATGGAACGGCTGATGACCGGCCGCACCGTGATTGTTATCGCGCACCGGCTTTCCACCGTGCGGGCGCTGGACCGGATCGTGGTTTTCGATCATGGTCGCATTATTGAAGAAGGCACGCATGCGGCACTGGTCTCGCGCGGCGACGGCACATATCGCCGGTTGTTCGAATGTCAGGCGCTCGGGCTAATGACAGAATCTTAAGGACCACGCCATGAAGTTCGAATCGATCAAGCCACGTAAGCCATCGCGCGGATCACTGACAGCGCAATATGCCGAGATCAACGCGTTACTCGATCAGAAGGCGTTATCCCACGCCATGCAAGCCTGGGATAACGCACGACGTGCCTATGAAAGCTGGAGCGCACTGACCTATTTGCATTTCGCACAGGACACGACCAACGCCGATTACAAGGCCGAACGCGAATATGCCGACGCGCTCTCGCCCTTTGCCATCGAGATGAACACCAATGTCAAAAAGCGCCTGCTCAGCGAATGCAATCACGCCGATGTTGAAAAGCATGTGGGCGCGCATGCCGTGCGGCTGTGGGAATGCGATGTCACGACCTTCGCCCCGGAAATCGCCGCCGATCTCGAAGCAGAATCCAAACTCGAAGCGCGCTACACGGAAATTCTCGCCAGTGCTAAAATCGAGTTCGATGGTAAAACCCACAATCTCGCCGGACTCGCCCCCTACACGGAATCACTCAACCGCGGCGTACGCCACGCCGCCGAGACCGCGCGCTGGGCGTTCTTTGCCGAACATGCCGAAGAACTCGACGATATCTATGATCGGTTGGTGAAACTGCGCCACACCATGGCGATCAAGCTCGGCTATAAAAACTACACCCCGCTGGCCTACCGGAAAATGCGCCGGGTGGATTACGATGCCGGAGACGTTGCTCATTATCGCACCGAAGTGCTCGAATATGTTACCCCGCTGGTCGCGCGCTTGGTCGATGAACGGCGCCGCGCCAATGGCTGGGAAACGATCCACTATTGGGACGAAAAACTCATCGATCCCGCCGGCAACCCCAAACCGGCAGGCGGCCATGATTACCTCGTCGCGCAAGCGCAAATCATGTTCGACAACATGGATAAACGCCTCGCGCATTTCTACAAATCGATGAATGACGGCGGCTTCATGGATCTGAAAAACCGCCCGACCAAAGCCGGCGGCGGATTCTGCACATCCTTCCCAACCGACGGCATGCCGTTCATCTTTGCCAATTTCAACGGCACCCATGGCGACATCAATGTCTTCACCCACGAAATGGGCCACGCCTTCCAGAATTACGAAAGCCGGCATCAACCCAATATCGATTATCTCTGGCCCACCATGGAATCGGCCGAAATTCACTCCATGAGCCTGGAATTCCTGACATACCCGCAAATGGACCTGCTGGTCGGCCCCGACGCCGCCGACCGGTTTCGCCGCATGCATCTCATCGGCGCCCTCGAATTCCTGCCCTACGGCGTGCTGGTCGATCACTTCCAACATGACATCTATGCCAACCCAGACATGAGCCAGGCCGAACGTCGGGCAACCTGGCGGCGGCTCGAACAAATCTATATGCCCTGGCGCGATTATGGCGATCTCAGCCACCCCGAAACCGGCGCGCGCTTCCATGCCCAAGGCCATATCTTCGGCTCACCGTTTTACTATATCGACTACACACTCGCCCAATGCTGCGCCCTGCAATTCTGGGCCAAATCGCAAGAAGATTACAAAGCCAGCCTCGATGCCTACGTGAAACTATGCGCCCTCGGCGGATCAGCACCTTTCCTCAGCCTCGTCGAATCCGCAGGCCTCATCTCCCCCTTCGCCCCAGGCGCCCTGCTCACCGCCGTCAATACCGCCAACGCCGTGCTGATGGCATGACCTGAATAAGGACGGGGGCGTGAAGTAAGGCCAGGAGGCCCTGCCTCCTGGACCTCCGCCAAAGGCGATGCCTTTGGAAACCTTTAATCTGGCTCTCAATAAAAAGGAGCCCAGCACGCTGTTTGAAACAGTGTACTGGGCTCCTTTTTCATAAGAGCTGTATCAGGGTCCAGGGGCCCGGCGCGCCTTGCGCGCCCGATGAATAAGAGCAGGCCAAAGGCCTGCGGGCCCCTGGCAGGGGTTTCTGGGGACAGCGTCCCCTGATCTTGCTTCACCCGCCCATGTCCTGCTCATCGTTCATCCGATCAGCGTGGCGGGGGGACGCCGGCGGTGAGCAGGGCGGCGGCTTGGCGGGTTTCAAGTTCGTGTTCGTTGAAGTTGCCGACGGTTTCGGCGAAGAGTTTCGACCAGTTCAATTCGGCTTTAAGGCGCAGGAACACGCTGCCGAGCCCGATGGCGGAACGATCCATCAGGACGAATTCGCGTGGTGGTCGAACGCCGCCTGTGCGTTGCAGGCCTTGATGGACTTTTTCGGCAACGGAACGGCCGAATTGCACGTCGAGATTTTCCTGAATCGGCCGCACGCGATCCTGCATCAGGGGTTCGTAGAGGAATTGCGCCCATTCATTGAGGACGGCGAGTTTTTCCTCGTCGATATCGGTGAAGCCCCAGATTGTGTAAGCTTGCAGGGCTTTTGCGTTATCCTGGTCGCGCACAGCTTCGAACAGCATGATGACGCCGCTGACAAAGCGGGCGGGGAAGACGCGGATGGAGCCGAAATCGAGCAGGTTGAGGCTGCCATCGGCGGCGACCTGATAATTGCCCAGATGCGGATCGCCATGGATGATTCCGTAGCGATAAAACGGGATATACCAGGCGCGAAACAGAGCGGTGGCGAGGCGATTGCGGGCCTCCTGGCTGGGATTGCCATCGAGCCAGGATTGGAAACCCTGACCGTTCAGCCAATTCATGGTCAGCAGGCGTGTTGTCGAAAATTCACTGACCGGACCAGGCACATTGACGTCGGGGATGTCGTGCAGCATGTTTTGATAGAGGCGCATTTGCGCGGCCTCGCGGGAATAATCGAGTTCCTCGCGGAGGCGTTCGGTCAGTTCGACATAGATATCATCCTGATGGATGGCGTTATCCATGCGCTTATAGACGGACATGGCGAGTTTGAGCTGCCGCAAATCGGCTTCGACGGTGCTGGGCATGTCGGGATATTGCAGTTTGCAGGCGACGGTGCGGCCATCGAGCAAGGTGGCGCGATGGACTTGCCCCAGACTTGCCGCGGCGGCGGCTTCACGGCCGAAATCGCTGAAATTCTTCTCCCAATCAAGGCCCAATTCACCGGCCATGCGGCGGCGCACGAACGCCCAGCCCATCGGCGGGGCGTTGGCTTGCAAATGGGCCAGTTGCTCGGCGTATTCGGGCGGCAGCGCATCGGGAATGGTTGAGAGGAACTGGGCCACTTTCATCATCGGGCCTTTCAGGCCGCCGAGGATGGTTTTGAGATCTTCGGCGTGACGCGAGCGGTCGGTTTTAATGCCAAAGACACGTTCGGCACCGATCCGGGCAGCGATGCCGCCGACAGCGCCCGACGTGCGCGCCATGCGGCGGATTTCACCGAACAGATTGCCGCCTTGGTTACGATCATCAGCCATAATAAATTACTACTCCGCCAATTCGTCGATGAAGCCTGAGATGACATCAAGCCCACGGCGCCAAAATTGCGGGTCAGAGGCATCCAGGCCGAAGGGGGCCAGAAGTTCGCGATGGCGTTTGGTGCCGCCAGCGCGCAGCATTTGCATATAGTTGGTGATGAAACCGGCTTCGTCACCCCTGGCTTTGGCATCCTGGAACACACCGTATAGCGCATTAACCAAGCAGTCGCCGAATGCATAGGCATAGACATAGAAGGGCGAGTGGATGAAATGCGGCACATAAGACCAGAACATGCGGTATTCATCGGTGAATTCGAAGGCCGGGCCGAGGCTGGCGCGCTGCACATCGAGCCAGATTTCGCTGATCCGTTCGGGCAGTAATTCGCCGCGCCGGCGTTCATTATGGATGGCGGTTTCAAATTGATAGAAGGCGATTTGCCGCACGACCGTGTTCAGCATGTCCTCGATTTTTTGCGCCAGCATCACCCGCCGGCGCCGGGGGTCTGTTTCGGCATCGAGCAAAGCGCGGAAGGTCAGCATTTCGCCGAACACGCTGGCGGTTTCAGCGAGTGTGAGCGGCGTGCCGGACATCAGATAGCCTTGGCGCGAAGCCAGCACCTGATGCACGCCATGGCCCAGCTCGTGCGCCAATGTCATGACATCGCGGGTCCGGCCGTGAAAATTCATCAGCACATAAGGATGAGCCGAGGGCACTGTGGGATGGGCGAAGGCGCCGCCCGACTTGCCCGGCCGGGGTGTCGCATCGATCCAGTTGCGGTCGAAAAATGTATCGGCGATGCTGGCAAGCTCGTGGCTGAACTGGCCGTAGGAATCGAGCACTTTCGCGCGGGCCTGCAGCCAGGAGACGGCGCGATCATCATCCTCGGGTAACGGCGCGTTGCGGTCCCAATGCTGCAATTTCGCAAGACCGAGCCATTTCGCCTTCATCGCGTAATAGCGGTGCGACAGGGCTGGATAAGCATCCGTGACCGCAGCGACCAGGGCGGCCACCACCTCGTCCTCAACCATATTGCCGCGGTTGCGGGCACTGCCCGCCGTCGGGTAGCCCCTCCAATTGTCGCTGATTTCCTTGTCTTTGGCGAGAATATTGGTGATCAACGCGAGCAGTTTTTCGTGCTTTTTCAGCGCCGTGCCAATGGCGATGCCGGCTTGCTGACGGACCGCGCGGTCGCGGTCCGACAGGCGGTTGAGCGCGGCGGAGAGGGTGAGTTCATCAGAGCCGATAGCCACGCGCATGCCGGCCATGGTTTCATCGAACAGGCGCGACCAGGCGGCATGGCCGGTGACATCTTTTTCGTGGAATAACTTTTCCGCCTCGTCGGAGAGTTGATGCGGGCGGAAAACCAGCAGGTCGCGCAGCCAGGGTGCCCAGCGTGCCAAAGCCGGTTCGGCGAGCATGGCGGAGAGGGCGGAATCATCGATGCGGTTGATTTCAAGCGGCAGGAACAGCAAATCCGAGCCGATCTGCGTCACCTGCTCGGAAATCATCTGGTAGAATTGACCGGTGGCGGCATCAGTTGAATCAGCACTGAAGAGCAGCTGGGCATAGGAGGAAATACGGCCGAGGCGTTCTTCGATCTGCTCATAGTCGGCGATGGCTTGGGCGAGATCGGCGGCCGACAGGCTGGCGATCCGACCATGGAAGCGGGCACGGTAAGCTTTTGCCCGGGTCTGGGTTTCGGCGAGATCCGCGGCAATGGCCGGGTCCTGCGGGCTGGCATACAGATCGGCAAGGTTCCAGGTCGGAATTTCGGCGGCGGCGGCGCTGGCGGTGCCGTCCGGCGCGTGGAGGGCTGAGGCATGGAGGGCAGGCGTTCGGGTCATGGAATCCTCGCGGTCTTATCGAATTGTCTTTAGCATAGTCAGTTAGGGATAAAGACGTGGTCCGCCAATATGTTAATCAGGCGCGCGCCAGGCGCCGCGGTCACTCAGGCGCGCGCCAGGCGCCGCGGTCACTCAGGCGCGCGCCAGGCGCCGCGGTCACTCAGGCGCGCGCCAGGCGCCGCGGGGGAGGCCGGCGAATTCCTCAGCCGCCGCAAGGCCGAGGGCGAGCAGAACCGGGCCGAGAAAAATGCCCAGAGCGCCGAACGCGATGGCCCCACCCAGAACGCCGAGCAGCGTGACCAGATAAGGCAATGAGGCGCCGCGCGAAATCAACCAGGGGCGAACGAAACTATCCGCCCCACCAACCACCGCAAAACAATAAATGGCCAGCAGAATACCAGCGAGCAGATGGCCTTTCGCGGCCAGAAACAGACAGACCGGGACATACACAATGATCGCGCCGGCCGGAATGATGGAAAAGAACCCGGCGATGGTCGCCAGCAGCAAGGCCTGGGGCGCATGGGCGACGGCAAAGCCGAGCGCGTAGAGCGCGCCCTGCATCAGCGCCGTGCCGAGAATTCCGAACACGACCCCGCGCACCGTGTCGCCGACCAGCTTCATGAAATGCCGGCTGCGGGTTTCATCGAGAATCCGCGACAATATCAGCGAGCAAGCGCCGGCCAGTCTTTCGCCGCTGACATAGAAAAAAAAGGCAATGAACAGCGCCACCATGACCCCGACCAGCCCTCTGGTCAGCGCGAGGACGAATTTGACGCCCGTGTGGGCGAATTCGGTGACCAATGGCCGCGTGGCATCGCCGACCTGGCCGAGATCCACCGCAGAGGACGTCCATAAATCGCCCAATATGGGCCCGATCACCGGCAATTTGAGCATCGATTGCGGTGGCGCGAGATCGCCGTTTTGCGTATCACCGCCGGTGATCGCCCGGTGCAGTATGGCCTGCCAATGATGCATCGCTACACCCGCGCGGGCGGCAATATGCAGCAAAGGCAGCAAAACCAAGACCGCTATGGCGGTCGTGATGAGCAAGGCGACGATCTGGCGCGGTAAATATTGGCAGGCGCGGCGATAAAATGGCCAGGTCGCGAACACCAGAATCGCGGCCCAGAGCATGGCCGGCAGGAAGGGCAGCAATATCAGCAGGCAGCCAATTCCCAGCAGCCCGGCCAGCAGCAGCGGCATAAGTTTCTCAGTGTTCATGCCAACTTCTCTACAAGCTCGCCTATATGACGCAAGTATGCTGAAAGCCCGAGAGGACGATCGGCGGCACGCCGGCGAACGACGCCGTATCACGGCGGACCTGACATGAATGATCAGTAATGAATAAATCAGACTCCGCCGTATTTCGATACGCAACTATCTATGGTTGTGTCTCAGCCTTTATACTGATCCATATTTTCGTCAGATTATATGACAAACTCTTGTATTTATCGACGATTCAAGCCATATCTGAGCATGGAGAACTCAATCACGTTTTATGAGATTAAATGTCTTGGATAATATCGGCGGGCTAATTTTTCAAACGGGGCGGCATAACCCCGAGCAACAGGAGACTTGCAGCGATGCGCTTTAATGAGATTGGCCAGCAGCTAAGAGCGCACCGTATGGAGTCGGGACTGAAGGCTGAGGAAATCGCCGCCCGGCTCGGTGTCTCGCGCGCCGCTTTGTATCGCTATGAAAAAGGCGAGGTCATCAAGCTCGACACCGTCAAGCGGCTGGCCGAATTGTTGAAAATCTCACCACTGACGCTGCTCGGCATCGGTGTTGAATATTATAACCGGCCAATCGGCTATATTGAGCGCATTCGTCAAATCGAAGAGACCGCCGACCAGATTTTACAGGTCTATGGTCCGTTTTCTTATCTCGTCAGCACCGACCAGTTCGATAATGTATTGGCCCAGGCGTTCGAGGAAGTGGCCGATCAGGCTGGGACCGAACGGCCGATGGCACGTGCCGCCGCCGAGCAGGTGCTGAGTACGTTGAGTTCGCGCAAACGCATGTATGCCTCGCGCAAACCCTCGATCATTGCCATTCTGCCGCCGGCCACGGTGCGCAAGTTCCTCGCCGATGGCGTAGCCGGCGCATTGCCGCTGTCGGACCGGTTGCGGGCGGTTTGTCGTGAAGCGGCGCAGCGGGAAATGGAGCAGGTTGCCGATTTGATGGAGAGCGAACCGATCGGGCTGCAACTGGGCCTGGTCGCCGGCGGCGACCCGAACGGCCCGTTCACCCTGCTGCGCGCCCGCGAGCGGGCGACCTTGGCGGTTAATCCGTTCGCCACAGATGCCGGCCCGGCCGCCGCGACCGGCGTTGCCATGATCACGGGCGCCGATGACGCGGTGGCAGCCCATCAGCGGGTGGCCGAAAATACCTGGCGCGATGCAATAAAAGGCCGGGTGGCCGCCGAACAGATCCGCGAAATGATCATCGCGGCCCGGCGCGTCTGACGCGCCTAAAGAATCCCAGCGTGTTTGACACGCCAAAAAATACCAGCGTGTTTGACACGCCCGAACAATACCGGCGCGTCTGACGCGCCAGACGATCACGGGCTTTTGGCCCGTGAGGCCAAAGCGGGGGAAAAATGGCACATTTGGTGAGCACCGAGGAATTGGCGGGGCTGATCGGCACACCCGGTCTGGTCATATTCGATGCGTCATTTTACTTACCCACCGAAGGCCACGACGCAGCCGCGCTTTATCGGCAGGCGCATATTCCCGGTGCGCTGTTTTTCGATATCGATGCGATTTCCGACCACGCGACCGATCTGCCGCATATGCTGCCGAGCCCGGGCGCCTTCGCCGCCGCGGTCGGCGCGTTGGGGGTTAGCAACGCCAGCAAGATCGTCGTCTATGACCAGAAGGGCCTGTTTTCGGCGGCCCGTGTCTGGTGGATGTTTCAAGTATTCGGCCATGGGAAGGTGAAAATTCTCGATGGCGGATTGCCCAAATGGCAAATCGAGGGGCGCGCCGTCAGCAACGAGGCGCCCGCCCCGGTGCAGACGCAGCGATTCATCCCGACTTATCATGCAAGGCTGGTGCGCGGCGCGGGCGATATGCTCGATAATCTGATCCAGGCCGATGAGTTGGTGCTCGATGCACGGGCAGCTTCGCGCTACGCGGGCGAGGCGCCGGAGCCACGCGCCGGGGTGCGCGCAGGGCATATTCCCGGGGCAATCTCGCTGCCCTTTGGTGAATTGCTGAATCCGGACGGCACCATGAAAGCGCCCGCCGCCTTGCGGGCGCGCTTTGCCGCAGCCGGGGTGGAGGACCAGATGAAGGTGGTGACATCCTGCGGCTCGGGGGTTACTGCTTGCGTGCTCACGCTCGGCATGGCCCAGGCCGGGCTGCCTATGGGTGCTGTGTATGACGGCTCATGGTCAGAATGGGGCGCACGCGAGGATTTGGAGATAGCAACGGGACATGGCTGACCGGTTCAATACCAGACTGGTTCACGGCGCCCGCGCCGGAACGAAAATTCATGGCGCGGTCAATCCGAAATTGGTGCGCGCTTCCACCATTCTCTATCCGAGCTGCGCGGAGCGGCGCACGACCGGCAAGCGCAGCCTGGAACAGGTCGAGATTTATGGGCTTTACGGCACAGAGACGCATTTCGCGCTCGAGAACATGGTCAGCGAAATCGAGGGTGGCAGCCATTGCCAGATCGTCTCATCCGGGCTCGCCGCGATCACTGTGCCGTTGCTCGCTTATTTGGCCGCGGGCGATCATGTGCTGGTGCCTGATTCGGTCTACGGGCCAACTCGCAGCTTCTGCAATGCCACGCTGCATCGTTTTGGTGTGACGACGAGCTATTACGACCCGCAGGCCGACGAGGCCGCGCTGACGGCAATGATGCGGCCGGAGACCAAAGTGGTGTTCGCCGAGAGCCCGGGCAGCCACACGTTCGAAATTCAGGACGTGCCGATCCTGGCGCGCGTTGCCCATGCCCATGGCGCGAAATTATTCATGGATAATACCTGGGGCATTCATGTGTTCCAACCTTTCGCGCATGGGGTTGATGTATCGATCCAGGCGCTGACCAAATATGTCGGTGGCCATTCGGATCTGGTGCTCGGCGCGGTGATCGTGAATTCCGAGGAGGATTGGCTTTGGCTGCGGCGCGGCGCGCTCGAGCAAGGGCAATATGCATCGCCCGATGATTGCTGGCTCGCCTTGCGCGGGGCGCGCACGCTGGCACTGCGCCTGCGCCACCAGGAGCAATCAGCACTCGCCATCGCGAAATGGCTGCAAGACCGGCCCGAGGTTATGCGGGTGCTGCATCCGGCCTTACCCTCCTGCCCCGGCCATGAATTATGGAAGCGCGATTTCACCGGCTCCTGCGGGTTGTTCGGGGTCGTGTTTCAACCGCATTTCAGCCAGGATGCGGTGGTGAAAATGATTGATTCGTTGCGCCTGTTCGGCATCGGCGCAAGCTGGGGCGGCTTTGAGAGCCTGGCATTGCCGACCAGCATGACGATTACTCGCAGCGAGGGCACAGGCGGCTTCGGCGGCGAGGCAGCGCGCTTCCAGATCGGGCTTGAGCATGTCGATGATCTGATCGTCGATTTGCATCAGGCGCTCGCCGTCATGCGGGATTTCGCCGAACCGGTCGAGTGCGCCTCGGCACCTCGCCTGGCGGGCGAACTTGATGCGGAGTTTCGGCAAACCGGCGATTGATGGGCATGTTGGCCACCCTGCCTGCCGAGCTCGCGCCCTTCGGGGCGACCTTGATTTTGGCGATATTGATCGGGCTTGAGTTGCATGCCTATCGGCGCACAACCGGCGGCGGAGTGGGTTTCGGCACGACCCGCACATTGGCGATGTTTGCTGTCCTGGGCTTCACACTCTGGATTATCTCCCCTGGTCAGCCCTGGCCGTTTCTGACCGGTTTCGCTGGCTTGGCCTTGTTTCTGGCACTCGATTACCGCACCCGCCTTGCTTTGGGCGATGCGGCATTGCTGCCGAGCGTCATCGGGTTGTTCGTCTACGCGCTGGGGCCGTTGGTGCTGGCGGCACCCGTGGCCGTTGTGGCGGCCATGACGGTTGCGACATTATTTGCGCTGGGCGATATGGCCGGCATCCGCAAATTTTCCGACGCGTTCCCCGCCGCCGAAGGGGTAACGCTGGCAAAATTCATCATCCTTGCCGGGCTGGTTCTACCGCTGCTGCCTGACAGCACGATATTGGGGCTGGCCGGGATTACTTATGTTAAAGTCTGGACGGCGGTGCTGCTGATTTCGGGCATTTCCTATGTTAGTTATCTGGTGCATCGTTATGTGTTTCCCCAAGCTGGCGCGCTGCTGACCGGCGTTCTGGGCGGGTTATATTCGAGCACGGCGGCGACCGTGGTATTGGCTCGCTCGGCCCGGGCCGAACCCGATAGCGCAAGGCTGGTGCCGGCCGCCGTCGTGATTGCCACCATGATGATGTATCTGCGGTTGTTCGTGGTGATCATAGCACTCGGGTTTTTTACCGCTGCCCGCGATCTGGCTTTGCCGTTCGGCCTGTTCGTCGTCAGTTCGGCCATCGTGGCATTTGCGCTTTCGCGCGGCGGCGCACTTGCCCCCGCCGGCAAGGGCCATGAAGCGCCGCGCAATCCGCTCGATCTGCCGATTGCGTTTTTGTTCGCCGGGCTGTTTGTCGCCTTTGCGGCCATTACCAATTTCATCACCACCCATTACGGCGCGAATGGCCTGCGGATATTGAGTTTTGCGGTGGGATTTACCGATATCGATCCATTCATTCTCTCGATCCTGAGCGGCAAATTCCCGATCAACGAGGGCGCCATCGTCACCGCCATTCTGACCGCGAGCGGGAGCAATAATATGCTCAAAGCGATTTATGCCATGATGCTGTCGCGCCAGCCGCGCATGGCATGGGCGGCCGGGTGGCTTGTGGCATTGCTGTTCGGATCTCTCATCTATAGCAGCCTGGTCTTCTGAGAGGGCTTTGACATGTCAAAAAAACACCCCGCACCCGATATCACGATCCATGATCCTGCCGAAGATGTAAAGCATTACCCCCGCGAATTGCGGCGGCTGCAAATTGAACTTGGTAAACTCCAACGCTATGTCATCGACAGGGGTGCGAAAATTCTGCTGATCTTCGAAGGCCGTGATTCTGCCGGCAAGGATGGCACAATCAAGCGCATTACCGAACATTTGAGCCCGCGGAATATTCGCGTCGTCGCACTGGGTAAACCCTCCAATCGCGAGGAGAGCGAATGGTATTTCCAGCGCTATGTGCCGCATCTACCGGCCGCCGGCGAAATCGTGATTTTCAACCGCAGTTGGTATAATCGCGCGGGCGTCGAAAAAGTGATGGGCTTCTGCACCGATGCGCAATATGAGGAATTCATGAACAGCATCGGTCCGTTTCAGGCGATGCTGCATCAGGCCGGGATCATTACCATCAAATATTATCTCGACATTACCAAGCATGAGCAGAAAAAGCGCCTCAAGGCGCGTGCCACAGACCCCTTGAAGCAATGGAAAATCAGCCCGATTGACGAGAAAGCGCAAAAATATTGGGATGAATATTCCGCGGCCCGCAACGCCATGCTGAGCCGAACCCATAGCGCCGAAACACCTTGGGTGGTTGTGCGGGCGAACGACAAAAAAATCGCAAGGCTGAATATATTGCGTGACCTGGTGCTGCGGCTGGACCATCGGGACGCATCCTTGCCCAAAGATTTCCCCGACCCGATGATCCTGCGCAGCTTTGAGCCTTTATGCATCACCGATGGATTTCTCGCGCCATGACCGATCTTGCACTCATTGATTTGAAAACCGCGTTGAAATTCAACGCCGCCGGACTGATCCCCGCGATCGCCCAACAGCACGACACGGGCGAAGTGCTGATGATGGCGTGGATGAACTGGGAGGCAATCGAAGAAACGATCGCGACCAGGCGCGTCTGTTATTACAGCCGTAGCCGCCAGGGCTTATGGCGCAAGGGCGAGACCTCCGGCCATATTCAGGCTTTGATCGATTTCGCCATCGATTGTGATGGCGACACGATTTTGCTGCGGATCGCCCAGACCGGTGCGGCATGCCACACCGGTGCACGCAGTTGCTTTTTCCGCACCGTCAAGGCCAGTTAGATCAATATGCATTTCGATGGAGTCGCTTGGCTCCAGCTAAACCAATATTGATCGGAAAAATGAACATAGGGTATGTCATCGTAAAACGATCACGCCCTAGGTCAATATGTATTTAGATTGAACCAGGAAGTTCAAAATAAACGCATGGAAATGACCGATAAAATCAATTTAGTGTCCCGATTCCGAAATTCGTGGGATCGGGGATTCGCAAATAGCGGATCACCGGCTTCGTGATGATTTGCTAGGTTTTCTGCATTCTGTTTGGGATGTGGAAAATGGGTGTTGTTCGCGGCAAGCTGGTTCTGAGTGAAGCTGAACGCGTTGAATTGGCGTCTTTGTCTGCCCGGCGGCACACGGCGCAAGCGCTGGCATGTGCATCTGACGCCAACCAGCTCATCCTGGCTCAACCAAGTCGAGCGCTTCTTTGCGGTGCTGACGGAAAAGCTGATCAGGCGGGGCGTTCACCGCAGCGCTGGTGAACTTCAAAACGTCATCAACTCATTCATCCAGCAGCATAACGCTGAACCAAAGCCATTCAGATGGACAAAGTCCGCCAGCGATATCCTCGCCAGCATGAAACGCTTCTGCACTTTCAACGCTCAACACAAATAACAGCCTCGATCAAATGAACTTCCGGTTCAGGACACAAGATTAGGCCGCCGCCACTTCAAACGGAGAAATATTTAGCTTTGGGATTAAGCACGACAATCGCACTCGTGGATTGCTCAGGATGCAATTGATATTCATCCGATAGCGAAATGCCAACCCGCTCAGAATCGAGAAGTTTCAGAATCGCAGCTTGATCTTCCAGTTTCGGGCAGGCCGGATAGCCAAACGAATAGCGCGAGCCGCGATAGGATTGCGCGAGCATTTTTTCCAAATCGCGGTCGTCCTCACTGGCGAAACCCAACTCCGCGCGAATGCGCTTATGGGTATATTCCGCCATCGCTTCGGCCATCTCCACCGACAGCCCATGCAGGTATAGATAATCCTGGTAGCGATTATCCTCGAACCAGAGCCGTGCCACTTCGGATGCTTTTTGACCCACCGTGACGATCTGCAAGCCGATCATATCACGTTCATCGTCCTCGATATCGCGAAAGAAATCAGCAATACATTCGCCGTCATCCTTGGGTTGGCGGGGCAACGCGAATCGTGCAACCTCGGTGGCGCCATCAGGCTCGAACAGAATGAGATCATTGCCCTGCCCGGCGGCTTTCCAATAACCATAGATGGCCTGCGGCTTGAGAATATCCTCGGCATCACACAAAGCGAGCATGCGCTTCATGATCGGGCGCAATTCCTGACGCGCCCAGCCAAGAAAATCATCGAGCGACTTGCCTTGCTTGCGAAAACCCCATTGGAATTGGAACAGCGAGCGCTCATTGATGAAGGGAATGATGGCCTTGGGTGCTGCCTCGATCACGCGCGCGCCCCAGAAAGGCGGCTCGACGACCGGAACATTTTGAGTGAGGCGCCGGCGGCGGGCCTGAACGGCGCGCACATCGATGGGTGCGAAAGCGCGCTCATCGGCCTGGCCCAGTTTGCGCTTGGTATTGCGCGCCTTGCCTGAGCGCTTGGCCTGAATGGCGGCCAAATAATCATCGAACCCGTTGCCGGTCACCTTGTCCATCAAATGCAAACCGTCAAACGCATCGCGCGCGTAAGCGACACGGCCCGATTGATAAGCAGCGACACAGTCATCCTCGACATAATTGCGGGTCAGTGCCGCACCGCCCAGCATGACCGGAATATCGATCCCCTGGCGCGACATCTCCTCGAGATTTTCCCTCATCACAACAGTGGATTTGACCAGCAGGCCAGACATGCCGATGGCGTGCGCCCGATGTTCGCGTGCTGCCGCTACCATATCGGCAAGCGGCACTTTGATGCCCAGATTGATCACCTGATAACCATTATTGGTCAAAATGATATCGACCAGATTTTTGCCGATATCATGCACATCGCCCTTGACGGTCGCGAGCACGATGGTGCCTTTCTGCTGCCCTTCGACACGCTCCATCAGCGGCTCCAGATAGGCAACGGCCGCTTTCATGATTTCGGCGGATTGCAGTACGAAGGGCAATTGCATCTCACCGCTGGCGAAGAGGGCACC